>NZ_JBFAMT010000059.1:0-55425 GCF_040656635.1 Actinosynnema sp. NPDC049800 | reverse complement strand
GTTTGTGCCTGGCCCGCGCCCCCCCCCCCCGGGGCGGCGCGGGCCCCCCCCCCGCCCCCCGACTGGTGCACCACCCAGTCAGATCTGCCTGCGACCGGAGCGCACGACCAGGCCGAGCCCGATGAGCAGCGTGAGCAGGCCGCCCAACGCGAGCCAGGTGACGTTCACGCCCGTCGCGGCGAGGTCGGCGGCCGTGGGCTGACGCGCCGGCCCGGCACCCGGCGCGGGTGGTTCACCGGGCGCGGGCGTGACGTCGGGCGGGGGCGTGACATCGGGTTCGGGCCGGTCCGGTCCCGGGGTCACTATCACCGTGCGCCAGGATTCGGCGCTCGCCCGGATGAAGAACGTGCCTCCGAAGATCACCTTCCAGGGCCCGACGACGTCGAACACGTACTCACCCGCCGGGACGTCCCGGAACTCGAAGGTGCCTTGGGCGTTCGTCGTGGCGCGGGCGGCGACCGAACCTGTGTCCCGGTCTTTGAGGTACACCTTCAAGCCGGGCACCGCCGGGCCGGTGTAGGGACCGCCCAACACGCTGGGTCGCGGCACGAAGCGCTCCTGCGCCACCCAGCCGGTGACCCTGGGCGCCACCGCGCCCAGGACCTTGGCGCGCACGGTGGTGCGGACGTTGCCGTTGTAGACGGGCGGCGCGCCGAACACGCACTCCACCGACAGGTAGCCGTAGTCGGCGACCGCGTCACCGATCGGGATCGGCACGTCGATGGTCAGGGTCGCGTTCCCGGGCACGGTGACGCCGGGGCCCGGGTTGTCGAGGTCCCCGAGGTCCACCTGGACGCCGCCGTTGGCCCACGACGACGCCAGCACTGCCGGGATCGACACCGCGCCGCTGTTGGTCAGGGTCAGCGTCATGCGGGCGATGTCGCCCATGCGGTAGGTCTGCCGGTCGAGCGTCGCCGACGCGGTCAGGACCGGTTCGACCCAGAGGGCACCGCGGAACAGCAGGTCCGGGTCGCGCACGCCGTCCACCCGCACCGTCTTCGGCGGGAACGACACCTCACCGGTGCCGAACAGGACGTCGTAGTCGCCGCGGGGCAGGTCGCGGAACGTGAAACGGCCGGCCGAGTCCGTTCTCGTGGTGTACAAGCCGGCCGGCCGCCCGCCTCTGACCTCGACCGGGAGGTCGGTGAGGGCTTCGCCCGCGTTCATGGTCGCGTCGCCGTTGCGGTCGGCGTAGACGGTTCCCGTGAAGGTGCCGCGAACGACGGTGACCGGGGCGCTGATCGTGGCGACGTTGTCGGCCGGGTTCGCGTCCGGTTCGTCGAGCGACCTGATCGTCACGACCATCGACGCCGGGTACTCCGTCGTCGTCACCCGACCGACGTACGTGGCCTGCACGGTCTGCCCGGGTTCGACGCGCACGCCGAAGTACCCGATCTCCTCCCAGTAGCGCTCGCCCGCCACGTTCCCGGTCGAGTCGATGGTCACGCGGCTCGCCGGCGCGGTGCCGACGTTGGTCACCGTGGCCCGTGCGGTGACCGGCTCGTCCGCGACGAACTCCGGTTTGTCGAAGACGACCGCGAGAACCAGGTCCACGAATCCTTGAACGGGTTCCGCAGCCGTGGGGTCGGCGGGTGCGGGTGACGGCGTGCTCGGGGTCGTCGTGGGCGAACCGGTCGGTGTGATCGACTCGGTCGGGACCGTCGTCGAGGTCTCGACCGGTGCGGTGGTGGTCGGCTCCGTTTCGGCCGGCGAGGTCGCGGCGGGCTCGGACGGCACCGAGGTGTCGCCGAGCGCCGGTCCCGTCGACGCTCCCGCGCAGACGACGACCGTCAACAACAGCGCGCCAATGGATCGCCGTAACCGTGACATCGTGGATCTCCCCTCTATCCGTCCTCTCTGTGGATCTCTCCGACCTCAGCGTCGTCCGTCATGCGAGAGCGGTGCAGAGGCGTCGGCACTGGACGGCCCGTCGGCGATCCCGGGCGGCACAGGGCCTTCCGCCCTGGCACCCGTGAGGTCAGACGGTCCCGGTCGACACCGGAACCGGACGCAGCTCGATACCCGCCACGCCGGGAACCGTGCGGACGAGGGCGGTCACGACGCGGCGCTCGGCCTCGTCGTCGAACTGGCCGGCCACCACGATCCGGCCGTCGGCCACGTCGACGTCCCAGCGGCGGGTGCGGCTGTAGGCGGTGAGCAGCCGGTCGACGCGGGCGGCGAGGACGTCGTCGTCCGGGGTGAGGACGCGCAGCAGGTCGCCGCGGCTCACCACACCGACCACCACTCCCCTGGCGTCCACCACGGGCAGGCAACGCAGCCGGTGTCCGAGCATCGCGCCGGCCAGCTCGGTGGGTGTGGCGGTGAGCGGCGCGCTGGTGACGTTGGTCGCCATCACCTGGTCGACGGTGGCGGCGACGCCCTGTTCGAGGTTGGCGAGCAGCAGGTCGGAGCCGGACACGACGCCGACCAGCAGCCCGCCCGGCCCGACGACCGGGAGCGCGGAGAAGCCGTGGTCGACCAGGACGGCGCTCGCGGCGCGCACGGTGGTGGACGGTTCGACCGTGTAGACGGGCCGGGTCATCACATCTGCGGCGTTCATACCCCGCAACGGTCCGCTCACCCGCCGATCGTCGGCAGGGCGCATCGGCACTTCCGGGCGATGCCTTTGGTCCTCCGGCACCGGCACGGCACGTCGGTCCCTGGTGGATCGGGACCTCCGACCCTGCGAGAGCACCCACCGCCGGTGCCACGGTCGAAAGCGAACCACAGAGACCAACAGCGTGGAGGTGAGTCGGATGGACCGCAGCCGGCCGGACGAGGAAACGATCGCGGCGGCGGTGGCCCTGGCCTGTCGCGCGCCTTCGGTGCACAACACCCAACCGTGGCGTTGGCGAGTGGGCGACCGGAGCGTGCACCTGTACGCGGACCCGTCCCGGCAGCTGCCCGCCACCGACCCGCGCGGCGCGGACCTGCTGCTCAGCTGCGGCGCCGCGCTGCACCACCTGCGCGTCGCCCTGGCCGCGCTCGGCTGGCGCGCGGTCGTCCACCGGCTGCCCAATCCGGCCGATCCCGACCACCTCGCAGCGGTCGAGTTCACCCGACGGGAACCTACCGACGCCGACGTGGCGATGGCCTCGGCCATCCCGCGCCGCCGCACGGACCGCCGACGCTTCTCCTCCTGGGACGTGCCCCGCCCGGTGCTGGACCTGCTGGCCGAACGGGCCATCGAGGAGGACGCCACCGCCCACGAGGTGACCGGCACCCGTGACCGCTTCGACCTCGCCACTGCGATCGGCAGGGCCGCGGCCGTGCAGGACGCCGACCCCACCTACCAGGCCGAGGTCCGCCGTTGGAGCGGCGGCCGCGCGAACGTCGACGGTGTCCCCGCCGCCAACGCGCCTGCCGGCGTTCCGCAGCACGGTGACGTGCAACTGCGTGAATTCCCCGGCGGCGAGCTCCTCGACGAGCGGCTGGACGAGTGGGAGGAAGACGGCGCCTCGTTGCTCGTCCTCGCCACGTCCTCGGACGACCGGCTGTCGCTGCTGCGCGCCGGCGAGGCCATGAGCGCGGTACTGCTGGAGGCGACCGCGGCCGGCCTGGCCACGTGCCCGCTCAGCCAGCCCTTGGAGGTCGCCGAGACCAGGGACCGGGTGCGCGACGAGGTGCTGGACGGCACCTCCTGCCCGCAGATCCTCCTGCGCGTCGGCTGGGCCGCGTTCAACGCCGACCCGCTGCCGCCGACACCCCGTCGCGCGGTCACCGAGCTGATCGACCAGTGGGAGCCGAGATGAGCGGCTGCGGCAGGTCTCTCGGTGGACAGGGCGCGCACGACTTCGCGATCGCGGAGTTCGTCGAGCACCTCGTCCGCCTGTGCATCACGTCGGTCTCGGTCAGCCCCGTCGCCGCCGCCAGGGCCGTGACCGGTGCGGCCGAGCGACGGCTGGTGCTGGAGCGACGGCGGTGAAGCAGGTCCAGCGCATCGAGGTGCGGGGAACGGTGCAGGGCGTGGGGTTCCGGCCCCACGTGCACCGCCACGCGTCGGCGCTGGGCATCGACGGGGACGTGCGCAACGTCGACGGCCACGTGGTGATCACCGCAGCGGGCGAGCCGGAGGCTCTCGCCGAGTTCCGCAGGCTGGTCGGCGAGCGGCCGCCGCCGGTGTCGCACGTCGAGTCCGTGACGGTGTCGCCGCTGCCGGCCGAGGCGGCGCCACCGCCCGGATTCGTGGTGCGGGACAGCGCGGCCGACGGCGGCCCCGGCCCCCGGTGGCTGCCGCCGGACCTGGCCACCTGCGAGCGCTGCCTCGCGGAGCTGTTCGACCCGGCCGACCGCCGGTACCGCTACCCGTTCACCAACTGCGCCGAATGCGGGCCGCGGGCAACCATTGTGGAAGCGCTGCCCTACGACCGGGTCCGCACGACCATGCGCCGGTTCACGATGTGCCCGGCGTGCTCGGCGGAGTACCACGACCCGGGCGACCGACGGTTCCACGCCGAGCCCATCGCCTGCCCGGACTGCGGTCCGACGCTGTCGTGGGGCGCGTTGTCCGGCGATGACGCGTTGCGGACCGCCGTCGGCGCGCTGGCCGGTGGCGGACTGGTGGCGGTCAAGGGCATCGGCGGCTACCAACTGGCGTGCGACGCGACCGACGATGCGGCCGTGGCCAGGCTGCGTGCCGCGAAACACCGACCCACCAAGGCGCTCGCCGTCATGGTCCCGTCACACGCCGCCGCTCACGCGCTGTCCGTGGTGGAGGAGGACACGGCGTTGACCTCGATCGCCGCGCCGATCGTGCTGCTGCCGCGGCGCACGGATGCGGGACTCGCGCCCTCGGTCGCGCCCGGCCTGACCGAGATCGGCCTGTTCCTGCCCTACAGCCCGCTGCACCACCTGCTGCTGGCAGACCTCGACCGGCCGCTCGTGGTCACCAGCGGCAACCGGTCGGGCGAGCCGATCATCACCCGCGACGACGATGCCCGCACCGTGCTCGGCCCGCTTGTCGACGGCATCCTGTCGCACGACCGGCCGATCCGCTCCCGCTACGACGATTCGGTGGTCCGCGGTACGGCGCTGCTGCGGCGGGCGCGGGGTTACGCGCCCGACCCGCTGCCGCTGCCCGTTCCCGCTGCCGAGCCCGTCCTCGCGGTCGGGGCACAGCTCAAGCACACGACGACGCTCGCGGTCGACGAGCACGCGGTGGTCGGCCCGCACGTCGGCGACCTCTCCGACGTCGAGACCTACGCGGCGTTCGAGGACACCGCGCGGACGTTGTGCCGTTGGCAGGACGTCGAACCTCGGTACTGCTCGCACGACCTGCACCCCGGCTACCTGTCGACCGGGCACGCCGGGCGGTGGCCCGCCGACCGCCGCGTAGCCGTGCAGCACCACCACGCGCACGTCGTGGCCACGGCGGCCGAGCACGGCGTGCGCGGCGAGTTCATCGGTGTGGCCTACGACGGCCTCGGCTTCGGCGACGACGGCACGTTGTGGGGTGGAGAGGTGCTGCTAGCCGACTACCGGTCCTACCGCAGGGTCGGTCGGATCGGCGCCGCACCGCTGCCCGGCGGTGAGGCGGCCGTGCGGCGGCCGGCCCGGATGGCGCTGGGTTACCTGTTCGGCGCGGAGGACTTCGGCGTTCGGCCGATCAGGTCCGCCGCGCTGCTGGACCGGGTTGAGCCGCGGGAGGTCGAGCTGGTGCGTCGGATGATCGTCCAGGGCGTGAACAGCCCGCTCGCCTCCAGCGTCGGCAGGCTCTTCGACGCCGCTGCGGCCCTGCTGGGCGTGTGCGACGTCAACAGCTACGAGGGCGAGGCGGCAGTGCTGCTGGAGGCCGCCGCCTCCGGCCATCCCGACGGCGAGCCGCTGTCGTGGCGACTGCACCGTCGCGACTCGCTGTGGGTCTACGACCCCGTGCCGACATTGCGCGACCTGGTGCTCTCCGAACAGGCGGTCGGAGTGGTCGCGGCCCGGTTCCACACGACGCTCGTGCACGCCACCCGCGCGCTGGTCGAGCAGACCGCCGACGCCACCGGCGTGCACACCGTGTGCCTCGGCGGCGGTGTGTTCCAGAACAGCCGGTTGACCACCGCCTTGGTGCGCGAGCTCGCGGACGCCGGGTTCGAGGTGCACGTCGGTGAGCGCGTGCCGGTCAACGACGGCGGTATCAGCTACGGACAGGCCGTGGTCGCCGCGGCCCGACTGAGGGGGTGAAGGACGATGTGCCTCGGCATTCCCGGCCGGATCGTCGCGATCGACGACACCGGCCTGCGCAGTGGCACCGTCGACTTCGACGGGCTGCGCCGACCCGTGTGCCTGGTCTACACGCCGGACGCGACCATCGGCGACTACGTGATCGTGCACGTCGGCTTCGCCATCAGCCTGGTGGACGAGGTCGAGGCCGCCAAGACCCTCGCCGTGCTGCGGGCCATGCCCGACGCCCTGGCCACCGAACTGGGGCCGTCGTGAAGCACCTGGACGAGTACCGCGACCCCGTACTGGCCCGCCGGCTGCTGGCCGAACTGCACGCCACCGCCCACCACCCGTGGACCGTCATGGAGGTGTGCGGCGGCCAGACGCACACGATCGTGCGGCAGGGCATCGACGAGCTGCTGCCCACAGGCGTCCGGATGATCCACGGCCCCGGCTGCCCGGTGTGCGTCACGCCGCTGGAGGTGGTGGACAAGGCCATCGCCATCGCGGGCGGACCGGACGTGATCTTCACCAGCTACGGCGACATGCTCCGGGTGCCGGGCACGACCGGCGACCTGCTGGGCCTGAAGGCGAGGGGCGCGGACGTGCGGGTGGTCTACACGCCGCTGGACGCGGTGCGGATCGCGCAGGAGAACCCGGACCGGCAGGTGGTGTTCTTCGCCGTCGGCTTCGAGACCACCGCGCCCGCCAACGCGATGGCCGTGCTGCACGCCGCCGATTCGGGCGTGGCCAACTTCAGCGCACTGGTCAGCCACGTCCTCGTGCCGCCCGCGATCACCGCGCTGCTCGACGCGCCCGACAACCAGGTGCAGGCGTTCCTGGCCGCGGGCCACGTCTGCGCGGTGATGGGGTGGACGGAGTACGAGCCCATCGCCGAGCGCTACCGGGTGCCGATCGTGGTGACCGGTTTCGAACCGCTGGACCTGCTGGAGGGCATCCTGATGGCCGTCCGGCAGCTGGAGGACGGCCGCGCCGAGGTGGAGAACCAGTACGCGAGGGCGGTGCGGCGGTCCGGCAACACCTCCGCCCAGGAGGTGATCGGGCGCGTCTTCCGGGTCACCGACCGGACGTGGCGCGGTGTCGGCCCCATCCCGGCCAGCGGCCTGGCGTTGACCGAGGAGTTCACCGCGTTCGACGCCGAGCGCCGCTTCGCCACCGACGCGATCACCGCCCGTGAGGCACCGGACTGCATCGCGGGCGACATCCTGCGCGGCACCAAGCTGCCCACCGACTGCCGAGCCTACGGGCGCACCTGCACACCCCGCACGCCGCTGGGCGCACCGATGGTGTCCAGCGAGGGAACCTGCGCCGCGTTCCACAACGCCGGGCGCGGATCGGAGTCGAGATGACCAGTTGCCCTCTGCCCGTGGTGGAGACCGAACGCGTCCTGCTGGGTCATGGCTCCGGCGGGCAGCTCATGGCCGAGCTGCTCGCCGACGTCATCACCCCCGAACTCGGCGGTGACGGGCCGCTGGAGGACGCCGCCGTGATCGGGGTGGCCGGCGCGGACCTCGCGTTCAGCACCGACGGCTTCGTCGTGACGCCGAGGTTCTTCCCCGGCGGCGACATCGGCTCGCTGGCCGTGCACGGGACCGTGAACGACCTGGCGATGCGCGGCGCCCGCCCGATCGCGCTCAGCCTGGCCTACGTGGTCGAAGAAGGACTGCCGGTGGAAGAGCTGCGGCAGATCACCCGGTCCGCGGCCAATGCCTCCCAGGCGGTCGGCGTGCCGATCGTCACCGGCGACACCAAGGTGGTCGGTCGCGGCGCGGCGGACGGCATCTACGTCACCACCACGGGTGTCGGCGTGCGGCTGCGCGACGCGTGGCCGTCGGCTGCGGGCGGCGCGGAGGGTGACGTGGTGCTGCTGTCCGGACCGATCGGGCTGCACGGCACGGCGATCCTCAGCGCGCGAGAGGGCCTCGGGTTCGAGGCGGAGATCGCCTCGGACAGCCGTCCCCTGCACCGGCTGGTGGCCGCCATGATCGAGGCCGGCGGCCGTGACGTGCACGCGTTGCGCGACCCCACCCGCGGCGGCCTGGCCAGTGCGCTGAACGAGCTGGCACAGGCGTCCGGGGTCGCCATGGAGATCGTGGAGGCCGACGTTCCGGTGCCGCGTGCAGTCGCATCGGCGTGCGAGCTGCTCGGCCTGGACCCGATGCACGTGGCCAACGAGGGCTGCCTGGTGGCACTCGTGGCCCCGGCGTCCGCACCGGTTGTGCTGGCGGCCATGCGCGCCCTGCCTGAGGGCGCCGGGACGGCCGTGATCGGCCGGGTGACCGGCGGGCGCGCGGGCCGCGTGACCGCGCGGACCCTGGTGGGCTCGTCGCGGATCGTGGACGTCCTCGTCGGCGAACAGCTGCCCAGGATCTGCTGACCCCACCAGGGACCCATGGACCAGCAGACCGGGACCTTCGCCACTCACCCAGTCGACCGGTCCCCGACGAGCATCGAAGTACCACCGAGGAGGACGAGATGACGGTTCGGGTTGGCATCAACGGGTTCGGGCGGATCGGACGGGACGTGATGCGGGCCGTGTTCGACCGCGGCGACACGGGCATCGAGATCGTCGCGGTGAACGACCTCACCACCCCGGAAGCGCTCGCGCACCTGCTGGCGTTCGACTCCACCTACGGGCCGTGGGCACACGCGGTGAGCGCCGAGGCGGACGCGCTGGTGGTCGACGGACACCGGGTGCGCGTCACCTCGGAGGCCGACCCGGTCGCCCTCGACTGGGACGTCGACGTCGTGATCGAGGCGACCGGCCGGTTCCGCACCCGCGAGACGGCCGGCACGCACCTCGCGCACGGTGTCCGCAAGGTGCTGATCACCGCGCCGGGCAGGGACGTCGACGCCACCATCGTGATGGGCGTCAACGAGGACACCTACGACCCGCAGCGGCACCACGTGGTGTCAAACGCGTCGTGCACGACGAACTGCGTCGCGCCGATGGCGATGGTGCTGCACGAGGCGTTCGGCATCCGCGAGGGCCTGATGACCACGATCCACAGCTACACCAACGACCAGTCGCTGCTGGACGGTCCGCACAAGGACTTCCGCCGGGCGCGGTCGGCGGCGGTCAACATGATCCCCACCTCCACGGGCGCGGCCAGGGCGGTCGGCCTCGTCATCCCGGAGCTGGCGGGCAGGCTCGACGGTCTCGCGGTGCGCGTGCCGGTGGAGGACGGCTCGCTCACCGACCTCACCGTGCTGCTGGAGAAGCCTGCCACGGTCGAGGAGGTCAACCGGGCGTTCGCCGAAGCCGCCGACGGCAGGCTCAAGGGCATCCTGCGCTACACCACCGCGCCGGTCGTGTCCCGCGACATCATCGGCGAGCAGGCGTCGTGCGTGTTCGACGCCTGCTTGACCAAGGCAACCGGCTCCATCGTGAAGGTGTTCGGCTGGTACGACAACGAGTGGGGCTATGCCAACCGCACCATCGACCTGGTCCGCCACATCGCCGGGACGCTGCCGTGAGTGCCGTGCTCGACCTGGCCGGTCTCGACGCGCTGATCGCGGAACTGCGCTTCCAGGGTTACACGGTCGTCGGACCGGTCCTGCGCGACGACGCCATCACGTTGGCGGAACTGGACACCGCCGACGACCTGCCCGCCGGGTGGGGCGTGGAGACCGGGCCAGGTCACTACCGGGTCCGGCGGCGGGACGACGACGCGGTGTTCGGGCACTCCGCCGGGCCGCAGTCGTGGAAGACCTTCCTGCACCCGTCGCACCGAACCCTGCTGACGGCCGACGACGACGGCTTCCACTCCGTGGCCGACACGCGGCCCCGCTACGCGTTCCTCGGTGTGCGCCCGTGTGACCTCGCCGCGATCGGCAAGCTGTGCCAGGTCCTCGGCGAACGGGCTCCGTTCGTGGTCGCCGCCCAGTGCACCGAACCGGGTGAGCTGTGCTTCTGCGCGTCCATGGGATGCGGCCCGGACGCCCGGGACGGCTACGACATCGCGCTCACCGAGCGGATCGGCTCCGACGGGCACCGGTTCCTCGCCACGGCGGGCACCCCCGCCGGGAAGGACGTGCTCGACTGGCTGAACGCCGCCCCGGCGAGCGCGGCAGACGAAGAGTTGGCGCGGTCGGACGTCGACGTCGCGCGCCTGCGCATGGGCCGCGCCATGCCGGAACCGGACCTGCGCGACCTGCTGGCCGCCAACCGGGACTCCGCGCACTGGGAACGCGTCGCCGAGCGGTGCTTGACGTGCGGCAACTGCACCATGGTCTGCCCTACCTGCTTCTGTGTCACGGTCGAGGACGTCACCGACCTCTCCGACGGCCACGCCGAGCGGCGGCAACGGTGGGCCTCGTGCTTCGAGACCGACTTCTCGTACCTGCACGGCGGCCCGGTACGCGAGTCCGGCGCGGCCCGCTACCGGCAGTGGATGAGCCACAAGCTGAGCACGTGGTTCGACCAGTTCGGCACGTCCGGCTGCGTGGGCTGCGGCAGGTGCATCGCCTGGTGCCCGGCGGGAATCGACATCACCGAAGAAGCCGCGGCCCTGGCGCGGGGGGCGTCATGATCCCGGACTTGGACACGGTGCCGCTGCTCGGCGCGCTCACCCCCACCCAGCGGGCGGTGCTCGCCGGCACTGGTGAACTGGAAACCCACCGACCGGGGACGCGGCTGTTCGAGGAGGGGCAGCCCGCCGACCGCGCCCG
This sequence comes from Actinosynnema sp. NPDC049800, assembly GCF_040656635.1. Lineage (NCBI taxonomy): Bacteria > Bacillati > Actinomycetota > Actinomycetes > Pseudonocardiales > Pseudonocardiaceae > Actinosynnema > Actinosynnema sp. NPDC049800. The sequence goes on along the minus strand of NZ_JBFAMT010000059.1, from coordinate 44,583 downwards.
GGTGGTGCTCTGCGGCTGCGTGATGGTGGACATCCCGGTGCCCGGCCGGGGATCCGTGGCGGTGCAGAGCATCGGGCCGGGCGAACTGCTGGGCCTGTCCTGGTTCGTGCCGCCCTACCGGTGGCATTTCGGGGCGACGGTCGTCTCCCCGACCCGCGCCATCGCGTGGGACGCCGCCCGGTTGCGGGAGCTGGCCGAGGAAGACCCTGCACTGGGTTACCGGCTGTCCCTCGTGCTCGCCGAAGCCATGCTCAACCGGCTGCAGTCCACCCGCTTGCGGCTGCTCGACCTGTATCGGAACCCGCGGTGATCCCGCCGGCGGCCTGGCTGCCGACCCGGTACCGGGTGGAGCGGCGGACCAGGGAGACCGCGGACTCGGCGACGTTGACGCTGCGCCCGGCGGACGAGCCGCTGGCCCCGTTCCGACCAGGCCAGTTCGCGATGCTCTACGCGCACGGCGTGGGCGAGGTGCCCATCTCGGTCAGCGGCATCCCCGAGACCGGCGACCTGGTGCACACGATCCGCTCGGTCGGCGCGGTCAGCCGGGCGTTGCACGACTCGACGCCGGGCACCGTGCTGGGTGTGCGGGGTCCGTTCGGCACGGCGTGGCGGCTCGACGGCGTGGACGACCTGCTGATTGTCGCCGGTGGCATCGGATTGGCCCCGCTGCGGCCCGCGGTGCGCCATGCCCTGACCCACCGGCACCGCTACCGCCGGGTGGTGCTCGTCGCGGGCGCCCGCACGCCCACCGACTTCCTCTACCGCGACGAACTGCGCCGGTGGGACGACGATTCCGGCGTCGAAGTCCTGCTGACCGTCGACCAGCCCGGCGACGGGTGGACCGGCCGCATCGGGTTCGTGACCGAACCACTCGCCGCCATGCCGCTCGACCCCGGACGCACCATCGCCCTGCTGTGCGGACCGGAACCCATGATGCGCGCCTGCGCCGGTGTCCTGATCGGACGCGGCGTGCCCGACCACCGCGTCCAGGTCTCGTTGGAGCGCAACATGCAGTGCGGCACCGGCCGGTGCGGGCACTGCCAGCTCGGGCCGCTGCTGCTGTGCCGCGACGGACCGGTCGTGGACTACCCGGTGGCCGCCGGCCTGCTGTCCGTGAAGGAGCTGTGATGGCCAAGCCGACCCTCGCCGTCTGGAAGCTCACCTCCTGCGACGGCTGCCAGCTCACCCTGCTGGACTGCGAGGACGAACTGCTCGTCCTCACCGACCGCGTCGAGATCGCGCACTTCCTCGAAGTGACACCGGAAACCCGACCCGGCCCCTACGACATCTCCATCGTGGAAGGATCGGTCACCACACCGGAGGAAGAGCGGCGGATCAGGTGGATCCGCGAGCAGTCACGAGTGCTGGTCGTGGTCGGCGCGTGCGCCACCGGCGGCGGCATCCAGGCGCTGCGCAACTTCGGCGACGTCGCCGAGTTCCGGTCCGTCGTCTACGCCTCCCCGGAGCTGATCGACTCGCTGACGACGTCGACCCCCGTGTCCGCGCACGTCGAAGTGGACTACGAACTGCGCGGGTGCCCCATCGACCGGGGACAGCTGCTGGAGGTGCTGTCGGCGTTCCTCGCGGGCCGGGAGCCGGACCTGCCCGACACCAGCGTGTGCGCCGAGTGCAAGCGTCGCGGGTTGACCTGCGTGATGGTGGCCGACGGCGTGCCGTGCCTCGGGCCTGTCACGCACGCCGGGTGCGGCGCGCTGTGCCCGGCCGTGGGTCGCGGCTGCTACGGCTGCTTCGGCCCGATGACGCGCCCGAACGTGCCCGCCCTAATCCCGCTGCTGCGTCGCAGCGGTATGACCGATGACGAGGTGGGTCGGGTGTTCCGCGCCTTCAACTCCGGGAGGGAGTGGGCATGACGCATCGCGCCAACCGCACGCTGCGGGTCGCGGGCCTGGCCAGGGTGGAGGGCGAGGGCGCGCTGCACGTGCGCACGAAGGACGGTCGCGTCGAGGGCGTGGCGTTGAACATCTACGAGCCGCCGCGGTTCTTCGAAGCCTTCCTGCGCGGCCGCGACTACCTCGAACCGCCGGACATCACCGCGCGGATCTGCGGCATCTGCCCGGTCGCCTACCAGCTCAGCGCGTGCCGGGCCATCGAGGACGCGTGCGGCGTCGTGGTCGACGGGCAGGTCCTGGCACTGCGCCGACTGCTGTACTGCGGCGAGTGGATCTCCAGCCACGCCCTGCACATCTACCTGCTGCACGCGCCGGACTTCCTCGGCTTCCCGGACGGCATCGCGATGGCCGCCGAGCACCGCGCTCTGGTAGAACGCGGTCTGGCGCTCAAGCAGGCGGGCAACGCCATCATGGACCTGGTAGGCGGTCGGGCGATCCACCCGGTCAACGTCCGCGTCGGTGGCTTCTACCGCGCGCCGACCGCCGCCGAGCTGCGCCCACTGGCGGTGCGGCTGCGCCGCACGCTGGACGACGCGCTCGCCACGGTGCAGTGGGTGGCGGGCTTCGAGTTCCCAGACCTCGACGTGCCGCACGACCTGATGGCGTTGCGGGACACCGACGGCTATCCGATCGACCGAGGAGAACCGCGCGTCACCACCGGCCTGTCCTTCACCGCGGCCGAGTTCGGCGAGCACGTGGTCGAGCACCAGGTGCCGCACTCGACCGCGTTGCACGCCCGGCTGGACGGCCGGATGTACCTGGTGGGTCCGCTGGCCAGGTACACGCTCAACTCCGACCGGCTGTCCACCGTCGCAGCGCAGGCGGCCACGGCCGGCGGTCTGGGCGCCGAGTGCCGCAACCCGTTCCGCAGCATCGTGGTGCGGGCGGTGGAGGTGGTCTACGCGGTCGAGGAGGCCCTCAGGATCATCGCGGAGTACCAACGCCCCGCGCTGCCGTTCCTGGACGTGCCCTCGATGGTGGGCGTGGGGCACGGCATCACCGAGGCGCCACGGGGCTTGCTGTACCACCGCTACGAAATCGGTCCGGGCGGGCTCGTGGTCACGGCGGACATCGTCCCCCCGACCTCGCAGAACCAGTCCGCGATCGAGGACGACGTGACCCGGCTGGTGACGTCCTACCTGCACCTGGACGACCACTCGCTGGTGTCGCTGTGCGAGCGGGCCATCCGCAACTACGACCCGTGCATCTCGTGTTCGGCACATTTCCTCGACTTCACCGTGGACCGCGGATGAGCACGGCCGTCGTGGTGGGCGTGGGCAACGAGTTCCGCCGCGACGACGGGGTCGGTCCGGCTGTCGCCCGCGCGGTGAGCGCCCTCGGCGTGCGCGCCGAGATCACCGATGGCGACCCGGTGCGGCTGATGGAGGCGTGGGCGGACGCCGACCTCGTCGTGGTCGTGGACGCGGTCCGGTGCACGCCCGCACGACCGGGGCGGGTGCACCGCGTGTCGTTCCTCGACGCCGGTGGCAGCGCGACCAGCTCGCACGGCTTCGGCGTTCCGGAAGCGGTCGAGCTGGCGCAGGCGCTGGACCGGTTGCCGCGGCGGTTGGTCGTGCTGGCCGTGGAGGTGTCGGACGTGGCTTTCGGCCCCGGCCTCAGCCCACCGGTCGCCGCGGCCGTCCCCGAGCTGGTGCGCGAGGTCATGCGGGAAGTCGCGACAGACGTCCCGGGCCGTTGAGGACTTTCGACGGCGTCGCCCGTGAGCCGCGCCCAGCAGGCTGGGGACGAGGCACGAGACGAGGAGACGTAGCCATGACCGCCATTGCCGACACCAAGGCCGCGCCCCGCGCCGACACCGGTGCGATCGCGCTCGCGGTCCTGCGGATCACGACCGGGTTCGTGTTCCTGTGGGCGTTCTTCGACAAGTTCTTCGGGCTGGGTTACGCCACCAAGCCGGCCGGCGCGTACCTCTACGGCGGGTCGCCGACCAAGGGCTTCCTCAGCCGGGTCGCGGTCGGCCCGTTCGAGTCCACCTTCCACGCCTGGGCCGGCGCCTCGTGGGCAGACTGGCTGTTCATGCTGGGTCTGCTCGGCATCGGCGTCGCGGTCATCGCCGGGATCGGCCTGCGCTTCGCCGCGGTCGCCGGAACCCTGATGATGCTGCTCATGTGGGCCGCCGAATGGCCACTGGCCCAGTTCACCTCAGCCGGCGAACCCAGCATGTCCACCAACCCCATCGTCGACTACCACATCGTCTACGCCGTCGCCCTGGTCACCGTCGCGTTCACCAACGCGGGTGACACCTGGGGCTTCGGCCGCCAATGGGCGCGCCTGCCCCAGGTCCGTGACAAGGCCTGGCTGCGGTGACGCCCCGGAGCAGGCGGACCTCCCCTCCCCCGGTCCGCCTGCTCCCTCGTTCAGAGAGGAAGTCCTGCTGTGGACGGTTTCAAGCGAATCGTGGTCGGTGTCGACGGATCAGCGGCGAGCAAGGCGGCACTGGCCTGGGCGGTGCGGCACGCCGAGGAGCACGGCGCACGGGTGACGGCGGTCTCGGTGTGCCAAGTGCACCCCGTGCCCACGAACGCGTCACCGCCACTCGGGACCGGACCGGACGCGTTCCGCGGCCTGCACGAGCGGTTCCTGCGCGATGCGGTGGCGGAAGTCGGACCGGAGGCCGAGGGCGTCGAGCGGCTCGTGCCGACCGGCGGTCCCGGACACGTGCTGGTGGAACTTTCGAAGGACGCCGACGTCCTGGTCCTGGGCGGCCACGGCTACCGCAGGGCGGGACTGGAGGTCGTCGGCTCGGTGACCGCGCACTGCCTGCGGCACGGCCACTGCCCCGTCGTGATCGTCCCGGTGGGAGGTAAGGACGATGACAACGCGGACGGTGCTCACCTGTCGCGGCCTGCGCAAGAGTTTCGGTGACCTGGTCGCGGTCGACGGCTTGAGCTTCGACCTGGCCGCCGGCGAGACCTACGGGCTGCTCGGCCCGAACGGGGCGGGCAAGACGACCGCCATCTCGATGGCCGTCGGGATCCTCGAACGCGATGCGGGCGAGGTCATGGTGGATGGCAGGCGGTTGTCCACCAAGACCACCGACGCAAAGCGCCTCATCGGTTACGTGCCGCAGGAACTCGCGCTCTACCCGGACCTCACCGGTCGGGAGAACCTGCGCTTCTTCGCCCGCCTGTACGGCATGTCCGGCCGGGCCGCGACCAGGCGCGTGGACCACGTGCTCGACGTCGTGGGTCTGGCGGACCGGGCGGGTGACCTCGCCAAGGAGTACTCGGGCGGGATGAAGCGGCGGCTCAACGTCGGCATCGGCTTGCTGCACGAGCCGCTGCTGCTGGTGCTAAACGAGCCCACGGCGGGCGTGGACCCGCAGAGCCGCAACCAGATCATGGACAACGTCCACGCGCTCGCGGCCACCGGCATGGCGATCCTCTACACCACCCACTACATGGAAGAGGCCGAACGGCTGTGCGACCGGGTAGGCGTCATCGACTCGGGTCGGCTGATCGCCGAGGGCACCCGGCGCGAGCTGGTGGACCGACTCGGCGAGCACGATCGGATCTCGCTGGTGTTGCAGGGCGACACCGAGCAGGCGCTGCGCGCGGTCGGCTCGCTGCCCGTCGTGCTCGCGGCCGCCGCGCACGGCCACGAGATCGACCTGGTGGTCGACGACGCGAGCGCGTGCCTGCCCGACGTGCTCGCCTCCGTGCGCGTCGACGGGGTCGTGGTGCGGTCGGTCGAGGTTGCCGAACCGAACCTGGAGGCCGTGTTCCTGCACCTGACCGGCCGAGCGTTGAGGGAGTGAGCCGGATGCGCCACGCTGTGCTCATCGCCGCGAAGGACCTGCGCGAACGCGCCCGGGACAAGTCCGTGTTCCTCTTCGGGCTGCTGCTCCCGCTCGGCTTGGTCCTCGTGCTCAACCCGGTGTTGGGCGATCTGTCCGGCTCGTCGCCCTTCCGGTACGTCGTCGTGGACGACGACCACGGACCCGTGGCGGTCGCGTTCGTGGAGCACGTGCTGCCCGCTGCCGAGGAGAGCGGGGCGGTCGAGGTCCGCACCGCGGCCACGACCGACGAGGCGCGACGGCTCGTCGCGGACGGCGAGGTCTCGGCGGCGTTCCTGCTGCCCGCCGACCTGTCGACCGACGTGCTGTCCGGTACGGCCGCCGCCATCGAGGTGGTGGGCGACGTGAACGCCCCGCTCGGCACGGAAGTCGCCAGGTCGATCGCCGCGTCGTTCACCGACGGGTTGCACTCGACGCGTGTCGCGGTGGCCGCCGCCGTCCGGGCGGGATCGGCGCTCGACCCGGCCGGACTGGCCCGGCTGGCCGCCGCGGAACCCGACCCCCGGCCGGTGGTGGACGACCCGACCGAGCGCCGCGAGCTCGACACCACCACGTACTACGCGGCGGGCATGGTGGTGTTCTTCCTGTTCTTCACGGTGCAGTTCGGGATCACCAGCCTGCTGGACGAGCGCCACGACGGCACGCTGGCGAGGCTGCTCGCCGCGCCTCTGAGGCCCTCGTCGATCCTGGTGGGCAAGCTGCTGACCAGCGTCGCCGTCGGGTGGGTGAGCACGGCCCTGCTCGTGGTGGGCACGACCCTGCTCGTCGGCGCCCGCTGGGGCAACCCGCTCGGGGTCGCGCTGCTGGTCGCCGTGTGCGTGCCGGCGGCCACCGGAACGGTCGCCGTGGTGTCCGTGCTCGCGCGCACGGCCGCGCAGGCCAGTGGGTGGCAGGCGGTCGTGGCGGTCACGCTCGGCTCGCTGGGCGGCACCTTCTTCCCCGTCGCGCAGGTCGGCGGGGCGTTGGCGGCAGCGGCGGGCTTCTCGCCGCACCAGTGGTTCCTGCGCGGCTTGGCCGACCTGTCCGCCGGTGAGGTGAGCGCGGTGCTGCCGTCGGTCGCCGCGCTGGGCGGGTTCGCAGTCCTCACGATCGGCGCGGCGTTGCTGATGACGAAGAAGGCGGTGGCGCTGTGAAGGCGCTCGCGATCGCCGGGGTGAACCTGCGTCGGATGTTCCGCGACCGCGTCGGCCTGTTCTTCCTGTTCGTGCTCCCGTTCCTGCTCGTGCTCGTGCTGGGCGCGGCCTTCGGCGGCGGGGTGACGCCCAAGCTCGGCGTGGTGGGCGGTGACGCGCACCTGCTCGACGCCCTGCGCGCCGACCGGGCGCTCCAGGTGGAGACCTCGGCCGACGACGCCGCGTTGCGGACCGCGGTCGAACGCGGGGAGGTCAGCGCGGGTCTGGTCGTCACACCGACCGAGGTGCGGTTGCTGACCAGGCCCGACCAGGGTGGGCAGCAGATGCGGCTGGCCGTGGACGACGTGCTGGCCCGCGAGTCCGCGCGGCTCGCCGCGGCCCGGTTCACCTCGACGCAGACCGGCGTGGACCAGTCGGCGGCGTTGGCTGTCGTGGACTCGGTGGTGGACGCGGTGCCGCCGGTGTCGGTCGAGGTCACGACCAGCGGCCGATCGGCGTTCCCCGAGAGCGCCGGGCGCTTCGACACCAGCGCGTCCACGCAACTGCTGCTGTTCGTGTTCCTCACCGCGCTCACCGGCTCGGCGGCGTTGGTGGAGACCCGACGGCTCGGTGTGTCGCGACGGATGCTGGCCACACCGACGACCTCGACGGCCATCGTCCTCGGTGAAGGACTCGGCCGCGTCGCGGTGGCGCTGGTGCAGGGCGTCGTGATCGTCGCCGGGACTTCGCTGCTCTTCGGCGTCCGCTGGGGTGATCCGATCGCCGCCGGGGTGCTGCTGCTGGTGTTCGCGCTCGTCGCGGGCGGTGCGGGGATGGTGCTGGGAGCGGTCTTCCGCACCGAGCAGCAGGTCGGCGCGGCGGCGCTGATGTTGGGCATCGGGTTCGCCGCCCTGGGAGGGTCGATGGTGCCGCTGGAGCTGTTCGGCGACACCGTCCGGACCATCGCGCTCGTCACGCCCCACGCGTGGGCGAACAACGCGTTCGCCGAACTGGCCCGGCACGGCGGTCTGGTGGACGTGCTGCCCGAGATCGGCGTGCTGGCCGGCTACGCGGTCGTGCTGTTCGCGTTCGGCGCGTGGCGCCTGCACCGGTCGCTGTCCCGGTGAGGTCGGGGGGCGTGCCCCTTGCGGCCCCAGCGGAAGTAGGTCAGTGGGCCGACGATGTTCACCGCGATCGCCAGGGCCCACCAGCGCTTGCGGCCGTTGACGGCCTCGGCGGGCCGCCGCGCGAGGTCCGCCCACGCCGCGCCCGCGAGCGCGACCTCGACCGCGCTCAGCGCCAGGATGCCGCGCCGCTGCGCGGAGGTCATCTCCAACCAGGTCTTGTGCCTCTTCATACCGGCCAGCGTCCTCCCGGTGGCGTGCGAGACCACAGGGTCCTTGTACTCCGATCGCTGGACCTAGTGCCCCGCTCGTCGAGGGCCTTCGACCGCATCCACCGAGGGGTGCCGGGTGAGCTACTGGTGTCGACGAGAGGAGTGGTCATGCACTGGTATCACGGGTATGGCATCGGCTACGGCAGCGTGATGATGGCCCTGATCGGACTCCTGCTGCTCGGTGGTGCGGTCGCGATCACCGTGTTGGCGATGCGCCGCCCGCACGAAGACCAGGGCTCCGCGCTGCGCGTCCTCGAGGCCCGACTGGCCAGGGGCGAGATCGACGCGGACGAGTTCCGGCGCGTGCGCGACCTCTTGCGAAACCCCTGAACCGAGGTGATCCGCCGTGACTTCCACCCTCCCGCGTCCGCTGCTGATCGACCAGCTCGCGCCGCGGCCTGATTTCACCCGGTCCGCGCACGTCGTGGTCGAGGCCGACCCGGTCGCGACCTACGACGCGCTGCGCGAGCTCGACTTCAGTGACCTCCACGGGCCCGTGCTGGACGCGATGACCTGGGCGCGCAGGCTGCCCAACCTGCTCAAGGGGCGTCCCACCTGGCACGCCCGGATGACCTTGGACGACATCCCCGCCGATTCGGGGTGGGTCCGCCTCGCCGAACTGCCGGGCACCGAGATCGTGTTCGGCGCCATCGGCACGTTCTGGCGGCCGTTCGTGCACGTCCGCGATCTCGAAGCGCGCGACTTCCCCGACTTCGTCCGGCCGGGCTACGGCAAGGTCGTCTGCTCCCTGTCGGTCGTCCCCTACGGGCAGCGGCGGACGCTGCTGACCTATGACACGCGGACCACCGCGACCGACCCGCGGTCGTGGGCACGCCTGCGCCGCTACTGGCACCTGGCCGGCCCATTCGTCACGTTGCTGGAACACGCGGTCCTGCGGTCGATCAAGGAACACGCCGAACGAGGTGGCACCCGATGACCGTCGTCGTCCACACCAAACAGCTGAGCAAGGACTACGGCCGTCGGCGGGCGCTGCACCAGCTCGACCTGGACCTGCACGCCGGCGAGGTCTACGGGCTCCTCGGACCGAACGGCGCGGGCAAGACCACCACCATCCGCCTGCTGATGGACCTCATCCGCCCCACGCGGGGCCGGGTGGTGCTCTTCGGCGAGGACCTCGCCACCGGCTCGGTCCAGGCGCGTCAGCGCATCGGCTATGTGCCGGGTGACCTGGTGCTCTACGACCGGCTTACCGGCGAGGAGCACCTGCGGCTGTTCGCGGGGCTGCGCGGGCACCCGGACCTGACCGAGGCCCGCGTGCTGGCCAAGCGGCTCGACCTGGACCTGGGCCGCCGCGCGGGCGAGCTGTCCAAGGGCAACCGGCAGAAGCTGGGCATCGTGCAGGCCTTCCTGCACCACCCCGAGCTGGTGATCCTCGACGAGCCCGCAAGCGGTCTGGACCCGGTGGCCCAGCGCGAGTTCCACGCACACCTGCGCGAGTTCGCCGCCGACGGCGGCACCGCCCTGTTCTCCTCGCACGTGCTGTCCGAGGTCGAGCAGGTCGCCGACCGCGTCGGCATCCTGCTCTCGGGGACCCTGGTCGTCGACGCGCGGGTCGACGCGTTGAAGGCCAAGGCGTTGCGTGCCCTGACATTCACCTTCGCCGAGCCGGTGCCGGCCTCGGTGTTCGAAGGCGTCGCCGGCGTGCGCGAGGTGCGTGCCGACGGCATGTCCGTGCACTGCCGGGTCGTGGGCCCGGTCGGCGAACTGGTCCGTGCCGCGGCGTTGTACTCCCTGGTCAACGTGACCAGTCAGGAACCCGACTTGCAGGAGATCTTCCTCGACTACGTGGAGGGCGAGGACCGTGGCCGCTGAGCTGATCGGGAAGACCCTGCGGGACAACCGGGGCAGCGCGCTGGGCTGGGGTGCGGTACTGGTCGCGAGCGTCGGTCTCCAGCTGGCCGTCTACCCGGCGGTCCGCAATGCCCGCGCCGACCTCGACCAACTCCTCGATGCCTACCCCGAGGCGTTCAAGGCGCTGTTCGGCGTGCAGGGCTCGTTCACCAGTGGCGTCGGGTACGTGCAGGCCGAGGTCTTCGGCTTCCTCGCGCCGCTGGTGCTGCTCGGCGTCGTGATCGGCCAAGCCGCCCGCGCCACCGCGGCCGAGGAGCGCGCCGGGACCCTGGACCTGCTCCTGGCCAACCCGGTGTCCCGCACCAGGGTTCTGGCGGACAAAGCACTCGCGATCGTGGTGAGCCTGCTGGCCGTCACGGCGGCGTTGGCCGCCGTGCTCGTCGTCGGTGGCCGGATGGCCGGTCTGGACGTGCCGGTTCCCGGCCTGATGGCCGCGTGCGCCGCTTCGGCGGTCGTCGCGCTGCCGTTCGGGGCGCTCGCCCTGTTGGTGGGTGCGACGACCGGCCGTCCGGGGTGGGCGGTGGCGGTGCCGGTCGGTGTCGCGTTGCCCGCGTTCCTGCTTGACGCCTTGTCCGCGCTGAGCGACGACCTGCGGCCGTGGCGAGTGCTCTCGCCCTTCCACCACGCCGGGATCGACGACGCGCTCGCCGGTCACCCGGGTTGGGGCGGGATCGCGGTGCTGCTGCTCGTCACAGCAGTCCTGATGGGCGCGGCAATTGCAGTGTTCCAACGCCACGACGTCACACGATGACAGGAGCAGACGGATATGACCACCACACAACAGGAACGGACCTACACCGCACAGGTCACGGGTCAGGCGATCGTCGACAAGGCGGAGGAACTCGCGCGCGGAGCCGGCGCCCGGTACGTCGTCGTCAAGGACGACGACGGTCATCCGGTGGTGAAGATGCCGGTCATCGCCGGCGTGGTCCTCGGCGCCCTCGTGCCGATCGTGACCGCGGTCGCCGCCATCGCCGCCCTCTCGTGCGGCTGGACCATCACCCTCGAACGGCACCAGGACCGGAAGGTGGCACCATCATGAAGCCCGTGCGGATCTGGATCGGCACCGTGCTCGTCACGCTCGGCGTGCTCGGCGTGCTCGACGCCACGGACGTCCTCGACTTCGGCACCACGTTGGGCGACTGGTGGCCGATCGCCGTCATCGGCGTCGGCCTCACCGCCATGCTCACCCAGAAGCACGTCTCGCTCGGCCCGGCCGTGGTGAGCGCGATCGGGCTCGTGCTCCTGGCCGACCGCCAGGGGTGGACCACCGGCAACCTGCTGTGGCCGGTCCTGCTGCTGCTCGTCGGCGTCGCCGTTCTCGCCGGACTGCGCACCCTCCACACGGCGGACCACCACGACACCGACGACATCGGCGTGCCCGTGGCGCTGTTCGGCGGCACGAAGGTACGCAGCCGCGCCGAGCACCTGACCCGCGCCAGCGTGTCGGCCGTGTTCGGCGGAGCGGTCCTCGACCTCCGCGACGCGCACATCGACGACGAAGCTTCTGTCGACGCCTTCGCGCTGTTCGGCGGCGTGGAGATCCTCGTTCCGAGGGGGTGGCGCGTCTCGATGGGAGGACTGCCGTTCTTCGGCGGCTACGACGACAACACCGAACGCGAGACGGCGAACGCCCTTGACGCGCCCGTGCTCAAGGTCAACGCCACGGCGCTGTTCGGTGGTGTCGAGGTCCGCAACGACCCCAAGTAGCCGAAGCACCCCGCGCACGTCCGGGAGACCGTCGACAGGACGTTCTCCGGTGAGCGTCCTGTCGACGGGCCCTTGTTAACGGTTGTCGGTGGTCGCGTCGGCCTCGCCGACCGCGGCACGGCCTGCTTCAAGGCGGGCGACGGGCACCCTGAACGGTGAGCAGGACACGTAGTCGAGGCCGACCTCGTGGAAGAACCGGATGGACGCGGGGTCGCCACCGTGCTCGCCGCACACGCCCAGTGCGAGGTCCGGACGCGCTGCACGGCCCTCCCTCACCGCGATCTGGATCAACCGGCCGACGCCTTCGCGGTCGATCGTCTCGAACGGCGACACGTCGAACACGCCCTCGGCCTCGTACACCGGGAAGAACGAGCCCTCGACGTCGTCGCGGGAGAAGCCCCACACGGTCTGCGTCAGGTCGTTGGTGCCGAACGAGAAGAACTCGGCGGTCCCGGCGATGCGGCCCGCGGTGACCGCGGCGCGTGGCAGCTCGATCATCGTGCCGATGCGGTACTGGATGCCCACGCCGGACTCGAAGGCGACGTCGGCGACGGTTCGCCGGGCCCGCGCCGCGACCACCTCCAACTCGCGCGAGTCGCCGACCAGCGGGATCATGATCTCCACGTGCGGCTTCCCGCCCGCCCGAATCCGCGACGCCGCGGCTTCGGCGATCGCGCGGACCTGCAGGTCGTAGAGGGCCGGGATGAGCAGCCCGAGCCGCACGCCGCGGGTGCCGAGCATCGGGTTCTGCTCGTGCAGCCGGTCGACCGCGCGCAGCAGGTCCTCCGGTGCGTCCGTCTCGCCGAGCGCATTGGCGACCGCGACGCGAGCGGTGAGCTCGACGCGGTCGGGCAGGAACTCGTGCAGCGGCGGGTCGAGCAGCCTGATCGTGACCGGCAGGCCGTCCATCTCCTCGAAGATGCGCGTGAAGTCGGCGCGCTGCAACGGGAGCAGCGCGGCGAGCGCCTCGGCACGGGCGTTCTCGTCGCCGGCAAGGATCAGCCGCTCGACCAGCACCCGGCGGTCGCCCAGGAACATGTGCTCGGTGCGGCACAGTCCGATGCCGGTGGCGCCGAGGCGGCGGGCACGGGCGGCGTCCTCGGGGGTGTCGGCGTTGGCCCGCACCTCCAGCCGGTGCCGGCGGTCGGCGTGGATGATGATCCGGTCCACGGCCCGCAGCAGGTCGTCGCCCTCGGCGGGGCGGCGGCCCTCGAAGTAGTCGGCGACGGGGGACGGGACCACCGGCAGTTCGCCGAGGTACACCGTGCCGGAGGTCCCGTCGACCGAGATCACGTCGCCTTCCGCGACCACCGTGCCGTCGGCGGTGGTGAAGCGGCGGGCCTCGGCGTCGATGGTCAGCGACTCCGCACCGCACACGCAGGTCCGGCCGAGACCTCTGGCGACGACCGCGGCGTGCGAGGTCTTGCCGCCTCGGCTGGTGAGCACCCCTCGGGCGTGGATCATCCCGTCGAGGTCGTCGGGGTTGGTCTCGCGGCGCACGAGGATCACCGCCGCGCCCTCCTCGCCCCGGCGGACCGCGGTCGCGGAGTCGAACACCACCTCGCCGACCGCCGCGCCGGGCGACGCGGCGATACCGGTGGCCAGCGGTGCCCGGTCGGTGTCGCCGAAGCGCGGGAACATCAGCTGGGCCAACTGCGCGCCGGTCACCCGCCGCAGCGCCTCGTCGTCGTCGATCAAGCCCTCCTCGCGCAACGCGTCGGCGATGCGGAACGCGGCGGCCGCGGTGCGCTTGCCCACGCGGGTCTGCAGCATCCACAACTTGCCGCGCTCGATGGTGAACTCGATGTCGCACAGGTCGCGGTAGTGCTCCTCCAACGTCGCCATGATCCCCATCAGCTGCTCGTGACCCCTCGGTTGCAGGTCGGCGAGGCGGTGCAGCGGCAGCGTGTTGCGGATGCCGGCCACGACGTCCTCGCCCTGGGCGTTGGGCAGGTAGTCACCGTAGACGCCGGGCGCACCCGTGGCCGGGTCGCGCGTGAACGCGACACCGGTGCCCGAGTCGTCACCCAGGTTGCCGAACACCATCGCGCACACGTTGACCGCCGTGCCCAGGTCCTCCGGGATGTGCTCGGCGTGCCGGTAGACCTGGGCGCGCTCGGTGCGCCACGACGCGAAGACCGACGCGATCGCCATGTCCAACTGCTCACGCGGGTCCTGCGGGAACTCCCGGCCGGTGTGCTCGCGGACGATGTCCTTGAACGTCGCGGTCAGCGCGCGCAGGTCGGCGGTGTCCAGGCCGAGATCGCCGGTGACGCCCTTGGCCCGCTTGGCCTCCCGCAGGGCAGCGGCGAAGTGCTCCCCGTCGACACCCAGCACCGTCGTGCCGAACATCTGCACCAGCCGGCGGTAGGAGTCCCACGCGAGCCGCTCGTCCCCCGCCCACGCGGCCAGCCCGGCCACCGAGTCGTCGGTCAACCCGATGTCCAGGACCGTGTCCATCATGCCGGGCATCGAGAACCGGGCGCCGGAGCGGACCGCGACCAGCAGCGGCTCGTCGACCTGCCCCAGCTTGCGGCCCATCGCCCGCTCCAGCGCGTGCAGGTGCTCGTCCACCTCCGCGGCCAGCCCTTCCGGCACCGCACCGGTGGCCAGGTAGGCGCGGCAGGCTTCGGTGGTGATCGTGAACCCGGGCGGCACGGGGAGCCCCATCACGGTCATCTCCGCGAGGTTGGCGCCCTTTCCGCCGAGCAGGTCCGCCATGAACCGGTTGCCCTCGGCGAAGTCGTACACGTACTTGGGCATCGTCATCGCTCCTCTTTCAGTCGCTTCTGAACAGGTGCCTGGACGGCACGGCGGAAGCCGGGAGGCTCACTCGGACCGGCACGCGCACGGGGTGGTCCCTGCTCACGCCGCTTCAGGACGTTGATCGACGCCGCCTCCGGCAACAGCCCGAAGACCGCGATGCCGCAGACGATCAAACCGCTCATGACGGCACTCCATCCGGTCCCATCCCGCCCTCTCACGATGCACCGGCCGCATCGGCCACGCCGCTGCCGAAGGTCCCCGGTCGACGCTCCGAACGTCCCTGGCCACCACGGGGCGCATCGGACACCGCCCGACACCGGGACACGCACTTCCCACCGCGGCCTCCGACCTCGGGCAACGGCGGTGCGCCGGCCGATGCCGGAATCGGCTCAACGTCGCGGTGGTCCGCCTCGACGCACGGGTATCGACTCGTCCCGCAACTGCGTCCGATATTCCCGGTAGGTAGTCCACAGCTCGCGAGCGGACGGTCGCCGCTTGCAGCCGTTCCGTCTCGCGGCGCCGTTGCCCGCCGGTCCGGCAGTCCCGACCCGAGGACGCCCTCGGACGACGAATCCGGAGGGCACCACGGACGTGACGGCACAACGAAGTCCGACTCGCCGCGCCTTTCACCGGTGCGGCAACCGGCTGCCCACACGCCGGCGTCGTCCCGGAAGGGGTCGGCCCCCTTCGACGCGGACCTCTAACCGCCAACGCCGGCACCGGCGCCGTGTGGATCCCAGGGTCGGGAGTCCCGGCCCGACGGTGCCCCTCGCCGTCCGCTGGTGTGCCGGACCACGCGACGTGTTCGCGACCCGCCGCTCGACCGGATCCGGACGCGGGCCGACGAAGCGGTGGACCACCTGCGCACGGGCACGGGTTCGTCGAGCCGCACCGCCTGCTCCTCGACTCGACCACCCATCGGCAATGCGACGGGCGCGGCGGCGACTTCGCCCCTCTCGCCCCGTGCGCGTGCGGCCCGCTGCCGGATTCATCGGTCGATCGGTCCTTCGGGGCGGGTTCCCCGCCATCCCGGGACTTTCTGCCCTGGAGGCGTGCCGCAGCGCGTCCGAGACTGGTCGGAGGAGTCGTTGAAGGCTCGTGGTCATCGGCTTCGAGCCGCGACCGAGGCGGTCGCGTTCCGCGGTGATCCCGCCATCGCCACGGGAATGTCCACAAGAGAGGTGTGACCATGTCGATCGACGTGCAACAACCGAAGGCCTACGACCTGGTGGGCGACGTGATCCAACTCGCCGGGGTGGCCGGCGGCGCGTTCGAGGCCAACTTCAACTACCGCGTGCACGAGGGCCACGACGAGGTGGTCGGGTACTTCATGGCCGGTGACGGCACCGGCGGACACGGCCAGTTCCAGGTCGCCGCGGACGTGACCGGGGCGGCGTTCACCCTGAACCGGGTATTCATCGAGGTCTACCACACCTCCCCCAAAGACGGTGAGGAACTCGACAAGGTGATCGTCCCCGTGGTCCTCGGCTCCAAGATCGTCCCCGGCTACCACTCCTACCTCGAGCACGTCGTCTCGGCGGGCGAGACGCTGTGGGCGATCGCCACCCGCTACTACGGCTCCGGCAACCTCTACTACCGACTGGTAGCCGCCAACCCGCTCACCATCACCAACCCCAACGTCATCAACCCCGGTGACGTCATCCGCGTGCCACAGGGCACCTGACCCACGGTGCGGACCGGACGACTCGACGGCGTCGTCACCACTGGTCGTCGGTTGTCGCGGTCGGAGCTCGCTCACCGGCTACGCCCTCGGCTCCGCCAGCCGCGCCGTCATCCACCAAGCGCCGTGCCCGGTTCTGGTGGTGCGCGGAAAGGAGGACGAGCGGTGACAGGATGTCGGCGGTCCGCGCCGACACGTCCGGTGAGACCCGGTTGCACTTGTCCGTCGCGTTGATCGACGTGGACAACACGGTTCGACAGCGTGAAACCAACCGCCGAGCACCGACCGTCACACGACGGCGCCGCCGTGCGGTACGCCAGAGTCGTGGATCCGGCACGACACAGGGACTCGGGATCACCCCCCGACTCCTGCGACGGCCGATCCTTCTCACGGGCCACCGCCCGGACCACCCTGGTGGCGCACGCGGTGCCGCGGCCTCGCGGTCGTCAGGGCCCACGGCGGCACCGTCACGGCTGCGTCGGGAGCGGCCGGGGGAAGCACCTGCACCATCCGTCTGCCGACCCCGGACGGGCGTCCGCCGGCCACCCGACGTTCGGGAGGCCCATCGGGCTGACGACTGTGTGGCTCAGGCAGCGCCGAGCGGCCCGAGCGATCGCGTTATCCGGGCGGCCGAGCGGCTGGGGTGATGGTGGTGCCCTCAGCTCCGGGGCGTCGGCTCATGAGCCGAGGCGAGGGTGAAGTAGGCCTCTTCTTCCTGGGCGAAGTGCAGCGTCAGCACGGCGTCCAGTCCGTAGAGAGGGTGGCGCGGACGTCGTCGACCTGCTCCGGCTCGATACCGTCGGGTGATTCGCGCAGGTGCCGATCCAGCCTGCGGCCCAGGCGCTCGATCTCGGCGTGGCCGCGGCTCATCGTCACCGTGCTCTCCGGCCCGCTCAGGAGCCCGACCAACGCGGGGTACAGCTCGGTCTCCTCCGCTCGTTCGTGCGGCAGGATCCGCTCGGCGAGCAGGTGGTGCGCCCGGCGGATGGCGGCGTCGGCTTCCGGGCAGGCTCCGTCCGAGAGTGCGTCGGCGGCCTGCCGGACGGCGTTGCGCGCGGCGAGCAGCTCCCCGTGCTCGTGCGCGAACCGGTGCAGCAGCCGGTCGGCCTCGTCGGTGACGTGGCGTCGGACAGGGCTGCGCAGGGCGCGCAGCGCGTTGAGGATCACCGCCACGTCGATAGCAGCGGGCACGGCGTCGCGGTGACCAGCACCGCCACCGCACGTCCCGGGTCCCCGGTCACCGCCCACGCGACCGCGGCGAGCAACAAGGCCGCGGGCAGGAACCACACCGCGATCCGATCCGCCAGCCTCGCCACGGGGCACTGCCCGCGGCAGCCTCACGGGCCAACCGCACCACACCGGCGTACGTGCTGTCCTCGGCCGTGGCCGACGCGGTCAGGTCCGCAGCGGCCCCCGCGTTCACAACACCGCTGCGCACCGAGTCCCCACGGACACGCGCAACGGGCGCGGCCTCCCCGGTGAGCGCCGACTCGTCGAACACACCGCCGTCGAGCAGCACGCCGTCGACCGGCACGATCCCACCGGAAAGCACCACGACACGATCGTCACGCCGGACGTCACCGATCACCACCGTGTCCACCCGGTCGCCCCGTCGCACGTGCGCGCGGTTCGGCGCCCGTTCGAGCAGGGCGGAGAGGTCGCGTCGCGCGCGGCGGCGCGCCGCGCTCTCCAGCACTCGTCCCGTGGCCACCATCACGGCGATGATCGCCCCCGCAAGGAACTCACCCACGGCCAGCGTGCCGCCGAGAGCGAGGACGGCGAGCAGGTCGGCGCCCCACCGACCGGCACGCAGGTCCGCCACGACCCAGGCGATCGCCGGGACCAACGCCACACCGGCCGCGGCCGCCCACAACACATCCGCCGGAACCGACCCGGACAACCGGGCGATCCCGCCACCGACGAGCAGCGCACTCACCGCGATCAACAGCAGCAGCTCGCGCGAGAGCGCACGGAACCGTCGCATCAGGACTCACCGACCTCGTCTACTGGACGCGTCCGGTACGGCTCACGCGTTCCACCGTCGGCGGGCGCTGCCCACGACACCGGACAGCAGCGCCGTGATCGAGAAGCCGATCGCGGCGTTGAGCACGGCCGTGAACACACGGCTCTCGGTGGCCACGTCGAGGCTCAGCGGCAGCACCACCGCGATCGCGGTCAACAGCACCATGATCCAGGTGAAGAACCGGACCGCACGAGGGGTGGTCGTCAGCAGCAACTGCACCAGGCCGGTGGCCGCGAACGCGCACACCGCCGAGACAAGCGCGTAGGTCAAGGTGTTGGCGCTGCCCCAGGCGCCCTCGCCCTTCGGTGCGAGCACCGCGATGTCGAGCAACCCGCGGGCCACGAGGATCCCGACGACCGCCAGCAGTCCGGCGACCAGCGCGGTCGCGGCTCCACCGGTCCACAGCCGTCCCGTGTGGAACCCGTCGAGCGGACGCTCTCCGGCCGGCGTGTCGGACCGGACCGTCGGGAACGCCAAGGTCTCCGGAGGATCGGCCTCCGGGGGCCACGAGACCACGAAGTCCTTCGGTTGGTCCGTGCGTGTGCCGTGGTCGTTCATGCGACTGGTCATGGCGGTTCCTCCTCCGGGTGGACGTGACGCTTCGAACACCTGCCCGTGCGCTTCCACCTTCGCCTTCCGGAACCGCGAACCCCAGGGTCGGAGGTCCTCACGGGCCAAGTCCCGGCACTCGGCGCGGATCCCGGCCTGCGCGGGTCGAAGGTCCCTGTACCGCCGCACCGCCCGGGAGAAGGCTGGAAAGCACAAAGGAGAGAGGGACGCCATGACCGCCGCGCTCGACACCATCACGACCAGCCTCAACCCCGTCGCGGACCGGTGTGACCGGTGTGGTGCGCGTGGACGGGTGCGCATTGTGCTGAGGGACGGGCAGTTGACGTTCTGCGACCACCACGAACGCCGCCACCGAGCCGCGCTCGAGCGCGTCGCCGTGCGGATCGAGCACCACGTCGAACCCCGCGACCGCTGACCACGGACACGAGAGTGAAGGAGGACCCGATGCGAGAGACCAAGCAGTGGCGCGTCAACGTCACCATCGACGAGCACGACGACAAGACCAGGGCGAAGGCGCGCCTGCACACACGCGACGACACCCACCTGGTCGGTGTCGGCACGGCAAGGCTGAACCCGGCCGACACCGACATCCCCGAGATCGGCGACGAACTCGCCACCGCGAGGGCGCTGTCCGACCTCGCCCACCAACTCCTCGACGCCGCGACGTCCGACATCGAGGGTGTCACCCACGAGCCGGCGCACCTGACCAGGTGACCGGGAACGGAGGTTCGACATGACCGAGCAGTTGGAAACCCCGCGGACCACGCGCCTGCGCGGGCAAGCACTCGTCGAGAAGGTCAAGGAACTGCTCCACGAGGGCAACGTCCGGCGTCTGGTCATCAAGGACGACAAGGGCCACACCGTGATGGAGATCCCTGTGACGGCGGGCGTCGTGGCGGCGGTCGTGGCCCCCGTCGTGACCGCCGTCGCGGCGATCGCGGCCCTGGCGACCGAGTGGTCGATCGACGTCGAGCGGCACGAACCACCGCGGACCTGACCGGTCAGGAGGAGACGATGACGAGCACATCGATCCGACCGACCGTCACGACTGGACCACGTGCCGGCTATCTGGTCGGCACCGTGGTCAACGTGATCCTGCTGGTCCTGGTCAACGTGTCACCGGGGTGGCGTGCCGTTCCGTTCCTCACCGAGGACGCGGTCGACGTGGTGGTGTGGGTCGACGTCGGGCTGGTGCTCGGCATCGTCGTCAACACGCTCTGCGCGCTGTTCCCCCGACGCCGGCTGGTGCTGCTCGGCGACGTGCTGACGACGACGGCGACGCTGGCCGCGCTGACATCGATGTCGGCGGTGTGGCCGTTCCGGTTCGACGACGCGGAAATCCCGTGGACGACGATCACACGCACGACGCTGACCATCGTGCTCGTCGCCGTGTCGATCGCCCTCCTGGTCCAGCTCGTCAAGCTCCTGCACGCCCTGGTCGCACCGGACGTCGACCCGTGACGACCACGAGCCTCACGTGGTGCCGGACGTCCCAGTCGATCAGGGACCTTCGCCCGCGTCGCACGACCGTCGGCGGCGCGAAGCTCATGGCGAAGACGAGAGCAAGAGGAGAGAAGCCATGACAGCGCTCAGCCACTCCGGTGCCACGACAAAGGCCACGGCCCGTACGACCGCGACGACGGCGGTCCGCGCCGACGCCGGGGGCATCGCGCTCGCGGTCCTGAGGATCACGACCGGGTTCGTGTTCCTCTGGGCGTTCTTCGACAAGCTGTTCGGCCTCGGTTACGCCACGAAGGCCGCCAACGCGTGGATCAACGGCGGGTCGCCCACCAAGGGCTTCCTCAGCCGGGTCGCGGTCGGACCGTTCGAGTCCACCTTCCACGCCGTGGCAGGCGCCTGGTGGGCCGACTGGCTGTTCATGCTCGGCCTGCTCGCCATCGGCGTCGCGGTGGTGGCGGGCATCGGCCTGCGCCTCGCCGCCACCGCCGGAACCCTCATGATGCTGCTCATGTGGGCCGCCGAATGGCCACTCGCCCAATTCACCTCGGCCGGCGAACCCAGCATGTCCACCAACCCCGTCATCGACTACCACATCATCTACGCCGTCGCCCTGATCGCGGTCGCCTTCGCCGGCGCGGGCGCCACCTGGGGCCTCGGCCGCTGGTGGGCGACCCTGCCTGTGGTCCGCGACCACGCCTGGCTGCGATGACGACCACTGGAGCGGGCGGGCTCGACGGCTCGCCCGCTCTGGCACGTCCGGGTGAGAAAGCGCGGGATCGTGACGGTCCCCCCGGCCCGCGCCGGTGGGTCTGCCCGACCTCACATCGGGGTCCGCCGGAACCCTCTCCGGGGTGGGCCTGCGGTCGGTGAGCCGGCCCAGCGGGTGATCAGCGGTCCGGTGGTGGCCAGGACGAGCACGTAGGCGGTGACCAGCGGCCCCAGTTCGGGTTGGACGGCGCCGACCAGGCCCACGATGACGATGGAGAACTCGCCGCGGGCGATCAGCGCGGTGCCCGCACGCAGTCGGCCCCGGCGGGCGGCTCCGTCGCGGCGGGCGGCGTACCAGCCGGTGGCGACCTTGCCCGCGGCGCCGACCACGGCCAGCGCCAGCGCCGTCGGGAGGCTGGGCAGCAGGTCGGCGAGGCTGACGGCCAGGCCGATGGACAGGAAGAACGCCGCGGCGAACAGGTCGCGCAGCGGTCCCAGCACCTGGCGGGCACGTTCAGCGGCCTCGCCGGTGAGGGTGAGGCCGACGAGGAAGGCGCCCACGGCGGCGGAGACGTTGACGTACTCGGCCAGGGCGGCCACGACGAGGGTCGTGCCGAGCACCCGGAGCATGAGCTGCTCGGCGTCGGGGTGGGCCAGCCACCGGTTGACGTGGTGGCCGAAGCGGTGGGCCAGCACGAACGCGACGGCGACGGCCGCCACCGCGACCAGGACGCCCAGCGTCGCCTGCCACCACGTGCCGCCCGCCACCAGCACGGCCAGCACGGGCAGGTAGACGGCCATGGCGAAGTCCTCCATGACCAGCACCGCCAGCACGGCCGGTGTCTCCCGGTTGCCCAGCCGGCGCAGGTCGCCCAGCAGGCGGGCGATGATGCCCGAGGACGACACCCACGTCGCGCCGGCCAGCGCGACGATGCCGACGGCGTCGAAGCCGAGCAGCCACCCCGCGCCCGCGCCGGGCCCCGCGCCCAGCACCAGGTCCACCGCGGCGGAGGGCACGTGGCGGCGCAGGCTGTGGGTGAACTCGGCGGTGGAGAACTCCAGTCCCAGCGTGAGCAGCAGCAGCACGACACCGATCGAGGCGCCGGCTTCGACGAACCCGCCGGCCGCGGGCACCGGAGCGACGCCGCCCTCGCCGAGCGCCAGGCCCGCCACCAGGTACAGCGGGATCGGCGGAAGACCGAACCGGCGGGCGGCCGTGCCGAGCGCGCTGAGGACCACCAGGATGACGCCCAGCTCCAGCAGCAGGGCCAGTGACGTGTGCACCCGTGCTCAGCCCTCGACGATCCGGCGCACGCCCTCGATGCCCTCGACCGTGCCGATCACCACCAGCACGTCACCCGCGCGAATGACCTCCGTCGGCATGGGCGAGGCGACGACGTCCTCGCCGCGGACGACCGCGACCACCGACGCGCCCGTGCGGGTGCGCGCCCGCATCGCGCCCAGCGGGTGGTCGACGTGCGGTGACCCGGCCGGCACGTCCACGCGGCCCGACACCAGTCCGGGGACCTCCCTGGACAGGTCGGCGAACCGCTCGGCGATGCGCGGGGCACCGAGGATCTCGGCGACCGTGTCCGCCTCCTGCCGGGTGAGCCGGAACAGCGGCCGGCCCTCGTCGGGGTCCTCGGGCGGGTAGGCGACCAGCTCGAAGTCGCCGTCCCGGCGGGCGATCACGCCGATCCGGTCCCCGTCGGCGTTGGTGAACTCGTAGCGCAGCCCCACACCGGGCAACAGCACCTCGTTGACGTCCATCGGATCATGATGACGCGGGAAGCAGGCGTCGCAGGACGTAGCCGGTGACGGCGGCGGTGGTGGCGGCCATCAGCAGGCCGCCCACGACTCCGATGGCCACGGTGACCGCGAGGGCCTGCCCGGGCTGCCACAGCGGCATGGTGAACCCGAGGAAGACCGCCAGCCCGAGCAGCCAGGCGACCGCCGTGGTGACGATCCAACGGCCCGCCCGCGGCACGTGCCCGCGCAGGACCAGCCACTGCGCCGCGCCGATCGACCCGAGCAGCACGCACCCGAGCGCGGCGGACGCCACGACCAACGGCACCGGGTGCCACGTCGCCATCCCCGCAGCCCAGGTGGACGGCGCGAGGCCCGCCGAGTACGCCACGACGGCCGCTCCCGAGGTCGCTGCCACCCAGCGCGAGCGGGACACCCCCAGCAGTGCCCGCCGCAGCACGGTGGCCTGACCCCATCCGAGCACCGCCCCCTCGACCGCGCCCGCGGCCAGAAGCGCCGGGACGACCAGCGCGGCTGCCTTGTCCGCGGTGAGCGCACCGACACCCGCAGGCACCGCGAACCCGAGGAACTCCGCGAAGGTGACGAGCGGGAACCAGGTGCGGAACAGGGCCCGTCCGCGCAACGGCGGACCGCCGGCGGGCAGGCCGATGATCGCCACGACCTGGACGTCGTCGGTGGTCCGGGGGAAGACTCGGCGGTAGACCTCCAGCGCTGCCGTGCGTTCCGAGGCGTCGAGCACCACGCCCGACGCGGTGACCCACCGACCGCCCGACCGCACCTCGACGGGCGCAGCAACGCGGAAGTGGCGCCACCACCGCTTGCCCGACGCCCGACCCGCGACCACCACCAGCCGGTCGCCGTCGCGGACGTACTGCACCGGCAGTTCGACGGTGGCACCACCGCCCGCGCGATACCGCAACCCGCACACCTTGCCGTCCAGCGCACGGCGTCCCACCGTGCCGAGCAGGCGCAGCACCACCCGGTTCACCAGGGGCGCACGCCGACCCTCGGGCGTGTGATGGCTTCCCGACACGAGCACCATGCCCCCCAGTCCACCTCGCGGGTGGGCGGTGGAACAGGGTCGACGGACCCGCTGCGGCCGGGACGTCGGGCACGGCTCCGAGGTGCCCGATGTGCCCGCGCACCACCCGGAGGAGCGGCAGAGGCCAAAGTCCCGACCGAGGTGGCCCCATGATCCCTGGCCGCCGAGGCGGGCGTTGTCCAGTGTTGTGGCCGAGACCCCCCTCCCCACCCTGAGGAGACAACCCGTGCTGTCCGCTGCTTCCGCCGAGGTGGTGCGCGCCACGCTGCCCGCCGTGCGCGAGCACGCCGTGCAGATCACCGGCGTGTTCTACCCGTCGATGTTCGCCGCCCACCCCGAGCTGCTCGACCTGTTCAACCAGGGCAACCAGGCCAACGGGCAACAGCGCGTCGCGCTGGCCTCCGCCGTCGTGGCCTTCGCCGAGCACCTGCTCGACCCCGCCGCCCCGCCCTTCGCCCCGATCGCCGAGCGCATCGCGCACAAGCACGTGTCGCTGGGCATCCGCGCCGAGCAGTACCCGATCGTCGGCCGCCACCTCATGGCCGCCGTGGGCACGGTCCTCGGCGACGCCGTCACCGCCGAGGTCGCCTCCGCGTGGGACGAGGTCTACTGGCTGCTCGCGTGCGAGCTGATCGCCGCCGAGGCACGGCTGTACGAGCGCGGCGGCGTCGACCCCGTGGCGCTCTGGCGCCGATGGCGGGTGGCCAAGCGCCAGGACGAGGCCGTCGACGCGGTGTCGTTCACGCTCGTGCCCGACGACGGCGGCCCGGTGCCCGACTTCGCGCCCGGCCAGTACGTCTCCGTCGCCGTCGACCTGCCCGACGGGCGACGCCAGCCCCGGCAGTACTCCCTGTCGCAGGGCCCGGCGCGCGGCTCCTTGAGGATTACCGTGCGCCGCGTGCGCGCTCTCGGCGACGCCCCGGACGGCGCGGTGTCCAACCACCTGCACGACCACGTCCACACCGACGACACCCTGCTGGTCGGCCCACCGGCAGGCGAGAACACCCTCGCCGCCGGCACCGGACCGGTGCTGCTGGTCAGCGGCGGCATCGGCATCACCCCCACCGCGGCGATGCTCGACCACATCTCCCGCACCGACCCCACCCGACAGGTGGTGGTCGCGCACGCCAAGCGCTCCCCCGACCGGCACGCCCTGCGCGTCGAGGTCGACCACCTCGCCACCGGCCTGACCGACGCCGACGTGCTCACCTGGTACGAGACCGGCGAGGACGGACTGCCCGGCCTGATCGACGTCGACGCCCTCCCGCTGCCCGACGACGTCACCGCGCACCTGTGCGGCCCGCTGCCGTTCATGCGTCACGTGCGGGACGGCCTGCTGCGCCGGGGCGTGCCCGCCGACCGCATCCACCACGAGGTGTTCGGACCGGGCATGGTCGACGGCACGAGCGGCTCACCGGCATGACGCGGCCGGAAGTCCTCTCCCGACGGTTGCCTTCGGCCCTGCCGCCCGCCCAGGGGTTCGAGCAGGCTCAGACGTGGAGGTGCCACTCATGACGAGCACGATTCACGCCGGTCCGATCACCGCGGGCGACCTCGCCCACCTGCCCGAGCCGGCACAGCGCTACCTGAGGTTCGCCCTCGTGCCGGGACGTCCGGCCGACGTGTCGTTCCACGCCACCGCGCACGGCTTCTTCCGGACCCGCCCGGACCAGCGCTGGGTCGCCTGCACCAGCGAGCAGCACAACGACGCCACCAGCCTGACCCGCGACTTCCGCCTGCGCCTCAGGCTCGCGCACCTCATCCCGGTGCGGGCGCAGGACGTCTACGAGCACGGACACGGCCGGATGCACGCCACCGCCCTGGGCCTGTTTCCCGTCGCCGACGGCGAGGGCCGCGAGTTCGACCTCGGCGAGCTGGTCACCTTCCTCGACGACGCCGTCCTGCTGGCCCCGTCGATGCTGCTGCGCCTTCCCGTCGAGTGGACTCCGATCGACGAGCACACCTTCGGCCTCACCCTCACCGACCACGACAACACCGTCACCGCACAGGTCACCGTGGACGACCGAGGCGCACCACGCGAGTTCAGCACCGACGACCGCTGGGCGGACCTGCCCGAGGGCCTGGTCAAGACCCGCTGGTCCACCCCCGTCGACGGCTGGTGCCTGGTCGCGGGCCGCATGCGCCCCCGTCGCGGCACCGCCGTCTGGCACCTGCCCGACGGACCCTTCGCCTACGCCCAGTTCGACTACACGAACGCGGACATCACCTACAGCACAGTGCCCGACTGACACGCCAGTGCACCTCACGCGGTGCCGTCGGGCTCGGCCACCTCCACGCCGACCACCCCCGGCACCGCACCGGCCACCACGGTGGCGACGTGCCGCTCCCCGTCGTTCGCACCTTCACCCGCAAGAGTGACCACCCCATGGGTGACGGAGATCCGCCACGGCACGCGCCCCGCCGCGACGGCCAGCTGGTGCCGCACGTCGGTCGCGATCACGTCGTCGTCCCGCGCGATCATGCGCAACAGGTCGCGCCTGCTGACCACGCCGACGAGGACGCCGTTTCGCACGACAGGGACGACGCGCAGGTGCTTGTCCAGCATGAGCCTGCTCAACTCGGACACGTGCGTGCGCGGGTCGACCGCGACCACGTCGGTCGTCATGACCTCCGCGACGGTCGTCGACGCCGGCGCGAGCGGCTCGGGCGGCTGTCCGTGCACGAATGTCCGCGGGTCGGGGAGGACGCGGTTGCGCAGCAGATCCGCCTCGGCGACCACGCCCACCAGGCGGTCGCCGCCCTCGACCACCGGCAGCGTGGTGAAACCGTGCTCCACCAGCAGTCGCGCCGCGTCCTTGGCGGCCATCCCCGGCCGCACGGTCACCACGGCGTGTGTCATCAGGTCCTGGGCCTTCATCGCAATCTTCCCCTGATCCGGTGATTTCCGTCGACAGCGCCTTCCGGTGGGCGGCCACTCCTTGCCGGCGGGTCCTCACCAGCGCCTACCCGGCACACCGGACCGGAAACCACGCGCGGCGGACCACGGACCGTTCACCGTCCGCAGCGGTGTGGCTGGTGCTCTGCCGTCCTGTCGGTCGTGAGCGCACCCCGCACGACCAGGCGGGTCACGTCCGGCTGGTGGCGCGGATGGTCCGGACCCAGGCCGTCGCACGCTCGATCTCGCCCTCCAGCAAGGGGCCCGGGGTGCCTCCGACGTAGAACGACACCGGCGCGCCCGCGAGGGTGAAGCGCAGTCGCCGCAGGCGCTTGGTGATCGCCTTGGCGGCCGAGCCCGGCAGCCATCCCACCTTGACCTTGGTATCGAACGCGATGGCGCTCACAGTGCGGTCGACGGGCGCGAGCGCGTCGAGCCACTCGCGCACGCCGCGTCCACGCGACACCAGTCCACCGGTCGCCTGGTCGGCGGCGGACTTGCGGGTGGAAACCCGGCTCAGGCTGAACGCGTGCGTCGGCGCGCCGACCACGAGCAGGTCGACGCCCTCGGGCAGCACGTCCGGCGCCGCGGCGACCTCCACGACGTCGACCTGCCTGCCTTCCGCCAAGGCCGCACCCACCGCCTCGGCGACCGCCCTGGTGTTGCCGAACATGGATTCGAAGACCACGAGTGCCCGTGCCATCGCCGGTACCACCTTTCTCTGCTTCGTCGTCTCACCACGCTGCCCCTCCCGCGGACCGGCCGACAGCGGCCAACTGCCCTGTCCTGCCGGGACCTCGGGCTCTGCCTCCCGGACCGGCCCGGGTGGACGCTCGGAGTGGACGGAATTCGAGGAGGAGACGATGAAGGCACTCGTTTATCACGGTCCGGGCCGACGGGCGTGGGAGGACGTGCCCGACCCGGAGCTGGTCGACCCGACCGACGCGATCGTCCGGATCACCGCGGCCACGATCTGCGGCACGGACCTGCACATCCTCAAGGGCGACGTGCCCGAGGTGGAGCCTGGTCGGATCCTGGGCCACGAAGGTGTCGGCGTGGTCGAGCGGGTCGGCGCGGCGGTCACCGGGATCAAGCCGGGTGACCGGGTGCTGCTGTCGTGCATCAGCGCGTGCGGTCGGTGCTCGTACTGCCGGACCGGTGTGTACGGGCAGTGCCTGGGCGGGGGCGGCTGGGTGCTGGGCCACACGGTGGACGGCACGCACGCGCAGTACGTGCGGGTGCCGTTCGCGGACACCTCGACCTACCTGCTGCCCGACGGCGTCTCCGACGCCGCCGCGGTCATGCTGTCGGACATCCTGCCCACCGCGTACGAGGTCGGCGTGCTCAACGGCAAGGTAGAGCCGGGCCGGACGATCGTCGTCGTGGGCGCCGGACCGATCGGTCTGGCCGCGATCGAGACCGCCCGCCTTTACAGCCCCGGCCACGTCGTGGCGGTGGACGTGGCCGAGTCGCGGCTGGAGGCGGCCAAGCAGTTCGGTGCGGACCTGACCGTCAACGCGGCCGACGATGTCGAGCGGGTGGTGGCCGAGCTGACCGGCGGCATGGGCGCGGACCTCGCGATCGAGGCGGTGGGCGTGCCGGAGACCTTCGAGCTGTGCGCGCGGCTGATCCGCCCCGGCGGCCGGGTCGCGAACGTCGGCGTGCACGGCAAGCCCGCCACGCTGCACCTGGAGCAGCTGTGGATCCGCAACGTCACCATCACCACCGGCCTGGTCGACACCGTGACCACACCCACGCTGCTCACGATGCTGGCGAACGGCCGGCTCGACGCCGAGCGGTTCGCCACGCACCACTTCGCGCTGGACGAGATGGACCTCGCCTACGACGTGTTCGCGCGGGCCGGCGAGACCGGCGCGCTGAAGGTGGTGCTGACCCGATGACCGCCGTGGAGGAACGGCTGGACGCGTGGACCGGGTTCCGCGGCGTGGACTGGCGGCACGACATCGACGTGCGCGGGTTCATCCAGGACAACTACACCCCCTACGAGGGCGACGACGCGTTCCTGGCCGGGCCGACCGAGCGGACGACGGGCCTGTGGCGGGACCTGTCCGGGCTGTTCGCCGAGGAGCGCAGGCGCGGCATCCTGGACGTGGACGTGCACACCCCGTCCACCATCACCTCCCACCGGCCGGGCTACCTCGACCGCGCACAGGAGCTGATCGTCGGGTTGCAGACCGACGCGCCGCTCAAACGGGCCATCATGCCCAACGGCGGCCTGCGCATGGTGGAGGCGAGTCTGGAGGCCTACGGCTACGAGCTCGACCCGGCCGTTCGCGAGGTGTTCACCAAGTACCGCAAGACGCACAACGACGGCGTGTTCGACGCCTACACCGACGAGATCAAGCGCGCCCGCCGCGCCGGGGTGATCACCGGCCTGCCCGACTCCTACGGACGTGGGCGGATCATCGGCGACTACCGCCGGGTCGCGCTGTACGGCGTGGACCGGCTGATCGACGCCAAGCGGGCCGAACGGGCCGCGATCGACGACGTCCCGTCCACCGAGGAGATCATCCGGGACCGCGAGGAGCTGGCCGAGCAGATCCGGGCGCTCGACGAGCTGAAGCAGATGGCGCTGTCCTACGGCGGCGACATCTCCCGGCCGGCGACCACGGCCCGTGAAGCCGTGCAGTGGTTGTACTACGCCTACCTGGCGGCGGTGAAGGAGCAGAACGGCGCGGCGATGTCGTTGGGCCGCACGTCGACGTTCCTGGACGTCTACCTCCAGCGCGACCTCGACGCCGGTCGGTTGACCGAGTCGCAGGCGCAGGAACTGGTCGACGACCTGGTGATCAAGCTGCGGATCGTGCGGTTCCTGCGCACCCCGGCCTACGACGAGCTGTTCTCCGGCGACCCCACCTGGGTCACCGAGAGCATCGGCGGCATCGGCGAGGACGGCCGTCCACTCGTGACCAGGACGAGCTTCCGGTTCCTGCAGACGCTCTACAACCTGGGCCCGGCGCCGGAGCCGAACCTGACCGTGCTGTGGTCGCCCGCGCTGCCGGAGGGCTTCAAGCGGTTCTGCGCGAAGGTCTCGGTGGACACCAGCTCGATCCAGTACGAGAACGACGAGCTGATCCGGCCCCGCTTCGGCGACGACACCGCGATCGCCTGCTGCGTGTCGGCCATGAAGGTCGGCAAGCAGGTGCAGTTCTTCGGCGCGCGGGTCAACCTGGCCAAGGCGCTGCTGTACGCGATCAACGGCGGCCGCGACGAGATGACCGGCGAACAGGTCGCACCGCACCGTCCTCCGCTCGCGCGCGAGTACCTCGACTATGACGAGGTCCGCGCCGCGTTCGACCGGATGCTCGACTGGCTGGCCCGCACCTACGTGGACGCGCTCAACATCATCCACTACATGCACGACAAGTACGCCTACGAACGCATCGAGATGGCACTGCACGACCACCCCGCCCAACGGCTGCTCGGCTGCGGCATCGCCGGTCTGTCGGTCGTCGCGGACAGCCTCTCCGCGATCAAGCACGCACGCGTCAAGGTGATCCGCGACGACACGGGCCTGGCCGTCGACTTCGCGGTGGAGGGCGACTTCCCCCGCTACGGCAACAACGACGACCGCGCCGACACCATCGCCGTCGGACTGGTCGAGGACTTCATGGCCCTGGTGCGCCGCTACCCGACCTACCGGCACGCCGTGCACACCCAGTCGGTGCTCACCATCACCTCCAACATCGTCTACGGCCGCCACACCGGCAACACCCCGGACGGCAGGCGCGGGGGCGTACCGTTCGCACCCGGTGCCAACCCGTCCAACGGCCAGGACCGCCACGGCCTGGTCGCCGCGGCCCTGTCGGTCGCCAAGCTGCCCTACGACGAAGCGCTCGACGGCATCTCGCTCACCGCCGGCATCACACCGAACGGGCTGGGCCGCGACACCGAAGAGCGGGTGACCAACCTCGTCGGCGTGCTCGACGCCTACACCGACGCCGGCGGCTTCCACCTCAACGCCAACGTGCTCAACCGCGAGGTGCTGCTCGACGCCATGGCACACCCCGACAAGTACCCGCAGCTCACCATCCGCGTGTCCGGCTACGCGGTCAACTTCGTACGCCTGACACCCGAACAACAACGCGACGTGGTCAACCGCACGTTCCACGGAGGACTGTGATGACCACCGGGGCCGTCCACTCCTGGGACCTCGCCACGGCCGTGGACGGCCCCGGCACCCGGTTCGTCGTGTTCACCGCCGGGTGCCCGCTGCGCTGCCTGTACTGCCACAACCCGGAGACCCGGTTCACGCGGTACGGCCGGCGCGTCACGGTGAACGACGTCATTGCCGAGATCGCGAAGTACCGCCGGTTCATCGAAGTCGCCGGAGGCGGCGTGACCGTCAGCGGCGGTGAACCACTGCTCCAGCCCGAGTTCACCGCCGAACTGCTGCACGCCGTCAAGGACCTGGGCCTGCACACCGCCCTGGACACCTCCGGCTTCCTCGGCGACCGCGCCACCGACCAACTGCTCGCCGACACCGACCTGGTACTGCTCGACATCAAGTCGTGGGACCCGACCACCTACCGCCACGTCACCGGCGGCGAGGTCCAACCCACGCTGCGGTTCGCCCGCCGCCTCGCCGACCTGGGCAAACCGATGTGGATCCGGTTCGTCCTGGTACCAGGACAGACCGACGACCCCGACAACGTCGACGGCATCGCCTCGTTCGTCGCCACGCTGCCGTCGGTCGAGCGGGTCGACGTGCTGCCGTTCCACAAAATGGGCGCACCCAAGTACGAAGCCATCGGCCTGCCGTTCCCACTCGCCGACACCCCCACGCCCGACGCGGAACTGGTCGAGCGGGTGCGCGGCCAGTTCGCGGCGCACGGCCTGCGGGCCTGATCAAGGCAGCAGGTCCCGTTTCCTCAGCAAGGTTCGGGCGTGGTCGATGGCGTCGGGCGTGTGGTCGAACACGGGCAGGTCCGTCGTGCCCAGTGCGCGGCGGTGCTCGTCCCGCACGCCGGAGAGCAGGACGGTGATGCCGCGGTGTTCCAGGCGCCGCACGGCGTCGCGCAACACCTGCACGCCGGTGGCGTCGACGGCGGACAGCCGCGACATCCGCAGGATCACCACCGCGACGGGCGTGACCTCGGTCAGCTCCAGCAGGAACCGGTGGGCGGCGGCGAACAGCAACGGGCCGTCCAGCCGGTAGGCGACGATGTGCTGGGCCAGCAGGGCGCGTTCCTCCTCGCGGTGGTCACCCGGTTCCAGCGGCACCTCCTCCAGGCGCGCGGTCCGCGACACCGCGCGCAGGGCGAACACGCCGGCCAGCACGAGACCGACGATGACGGCGGTGACGAGGTCCAGCGCGAGCGTCGCCACGGCGGTCAGCCCGAGCACGGCGGCGTCGGGCCGACCGGCCCGGGCCAGGGCGCGCACCGAGCCGACCTCGACCATCCGGACGGCCGTGGCCAGCAGCACGCCGGCGAGCACGGCGAGCGGGACGCCGGCCACCCACGGCGCGGCGACCAGCACGATCAACAGGAGCACGACGGCGTGGGTGAGGGCCGCGAGCCGGGAGGTCGCGCCGGAGCGGACGTTGACCGCCGTGCGCGCGATGGCCGCCGTGGCGGGCACACCGCCGAACAACGGCGCCACCAGGTTCGCCAAGCCCTGGCCGAACAGCTCCCGGTCCGGGTCGTGCCGCTGGTTGACGCTCATCCCGTCGGCGACCGCGGCCGACAGCAGGCTCTCCAACGCGGCGAGCGCGGCCACCGCCACCGCCGACGGCAACAGCGACCACAGCGCGCCGAGGTCCAGGAACCCCAACGACGCTGCGGGCAGCACCCTCGGCAGCGCCCCGATCGTGGCAACGGGCAGCGCGGCCCACTGCGCGACGACCGTCGCCACCACGACGGCGGGCAACGAGAACGGCACGCCGGGACGCCACCGGGCGCCGATCAGCATCACCGACGCCACCCCGGCCGCCAGGGCGACGGCCTCCCAGCGCGGTGCCGCGACGAAGTCCCCGACAGCCGCCACGGCGGCGAGCACCACGTGGTCCTCGCCGGGTGCGAACACCCCCAGGGCTGCGGGCACCTGCTGCAACGCGATCACCGCCGCGATGCCGATCGTGAAACCCTCCACCACCGGCACGGGCACGTACCGCATGTAACGGCCCGCACGCGCGACCGCGAGCAGCACCAGCAAGATCCCGGCCAGCAGCCCCACCGTGAGCACGCCGTCCACGCCGTAGCGCGCGACGATCGGCACCAGCACCACCGTCATCGCACCGGTGGGTCCGGACACCTGGAGGCTGGAACCACCGAACACCGCCGCCAGCGCACCCGCCACCACGGCCGTGACCAGGCCGGACGCCGCCCCCAGCCCGGAGGCGACACCGAACCCGAGGGCCAGCGGGAGGGCCACGATCGCCACCGTCACCCCCGCCACGAGGTCTCTTCGCGTCGCGCCGGCCCAGTCCGCTCTGGCCGGCAGGAACGCCGTCACGCCCGCTCCTCCTCGCGCAGCATCTCCAGCAGCTCGTTCTGGCCGGTCAGCAGACCTGTCAGGACCTTGCGCGCGACGCGCAGCAGCTCGGCCACGTCGTCACTGGTCAGCGCGTAGACCACGGTCGTGCCGTCCCGGGTAGCCGTGACGATCCCCGAACGGCGCAGCACCGCCAGCTGGGCCGAGAGGCTGGACGCCTCGATGCCGATGTCGGCAAGCAGGTCGCGCACCGGCTTCGGGCCGTCCTGGAGCAGCTCGAGCACCCTGATGCGCGCCGGATGCCCCAGCATGCGGAAGAACTCGGCCTTGGCCTGGTACAGCGGGAGTGGCACGACGGCCTCCGACAAGTTGCAAAGTTGAAAACTTCTTCAACTCTACAACACGGTGTCGGCGGCCAACGTGGTCCGCGTGCCGGCCGCGATCTCGACGTCCTCCCGGGCGGTGACGACCCAGACCGGCGTCCGGGACGTCTTCGCGCCGATTCCGGCATCGCCCGAAGCCGCGGCGTTGGCCTCGCGATCGAGGGTGAGACCCAGGAACGCCAAGCCGTCCACCACTCGGGCTCGCACTTGGTCGTCGTGCTCGCCGATGCCTCCGGTGAAGACCAGCAGGTCCAGTCCGCCCATCGACGCGGCCATGGCGGCGATGCCCTGGCGCAGGCGGTGGGTGAACACGTCCAGGGCCAGCGCGGCGTCGGCGGAACCGGCCGCGAGCGCAGCGTGGACATCGCGCAGGTCGGCGTGTCCGGACAGACCCGCCAGGCCGGAGTGGTGCGCGAGGCCGTCGGCGAGTTCGTCGGTGGTGAGGCGGTCGAGCAGGTGCAGCAGCAGGCCGGGGTCGAGGTCGCCACTGCGGGTGGCCATGGGCAGACCGGCCAGTGGGGTGAAGCCCATCGTGGTGTCGACCGAGCGGCCGTCGTGGACGGCGGACAGCGAGCAGCCCGCGCCGAGGTGGCAGGTCACGACGCGGGTGCCGCCGCCCGCCAGCTCGACCGCGCGGCGGGAAGCGTATGCGTGCGAGAGGCCGTGGAAGCCGTAGCGGTGCAGGTCCCAGCGGTCGCGCCAGGCGGCCGGCAATGGGTAGGTGGACGCGGCGGCGGGCAGGGTGCGGTGGAACGCGGTGTCGAAGCACGCCACGTGCGGCACGGCCGGGAACAGCACCTGGGCGGCGTCTATGCCGGCCAGGGCCCTCGGCTGGTGCAGCGGCGCCAGGTCGGTCAAGGCGGCGATCTCGCGGCGGACGTCGGCGGTGATGAGGGTCGGGCTGGTGAACCCGGTGCCGCCGTGCACGACGCGGTGGCCCACGGCGTGCACGGGCGGCAGGCGCAGGTCGAGGCCGGGGCTGCCGTCCCAGCGTTCGACGTGGTGCTGGGCGAGGACGGTGTCGTCCTCGCCCAGCACCGACAACTTCAGGCTCGACGAGCCCGCGTTGACCACGAGCACGTCCATCAGTACGGCCAGGTCCAGTCGCGGATCTCGGGCAGGTCCTCGCCGTGCTCGCGGATGTGGGCGTGGTGGCGGGTGCGCTGGTCCTGCATGTGCTGGCGCAGCCCGGCGGCCTTGACACCCAGACCGGGGACGCGGTCGATGACGTCGATGACCAGCCGGTAGCGGTCCATGTCGTTGAGCACGAGCATGTCGAAGGGTGTGGTGGTGGTGCCTTCTTCCTTGTAGCCGCGGACGTGGATGTTGTGGTGGTTGGTGCGGCGGTAGGTCAGGCGGTGGATCAGCCACGGGTAGCCGTGGTAGGCGAACAGGACCGGTTTGTCGGGGGTGAACAGGGCGTCGAACTCGTGGTCGGGCATGCCGTGCGGGTGCTCGGTCTCCGGTTGCAGGCGGGCCAGGTCGACCACGTTGACCACGCGGACCTTCAGCTCGGGCAGGTGCTCGCGCAGCAGGGCGGTGGCGGCCATGACCTCCAACGTGGGTGCGTCGCCGGCGCAGGCCAGGACCACGTCGGGTTCGGTCAGGCCGTCGTCCGTGCCCGCCCACTCCCAGATGCCCGCGCCACGCGCGCAGTGCAGCGCCGCTTCCTCGGGGCTGAGCCAGTCGGGGGTGAAGTTCTTGCCCGAGACGATGACGTTGACGTAGTCGCGGCTGCGCAGGCAGTGGTCGGCCACCGACAGCAGGGTGTTGGTGTCGGCGGGCAGGTAGACGCGGACGACCTCGGCCTTCTTGTTCATCACGTGGTCGATGAAGCCCGGGTCCTGGTGGGAGAAGCCGTTGTGGTCCTGCCGCCACACGTGCGAGGACAGCAGGTAGTTCAACGACGCCACCGGACGCCGCCAGTCGATCTCGCGATGAGTCTTGAGCCACTTGGCGTGCTGGTTGAACATCGAGTCCACGATGTGGGTGAACGCCTCGTAGCAGTTGAACAGCCCGTGCCGACCGGTCAGCAGGTAGCCCTCCAGGAACCCCTGGCACAGGTGCTCCGACAGCACCTCCACCACCCGACCGTTGGTGTCCAGGTGCTCGTCGGTGGGCAACTTCGACGCGAGCCACTGCTTCGCGGTCACCTCGAACACCGCGTCCAACCGGTTCGACGCGGTCTCGTCCGGGCCGAACACGCGGAAGTTCCTCTCAGCCTCGTTGAGCGTCATCACGTCCCGCAGCATCCGGCCCAGCGCGCGGGTCGGCTCGGAGGTGGTGGTGCCGTGCTTGGTCACCTCGACCGAGTACGGGGTGGTGCCGGGCATCCGCAGCTCACGCAGCAGCAGACCGCCGTTGGCGTGCGGGATCGAGCCCATGCGCAGCTCACCGCGCGGGGCGAGCGCGAGCAGCTCGGGTCGCGGCCGTCCGTCGGTGTCGAACAGCTCCTCGGGGCGGTAGGAGCGCAGCCACGCTTCCAGCTGCCGGAGGTGGTCGGGGTTGTCGCGCACACCGGCGAGCGGGACCTGGTGCGAGCGCCAGGTGCCCTCCACCGGCACGCCGTCCACTTCGGACGGCCCGGTCCAGCCCTTCGGGGTGCGCAGCACGATCATCGGCCAACGGGGACGCTCGGTGTCCCCCGCGCGGGCAACCTCCTGGATGCGGCGGATCTCGTCGAACACCTCGTCGAAGACCTCCGCCATGCGCGGGTGCAGCACGGCCGGGTCGTCGCCCTCCACGTAGTACGGCGCGTAGCCGTAGCCGCGCAGCAACGAGTCCAGCTCCTCGTTCGGGATGCGCGCCAGGATCGTCGGGTTGGCGATCTTGTAGCCGTTGAGGTGCAGGATCGGCAGCACCGCGCCGTCGTGGGCCGGGTCGAGGAACTTGGTGCCGTGCCAACTCGCCGCCAGCGGCCCGGTCTCGGCCTCACCGTCGCCGACCACGCATGCCACGACCAGGTCGGGGTTGTCGAACGCCGCGCCGAACGCGTGCGCCAGGGAGTAGCCCAGCTCACCGCCCTCGTGGATCGACCCCGGCACCTCCGGCGCGACGTGGCTGGGCACGCCGCCGGGGAAGGAGAACTGGCGGAACAGCTTGCGCATCCCCTCGCCGTCACGCGGCACGTTCGGGTGCGTGTCGGTGTAGGAACCCTCCAGCCACGTGTTGGCCAGCAGCGCCGGGCCGCCGTGCCCCGGCCCGGTCACGAAGAGCACGTCCTGGGAACGGTCGTTGATCACGCGGTTCAGGTGGGCGTAGAGGAAGTTCAGGCCGGGCGTGGTGCCCCAGTGGCCGAGCAGGCGGGGCTTGATGTGCTCCGGGGTCAGCGGCTCGGTCAGCAGCGGGTTGTCCAGCAGGTAGATCTGCCCTGCCGAGAGGTAGTTCGCGGCCCGCCAGTAGGCGTCGACCAAGGACAAGTCCGGCGCGGTGTTCTCCGGCTGCTGCGACATCTCGCTCTCCTGACCAGGGTTGGGGGTGTTGGTTCCCAGCCTGGTTCCGCCGTCGGGCCGGCCCCAGTTCCGGGAGTCCCTGCCGGCCGGGACTTTGGTCACTGTCGACGTGCTCGGCGCGGAGAGGAGTCTGGAGGCATGAGCCACGTGCACGAGATCGTCAACATCCGGGTCGACCTGGCCACCGGACTGCCCGGCGAGGCCGCCGAGTACGCCCGCGCCAAGGTCGCCGCCATCGCCAAGTACGCCCCCGCCGACATCTCCTACGCCAAGGTGCGGCTGAGCACCGACGGGCCGCGACTGCTGGTTGCCCACGCGACGCTGGACGTCAACGGCACGCCGGTCAACGCCGACGCGACCGCGGAGACCTACCAAGAGGCCGTGGACCTGCTGCACGACAAGCTGCAGCACCAACTCGCCGACATGGGCCGCTGAACCCGTCGTCACGGAGCCGGTGATCCGGGAGCGCTGGACAGCTCCCGGATCACCGGCTCACTTGCGTCGCAACCACTTCTCCACTTCGACGACCCCGTAGGCGACGACGGCCAGCGCCACCACGGCCGTCCAGTCACGCCAGCCGATCGGCGCGGTGTGGAACAGGGTGTTCATGAACGACGCGTAGGTGAACAGCAGTTGGAGGGCGGCGGTGACGGCGATGCCGACCACCAGCCAGGGGTTGCGGCGGAATCCGACGCGCGGCCGGAGGTCGCGCAGCGACCGGCAGTTGAACAGGTAGGCGATCTGGGCGGCCACGAAGACGTTCACCGCGACCGTCCGGGCCTGGTCCAGCGTGCCGCCGTGCAGGTGGAACGCGGCGAACGAGCCGGCCAGCAGCACGGCCGACACCAGCAGGATGCGCTGCATCAGGGCCCCGGTCAGCAGCGGCAGGGACGGCGGCAGCGGCGGGCGTCGCATGACGTTCGGCTCACGTGGTTCGAAGGCCAGCGTCAACCCGAGCGCCACGGCCGTGGTCATGTTGATCCACAGGATCTGCACCGGCAGGATCGGCAGGGCGGTGCCCAGCAGGATCGCGGTGAGGATGACCAGGCCCTCCGCCATGTTGGTGGGCAGGGTCCAGATGATGAACTTGCGCAGGTTGTCGAAGACCGCGCGCCCCTCCTCCACCGCGGCGCGGATGGACGAGAAGTTGTCGTCGGTCAGCACCATGTCGGCGGCCTGCTTGGCCACCTCGGTGCCGCCGCGGCCCATTGCCACGCCGATGTCGGCGCGCCGCAGGGCCGGGGCGTCGTTGACGCCGTCGCCGGTCATCGCGACCACGTGCCCGTCCGCCTGGATCTGCTTGACCAGCCTCAGCTTCTCCTCGGGTGACACGCGGGCGTGCACGGCGTCGTCGGGCAGGGAGAAGTGGGTGGCGATGGCGCGGGCGGTGCCGAGGTGGTCGCCGGTGATCATGCGGACCTCGATGCCCGCCTCCTGGCAGGCGCGGACCGCCTCGATGGCCTCGGGTCGAGGTGGGTCGTGCATCGCCTGCAGGCCCAGCGGCACGGCGCCGTGCAGAGCGTCCTCGGTCAACGGGCTGCCTTCGGGCACGTGCGCTCGCGCGAACGCCAGCACGCGCATCCCCTCGTGCGCGAGCTGATCGGCTTCGGTGTGGTCGGTGGAACCGGTGAACTCGAAGATCCGCTCCACCGCGCCCTTGAGGTAGACCACGCCGCCGGCGTGCCGGGTGGCCATGAACCGGCGTTGCGAGGTGAACGGCAGCTCGTCCACCCGTTCGGGCACGTCGTCGGGCGTCAGCCCGGCTTTGCGGGCCGACACGACCAGCGCCGCCTCGGTGGGGTCGCCGACGGCGGTCCACCGGTCGTCCTGGAGCACCAGGTGAGCGTCGTTGCACGCCAGCCCCGCCAGCAGCACGTCACGCACGGCCGGTGACGGCGGCGGGAACTCCCCCAGCGGCGAGTAGCCGATGCCGTCGACCTCCCAGCGCTGCCCACCGGCGACGACCTGGCGCACGGTCATGGCGTTGGCGGTGAGCGTTCCGGTCTTGTCGGTGCAGATGACCGTGGTGCTGCCCAACGTCTCCACGGCGGGCAGGCGGCG
The DNA here is from genome assembly GCF_040656635.1 of Actinosynnema sp. NPDC049800. Lineage (NCBI taxonomy): Bacteria > Bacillati > Actinomycetota > Actinomycetes > Pseudonocardiales > Pseudonocardiaceae > Actinosynnema > Actinosynnema sp. NPDC049800. The sequence goes on along the minus strand of NZ_JBFAMT010000059.1, from coordinate 5,500 downwards.
GATGACGGCGTTGCGCCGGGCCATGCGGGCGACGCCGATGGCCAGCGTCACCGTGACCGCCGCGGGCAGCCCTTCGGGGATCGCGCCGACGGCCAGGGCGACGGCGGCGGTCACCATCTCGGCGAACGGCTCGCCGCGCAGCACGCCGATCACGACGGTGACCGCGGCCAGGCCGAGGATGACGGCGGTGAGCAGCTTGCTGAACCGGGCGAGCTTGCGGGTCAGCGGCGTCTGCACGGTCGTGGTGGTGCCGACCAGTCGGTGGACCTGCCCGATCTCGGTGTCCGCGCCGGTGGCGACCACCACGCCACGCCCGCCACCAGTGGTGACCAGCGTGCCGGAGTAGGCCATGTTGGTGCGGTCGGCCAGCGCGGCGTCGTGCGGCACGGGCAGCGGGTCCTTGGCGGACGGCTGCGACTCACCGGTCAACGCGGACTCGTCCACGCGCAGCTCGCGCGTGCGCACGAGCCGCAGGTCGGCGGGCACCTGGTCGCCCTCCTCCAGCACCACGAGGTCGCCGGGCACGAGTTCGTCGGAGGTGATCCGCGCGGCGGTGCCGTCGCGGATCACCGTGGCCTCGGTGCGGACCATGGCTTCCAGGGCGTCGAGCGCGCGTTCGGCGCGAACCTCCTGCAGGTAGCCGACGATCGCGTTGACCAGCACCACGCCCAGCACCACGGAGGCGTCCACGGTCTCGCCCAGCACGGCGGTCAGCGCGGCGGCGGCCAGCAGCACGTAGATCAGCGGGTTGTGGAACTGGGCGAGCATCCGTCGCAGACGTCCGGGGCCGCGGCGTTCGGGCAGCTTGTTCGGTCCGAGCGAGGCCAGCCGCTCGGCGGCGCCGACGCCGGACAGGCCGGTGTCGGCGTCGGTCTCGGCGAGCAGCACGACCTCGTGCACCGGCATGCCGTGCGGCGTGGCCTCGCGTTCAGCCGTGGTCGACGGCATGACGGGTCTCCGGGAAGCTGACGTCGACCACGCCGGGCACGGCGCCCGCGAGCACCGCGGCCACGTGGCGGTCGCGTTCGTCGTCCAGCTCGTCCACGATCGCCACCCGACCGTCCACCACGGACACCGTCCAGCGGTGCGGGCCGGCGTAGAGGCCCAAGCGGTGCCGGACCTCGGCGGCCAGCGTGCGGTCGTCGCGACTGATCGCCCGCAGCATGTCGCGGCGGGTGACGATGCCGACGAGCCGCTTGCCGTCGACCACGCACGCGCTGCGCACGCCGTGCTCCAGCATCCGCCTGGCCAGCTCCGCGACGTCCGTGCCGGGCGACGCGCCGGCGACCGGCTCGCTCATCACGTCGGCGACCGTCCTGCGCGGGACGGGACGCGCTCGTGACGGTTGCCCGTGCACCAGCGAGCGCGGGTCGACCGGCAGCCGGTCGCGCAGCGCGTCGGTCTCGGTGACCACGCCGACCAGGGTGCCGGCTCCGTCGACCACCGGCAGGGCGGTGAACCCCTTGGTGGCCAGCAGCGCCACGGCGTCACGCGCCGGCGTCTCGGGCGAGACGGTCACCACCTCGCGCGTCATGAGGTCGCGGACCCTCATCGCCCGGCCTCCTGTCCCGCGCGGACCTCGACCCCGTCGTGCCGCTCGTCGCTCGGAGGAAGGACGACCACGGGCACGGTCGCGTGCCGCACGCAGTGCGCGCTGGTGCTGCCCAACAGGACGCGCCGCAGCCGGCTGCCGCTGTGCGAGGCCACCACCAGCATCGACGCGCCCCGCGCCTGTGCTTCCAGCGCCTCGGCGGCCGGTCCGCGCACGCAGTGCCGGATGATCCGCGGGAACCTCAGCCTGCCCACGGAGGCGGCGCGCAGCGCGTCCTCGACCAGCGCCTCCGACCGGACCCGCGCGTCCTGCTCGGACGTCATCGCCCAGTCGGCCAGCGGCTCGTAGGCGTAGGCGTTGACCACGTGCAGCGGAAGCTCGCGCTGCACCGCCTCGTCCATGGCCCAGCGCAGCGCGCGGTCACCCGCGGGGGTGCCGTCGATGCCGACCACGATCGGACCTGCGTTCATGACTTCACCTCGTTCAACTCGATGACGATCTCCGGCGCTCGCCGGAGCGTGTTGTGGACGGTGCAGTGCTGGACCACGGCCAGCAGGGCGGTCTTGTGCCGCTCGGACAGCCCGGACGGCACGCGCACGGTCAGCCACACCTCGGCGACGCGGTCGAGCGGGTCGGACGCCGTCCGGTACTCGGCGGTCACCGCCAGGCCTTGGCGCGATCGGCCGTGGCGGTCGAGGAACCGGCCCGCGTAGAAGGCGGTGCAGGCGGCCATCGACGCGACCAGCAGCTCGACCGGGCTCGGGCCCAGGTCGTGGCCGCCGGACGCCGCCGGTTGGTCGGTGCCGACCCAGTGATCACGCAGCCGGACCACGTACTCCTCACCGGACTCGTAGGTCACCTCGACCGGGGCGGTGGCGATGACGGTCATGGCGTCCTCCTCGGGTCGCGGAGCCGGCGCAGGAACGGGTCGACCGGCTGGGCGGGCGCGACGCGCACCCTCGCGTCCACGGCCAGCGCGCGGTGGTCGGTCAGGACGAGCGGGTTGAGGTCGAGCTCGGCGATCTCCGGGACGAGTTCGGCCAGTCGGCCGACCCGCAGCAGCACGTCCCGCACAGCCGCCTCGTCGTAGTCGGCGAACACCCGGCGTGCGGCGCGGAAGCCGTGCAGCAGGTCGTCCACGTCCGCCTCCGACAACGGCGCGAGCGCGGCGGCGCGGTCGTCCACCAGGTCGGTGTCCACCCCACCCAGACCGGTCACCACGAGCGGCCCGAACTGGGGATCGGTCACCACGCCGACGATCAGCTCACGCCCCCGCTCGGCCATGGGCTGCACGAACACGCCGTGCAACCGATCGCCGAACCGCTCGCGCAGCGACTCGAAGCCGTAGGTCACGGCGTCCTCGCCGGCCAGGTCGAGCAGCACACCGCCGCCCTCGCTCTTGTGCAGCAGCCCGCGTGCCACGGCCTTGAGCACGACCGGCCCGCCGAAGGACTGCTGCGCCGCCACCGCCGATTCGGCATCAGGCACCAGCACGCCGCCGAGAACGGGCAGCCCGAACGCGGTCAGCAGGCGCACCACCTGGTCGGGGTCCAGCCAGCCGCCTCCGGGCTCGGCGGTGAGGTGCTCGGCGACGACGGCTCGGGCAGTCGGCAGGTCGGTCCCAGGCAGCTCGGTCGGCCCCGGCGGCGGACGGCGCAACCACGCTGCGCGCTCGACCAGCGCGGCCAGCACGGCGGCGGCGCGGGCGGGTTCGGCGTAGCAGGCGATACCGTCGGCGCGCAGCGACACCGACCCGTCCTGGTCGGCGCTCACCGCTAGCACCGGCATGGCCGTGCGGTGGATGCCGCCCGCCGGGTCGCCCAACGAGGTGGGCACGGTGACCGCGATGACCGCGTCCACCGCCGGGTCGGCGACCAGGACGTCGAGGCAACGGGCGAACGTCGCGTCGTCCACGACCGCCGTCGTGTCGACCGGGTTGTGCGGGCTCGCGGTGCCGGGAAGCAGCGACGTGAGCGCCTCGACCGTGCCCGGGCCCAGGTCGGCGATGGTCAGCCCGTGGTGGACGCAGGCGTCCGCGGCCAGCACACCCAGCCCGCCCGCGTTGCCCAGCACGGCCACACCGCGACCGGCGGGCAGCGGCGTGGCGTGCAGCGCGGCCAGCACGTCGACCATCTCGCCGACGCCGTCCACCGCGATCACGCCCGCCTGCCGGAACAGCGCGTCCCGGGTTACCGCCGGGGTCGCGGTCGAGGCGGTGTGGGAGGCGGCGGCACGCTGACCGGCCTCGCTGCTCGCGGCCCGGATCGCCAGCACCGGCTTGCGGCGCGCCACCCGTCGGGCCAGGCGCGAGAACTTGCGCGGGTTGCCGAACGACTCCAGGTACAGCGCCACCGCCCGGGTCCGCTCGTCGCGCTCCCACCACAGCAGCAGGTCGTTGCCGGACACGTCGTACTTGTCCCCGGTCGAGACCAGCTGCGAGGTGCCCAGACCCAGCCGCCGCAGCCGCTCGGCCGCGGCGATCGCGACACCACCGGACTGGGTGACCAGGCCGATCCCACCCGGTTCCGTCCGGTCGCGGGTGAAGGTCGCGTCCAGCCTCACGTCCGGGTCCGTGCTGGACACGCCCACGCAGTTCGGGCCGACCATGCGCATGCCGTGCCGCCGCACGACCTCCAGCAGTCCGTCGGGATCGACGCCGGAGGTGATCACGACCAACGCCTTCACCCCACGCCGACCGCAGTCCTCGGCGACCCGCGCGACCGCCTCGGCGGGCACGCACACCACCGCCAGCTCGGGCGCCTCGGGCAGGTCGGTCACCCTCGGGTGGCACTTCACCCCCAACACCCGCCGGGCGTGCGGGTTCACCGCGTACAGGGCTCCGGCGTAGCCGCCGTCGAGCAGGTTGGCCAGCACCGCGTTGCCCACGGAGGACGACTTGCGGCTCGCGCCGACCACGACGACCGAGGCGGGCTCGAGGACCGCGCGCAGGCTGGCCACGTCGGCGGCCTGCTCGCGGTCGGCGACGGCCTCCAAGTACCGCTCACCGGGGTCGAGACCGAGGTCGACGCGCACCTCGCCGTCGGCCGCTGCGGACGTCCACACCAGACCGAGGTCGGCGAAGACCCGCAACATCTTCGAGTTCACCGCGAGCACGTCCGCGCGGAACCGCCGCACGCCACGCCGCCTGGCCAGTGAGACAAGGTGTTCCAGCAGCAGCGTGCCGACGCCGTGGGACTGCCGGTCGTGCGCCACCACCAGCGCCACCTCGGCCGTGTCGTCGTCCAGCAGGACGTAGCTCGCGGCACCCACCAGCACGTCCGAGTCGAGCGCCCCGATCACCACGTGCAGCGGCTCCCCCGGTGACGTCAGCCGAACGACGAACTCGTCCAGGTGGCGGGGCGCGGCGCTGAAGAACCGCAGGTAGCGGTCGTCCACCGGCAGGTCGCGGTGCAGCGCGAGCAGGGCGTCCGCGTCGGCCGGGCCCAGCTCGCGCACCGCCACCACCGACCCGTCCGCCAGCAACGCCCGGTCGACGTTCAGCGCGGCGGTCACAGCAGCGGTCCCGGCGTGATGACGGGCTTCGGGTCGACGTGCTCCGGCTTGGGCGCGCGCAAGACCACCACGGGGCAGGTGGCGTGGTGCACGCAGTAGGAGCTGACCGAACCGAGCAGGGCACCGCGGATGGGTCCCGCTCCCCTGCTGCCGACCACGAGCAGCGCCGCGTGCTCGGACGCCTTGGTCAGCACGTCGCGGGCGTCGCCCTCGGCGAGCACCGCGCGGACGTCGCCACCGGCCTCCGCCACGACCTCGTCGAGCACGTGCTGGTGCTCCTCGCGCAGCTTGTCGCGGTCCATCATGGCGGCGACGGTCGCCGACATCGGCCCGATCACCATGGCGTGGTCCACGTGCCAGGCGAGGACCGCCTCGACCGCGCAGCCGCGCAGCTTCGCCTCCTCGACCGCCCAGCCCAGCGCGGTCCGGCTGACC
>NZ_JBFAMT010000058.1:28313-57115 GCF_040656635.1 Actinosynnema sp. NPDC049800 | reverse complement strand
TTGGCGGACGCTTTTCCCGCCAGGCCTGCCCGGCTTTGGCCTGCCTGGGGTGCCCGTAAGGGCCCCATGTCAAATCGAGCCGGACTGAACCAGGCAGTAAACGACCCACCCCACCCGCACCCTACAAACCCACCCCACCCCACCTACAAACCCGAAAAATTCTCCCGCACGTACTCGATGTGCCCCAAGTAGTACTCCTCGTGCCCCTCTTCCCTCTGCCGCCAGAACTCGGGCCTCTCCCGAATCATCGCGACCATGTCCTCCAACCTCGCCAACACCCGCAACCCCATCCCCGCCACCGGCAACCCGTACGCCTCGCAGAACAACCCCGCCCGCCTCCGCTGCTCCTCCACCGTCCCGAACTCCGGCGAAAACGGCACCAGGCAATACGCCGTATACGCGACATCCCACCACCGGGGCCCGGGCCGAGCACCGTCGAAATCGAACACCCCGACCGGCATCCCATCCCGGAACACCATGTTGTACGGCGCCAGATCGTTGTGGCAGATCACCTCCACCGGCTGAACCGCCTCGAACTGCCACCCACCCAACACACCAACCAACCCAACCCCCGCCTCAACCCCATCCCCCGCCTCAACCCCATCCCCCGCCCCCGAGCCACCCCCACCCCCCACCGTCGCGTCGTGCAACCGCCGCACCATCCGCGCCACCGCCACCAGCACCTCGTCCGAACGCAACGACGCACTCAACGGCGGGTGGCCGACCTCACCCTCCAGGTACGACAACACCTCCCTCCCGCGCTCGTCCACCCCGTGCACCACCGGCGAAATGCCAAGCGGCGCAAGGTGTTCCAGCAACCGGTGCACGTTGGGCGTCCACGGACCGGTCGGCCTCCGCACCGTCGACCCGACCCGCACGACCTCGTTGAGCCCGCCTCCGGTGAGCACTTCTTCCTGCACGCATGACATCCTTCACCTGCGCGGATCCGCCAGACGAGAGGTTTTTCCCCAGTGGCCGAGAGCAGCAACCGCCCTGTGCTGGTAGTCGACTTCGGCGCGCAGTACGCGCAGCTGATCGCCCGGCGAGTCCGGGAGGCGCAGGTCTACTCGGAAGTCGTCCCGCACACCACACCCGTGGCGGAACTGCTGGAACGCGACCCGGCCGCCATCGTGCTGTCCGGCGGCCCGTCCAGCGTGTACGAGCCCGGCGCGCCCCAGGTCGACCCGAAGCTGTTCGACGTCGGCGTCCCGGTCTTCGGCATCTGCTACGGCTTCCAGGCCATGGCGGGCGCGCTCGGCGGCACGGTCGAGCACACCGGCACCCGTGAGTACGGCCGCACGGAACTGGGCGTCCAGCAGGCCGGCGGCCTGCTCCACGAGGAGCTGCCCGCCAACCACCCGGTGTGGATGAGCCACGGCGACTGCGTCACCAAGGCGCCCGAGGGCTTCACGGTCACCGCGACCAGCGAGGGCGCGCCGGTGGCCGCGTTCGAGGACACCGAACGCCGCTTCGCGGGCGTCCAGTACCACCCGGAGGTCGGCCACTCGCCGCACGGCCAGGAGGTGCTGCGCCGGTTCCTGCACGAGATCGCCGGCATCCGACCGCAGTGGACGACGTCCTCGATCGTGGACGAGCAGGTGGCCCTGATCCGCGAGCAGGTCGGCGACGGCAAGGCGATCTGCGGCCTGTCCGGCGGCGTCGACTCCGCGGTGGCCGCCGCTCTCGTCCAGCGCGCCATCGGTGACCGCCTGACCTGCGTCTTCGTCGACCACGGCCTGCTGCGCGCGGGTGAGCGCGCCCAGGTCGAGCGCGACTACGTGGCCGCCACCGGCGTCAAGCTCGTCACCGTCGACGCCCGCGAGCGGTTCCTCGACGCGCTCAAGGGCGTCACCGACCCGGAGCAGAAGCGCAAGATCATCGGCCGCGAGTTCATCCGGGTCTTCGAGCAGGCCGAGCGCGACCTCAAGGCCGAGGGCGACTACCAGTTCCTCGTCCAGGGCACGCTCTACCCGGACGTGGTCGAGTCCGGCGGCGGCACGGGCGCGGCCAACATCAAGAGCCACCACAACGTCGGCGGTCTCCCCGAGGACCTCCAGTTCACCCTGGTCGAGCCGCTCCGCGCGCTCTTCAAGGACGAGGTCCGCCGCGTCGGCACCGAACTGGGGCTGCCGGAGACGATCGTGCAGCGCCAGCCGTTCCCGGGTCCCGGCCTGGGCATCCGCATCATCGGCGAGGTCAACCAGGAGCGCCTGGACATCCTGCGCAAGGCCGACGCGATCGCCCGCGAGGAGCTGACCAGCGCCGGCCTCGACCGCCAGATCTGGCAGTGCCCGGTCGTCCTCCTGGCCGACGTGCGCAGCGTGGGCGTGCAGGGCGACGGCCGCACGTACGGCCACCCGGTGGTCCTGCGCCCGGTGTCCAGCGAGGACGCCATGACCGCGGACTGGACGCGCCTGCCGTACGACGTGCTGGAGCGCATCTCGACCCGCATCACCAACGAGGTGAACGAGGTCAACCGCGTGGTCCTGGACGTGACGAGCAAGCCGCCGGGCACCATCGAGTGGGAGTAGCAGAGCCGCACGAAGAAAAGGCCCGTCCTCCCCAGGACGGGCCTTTTCTCTTCCCCCTACCCCTGCCCCCTCTACCGCCGCCGGCGCCCTCTACCTCCGCCGACGGGCCGACCCCGCCAGCAACCCCAACCCGATCACCATCGCCCCTCCGGCCAACGCCCACCTCAGGTCGAGGAACGCGGGCCACGACGCGCCGTCGGAGAGCATGTAGGCGGCTGCGACCAGGGCCGCGACCCCGAACACCAGCCCCACCACGTCGACCCCGCGCTTCTCGATCGAATCCTGGTCAGCCACGACTCACCTCCACCGTTCCGAGATCGCTGCGCACGTCGAGCACGATCTTCAACCCGCCCGGCCCGTCGGCCCCGTAGTCGGTGACCTCCTCGTGCCGCCCCTCACCGTCGGCCTCCCGGCCGAGGCAGTGCACCGAGCCGAGGTCCGTCCGGCAGTTCACCGTCACGTCCGCGTCGGCCGGCACCCTGACCTGCGCACTGCCCGCCTCGACCTCGACGGCGGTCGTCACGGACCCGCTGTTCGGCAACCCGGTCAGGTCGAGGGTCACCTCGCCGAGGCCGGCCGTGTACCGGTCCTTGACGTCCTCCACCTTCGTCGGGCGGTCCGTGGTGCTGCCCAGGTGCTTGCCGTCCAGGTCGAAGTCCACCGACGTCAACAGCACGCCCACCACCGACAGCGGCACGACGAGCCAGATCAGCCCGCGCCCACCGCCACCGCGCAGCGCGCCGAGCACCATCCCCGCGCCCATCACCGCGACCAGCAGGCCGATGACGTGCTGGGCGTGGAACCAGTCGGCGTACCCCGACGCCACCAGCGACCCCGCCAGCACCACCAGCGACGCCCCGAACGTCGCCAACCCCACCCGCGACCTGCGGCGGCGCACCGCCACCGGCGCGGGCGTCGCGCCTTCCGGCTCCTGCGCACCGGCCGGCTCGGGCAGGTCCCACGCGAACGGCGCAGCGCCGAGCGGGTCCCAAGCCGGTGGCGTCACGCGTTCGGTCGTGTGCTCGTCCGTCGACACCTTGCCCCCCACACCGTCACCATCACCGACTCCGACCCCGTGCCCGACCCCGTGCCCGGCCCCGGCCCCGAAAGCCGCGGTCGGCTCCGGCCGGTTGAGCTGCCCCCGACCGCGGTGCAGCAGGTAGATCGCACCCATGGACAGCAGCACGCCGCCGACCATGGTGAACCCGCCGTCCACGAAGAACCCGGTCGCCGGGATCACCGCGATCCCGAGCAGCACCGTCAACGCCGTCGGGGTCGAGCTGCGCCCACGCCCGAGCAGCGCCTCCGCCGCCGACACCTCGTCATCGGCCTGCGCCAGCCACAACCAGCCGAGCAGGTAGATGAGCACCCCGGCGCCGTTGCACAACGCCATGGCCACGAACGCCACCCGGACGATCACCGGGTCGATCTGGTACCGCTGGGCGATACCGGCGGCGACACCGGCGATCTTGCGACCGTCGTGAGGCCGCCTGGGCCGCGTGGCCCAGAAGTCCTTCAGCGTCTCTTCGACGCTGGCTGCGCTGATGCTCCCGCTCACGACGACAAGCTTGCTCAACACGAGCCGTCCGCACATCGGGGGCCCACCCTGAACCGCGCATCGGGTGGAACCCTGATGACCGGCCCGGACCAGCGTGTGACCATCAACGGGTGAGTGTGGAGACGAAGGCCGTCGAGCCCGTGCGCCGCAGGCGGACCGGCCGGGTGGTCGCGGGTGTGGCGGGCGGTGTCGCCGACCACCTCGGCATCGAGGTGTTCTGGGTGCGGGCGGCGTTCGCCGCGCTGACCGCGCTCAACGGCGTCGGCGTGATCGCGTACGGCCTGCTGTGGCTGTTCGTGCCCCAACGCGCGGCCGGCGAGCCGGAAGGGCCCGCGAACCCGAGGGAACGCCAGCAGGCGCTCGGCCTGGTCGCCCTGGGCATCGCCGCGGCCGTGCTCGCCGGCCTGTTCTCCGGCCCGGTCAGCGGCTGGATCGCGGGGCCGCTCGCGGTGGCCCTGGTCGGCGCGGCCGTGGTCTGGCGCGAGGCGGACGAGGCGCAGCGCCGCCGCTGGCGGGCCGGCGCTAAGTCCGGGATCTTCGGCGGCACGGGCCGCAGCACGATCGTGCGCGTCCTCGCGGGCGTGGCGCTCGTCGCCATCGGCATCGGTGTGCTGCTGGTCAACAGCTACGGCATCGACCAGCTCCGCTTCGCGCTGCTCGCCGTGGTCGCGACCCTCGGCGGGGTGGCGGTGCTCACCGTGCCGCTGTGGATCAAGCTGATCAACGACCTCGGCGAGGAGCGCCGGGTCCGCATCCGCACCGAGGAGCGCGCCGAGATCGCCGCCCACCTGCACGACTCCGTGCTCCAGACCCTCGCCCTGATCCAGAAGCAGGCCGAGCAGCCGCGCGAGGTCAAGCGCCTGGCGCGCGGCCAGGAACGGCAGCTGCGGGAGTGGCTCTACGGGCGGATCGTGGAGGAGAACAGCCAGCCGACCACCATGTCCGCCGCGATCGCCAAGGCGGCGGGCGAGGTCGAGGACAGCTTCGCGCTGGCCGTGCAGCAGGTCGTGGTGGGCGACTGCGAGCTGGACCCGAACCTGTACGCCCTCGTCCAGGCCGCCCGCGAGGCGATGGTCAACGCGGCCAAGCACGCGGGCGTCGGCGAGATCAGCGTGTACGGCGAGGTCGAGCCGGAACGGGTGGCGGTGTTCGTCCGCGACCGGGGCAAGGGCTTCGACCCGAAGACCGTTCCGGAGGACCGGCATGGCCTCGCGGACTCGATCGGGGGGAGGATGGACCGGCACGGCGGCGAAGTCCGGATCCGCACCCGGCTGGGTGAGGGCACGGAGGTGCAGCTGATGATGCCGAGGAAGACCGCAGACAAGCGAGAGACGGGGGCCAGGACATGACCGTTCGGGTGTTCCTGGTGGACGACCACGCGTTGTTCCGCGCCGGGGTGCGGGCCGAGCTGGACTCGATCACCGACGAGATCGAGGTCGTCGGCGAGGCCGGTTCGGTCGGCGAGGCGGTGGCGGGCATCGGGCACCACCGCCCGGACGTGGTGCTGCTCGACGTGCACATGCCCGACGGCGGTGGCGCGGAGGTGCTGCGCCAGGTCCGCACGGCGTTGCCGGAGGTGGTGTTCCTGGCGCTGTCGGTGTCCGACGCGGCCGAGGACGTCATCGCGGTCATCCGCGCCGGTGCGCGCGGGTACGTGACGAAGACCATCTCCAGCCAGGAGCTGGTGCGCGCGGTCGTGCGGGTCTCGGAGGGCGACGCGGTGTTCAGCCCGCGGCTGGCCGGGTTCGTGCTGGACGCGTTCGCCGACCGTCCCGGCGCGGCTCCGATCAGCGACCCGGAGCTGGACCTGCTGACCCCGCGCGAGCGGGACGTGCTGCGGCTGCTGGCGCGTGGTTACGCGTACAAGGAGATCGCGTCCGAGCTGTTCATCTCGGTGAAGACGGTCGAGACGCACGTGTCGAGCGTCCTGCGCAAGACGCAGCTGTCGAACCGGTACGAGCTGTCGCGCTGGGCCTCGGACCGCAGGCTGGTCTGACGGGCGCTCCCCGCCCTCCGGCTTCCTCCCAGGGCTACTCCAGCTGCTGGGAGGAGAAGATCTGCAACCTGCCGCCGTCGGGCCACACGCCGAGCTCGTAGCGCCCGTAGGACGCGGTGCCCGCGTGGGTGAAGTTCACGTTCACCCGCACGGCGTACCTGGCGGGGCTGATCTCGACGACCTCGATGCCCTGGGCCTGCACGTCGTCGTACTGGCCCCAGAACGCCTGGTACTCCTCGAACGGTCGCTGGAACGGCACGGCCAGGTTCGCGTAGGCCGCCGCCGTGTCCTCGGGCAGCGCCTCGTAGTGCCTGCGCACGAGTTCGGCCGCGTCGCTCGCCGTGAGGCCCAGGGACGTCGTCGTCGGTGCGGCGTCCCCGAACGTCCAGACCTCCAGCGCGGCCGCCGTGACCGCGCCCGCACCGAGGAGCAGCACGACCGCTGCCACGAGAGGCGCCAGCCACCTCTTCCGCTGCTTGCCGTCGGGCGACCCGGCTTTACGCACCCCGGACCCGACCTCCGGCTCACCCTGCCGATCGGTCGTGACCTGCGACGATCCACCGCCGACCGGTCCACCGCCGACCAGCTCGGGTTCGACCGGCCCGGATTCGACCTGCTCAGGCTCGGCCGGCTCCGGCTCGGCCCGCAGGGGAGCGGCCAGCAACTCGGCCGCCTCCACCGCCGTGGGCCGCCCGGCCGGATCGGCGGCGAGCAACCTCGTCAGCACACCCGTCAACGGCCCGGAACGCGTCGGCGGCTCGATCAGCCCCGCCGCGGCCCGGTACAGCAGCCCGAAGCTGTTGTCGCTCACCCCGTGCGGCGACTGCCCCTCCGTCGCCGCGTACAGCGTCGCGCCCAGCGAGAACACGTCCGACGCCTGGTCCGGCTGCTCGCCCCGCGCCACCTCGGGCGCCAGGTACGCCGGGGTGCCGGTGATCATGCCGCTGTCGGTCAGCGTGCCGTCGCCCGCGGCTCGTGAGATGCCGAAATCGGTGAGCTTGACCGTGCCGTCGTGCCCGATGAGCACGTTCGACGGCTTGACGTCCCGGTGCACGATGCCCGCCGCGTGCGCCGCGGCCAGCGCGGTGGCCACCCGACCACCGATCCTGGCCGCCTCGTCCGGGCTCAACCTGCCCCGCTCGGCCAGCAGCCCGGCCAGGCTGCGCGAGGGCAGGTACTCCATGACCAGCCACGGCCGGTCGTCCTCCACCACCACGTCGAACACGGAGATCGCGTCGGGGTGCTGCAGCCGGGCCGCGTTGCGCGCCTCGCGCATCGCCCTCGCCCTGGCCACCTCGAGCTCGTCGGCCGTCAGGTCCGGCCACCGCAGCTGCTTGACCGCCACCTCGCGGTCCAGCAGCTCGTCCCGCGCCCGCCAGACGACGCCCATGGCCCCGCTGCCGACCCGCTCGACCAGCGCGTACCGACCGCCGACCGTCCCCGTCCTTGTTCCTGTCCCCCCGGACTCCGCCACGCCAGCAGGTTAAGCGATGGCGCGGCCCGCGTTGGTGTCAGTTGGTCGAGACCAGCTTGGCCAGTTCGCGGTCGAAGTCGATCCACAGGTCCTCTTCGCCGGGCTGGACCACGTCGTAGGTCATGTCCAGGAACTCGGCGATGTCCTCGGCGTCGGCCGACAGGATGGCGAAGCCGGTCGGCGCGTTGAGCTCCACCAGGACCCGCTCCGGGTCGTCGGCGGCCGGCCGGACCAGGATGTCGCCCTCGCCGGAGGAGGTCAGCAGGCCGTCCGCGAGCAGGTCCCGGGCGAAGATCCACTCGACCTTGCCCTGGCCGGTGTGGAACAGCACGGCTACCGCGTACGGGTCCTCGGGTTCGTAGTGGAGCTCGGCCTCCACCGGCGCCGGGGCCACGCCCGGGACGAGGAGGTGGAACGTCGTCGTGATGGTGATGCTGTCGTTGCTCATGTCCTGTGGGTTCCCTTCCGAAGTCGTCCCTCTCATGTGAGGAGACGTCCGAGAGGGCGAATCAGGACGCGTATCGCCTGAACACCACGCGATCGGGGGAGACCTGCGTCTCAAGTCCACCCGTTTGCCCAGGACGGGTGTCTCAGTTGGCCGCCAGTCCCGCCATACCGGCGGGTAACAGTGCGTTATCGCAGGTCACTTGAGCGTAGCGACCTTGGTCTCCGAAGCCGCCGGGCCGTCCTCGGCCGCCTCCTCCGGCACCGGCACGATCGCCGTCGCGGGCTGCTTGCGGGTCAGCGCGACGCCGACGAGGACCACCACCATGCCCAGCACGACGCGGAGGTTGAGCGCCTCGCCGAGGAACATCGCGCCCAGCAGCACCGACACCACGGGCAGCAGGTAGCCGACCATCGTGGCGTTGGTCGCGCCCTCGTCCTCGATCACGCGGTAGTTCAGCACGAACGCGACGCCCGTCCCGAACACGCCCAGGATCGCCACGGCGACCAGCGGCTGCCACGACAGCTGCACCGGCTGCAACCCGGCCACCGGCACCACCACCGCCGTCAGGCCCGCCGCGGCCACCAGTTGGGTCGAGGAGATCTGCATCGGCGTCAGGCCGCGCCCGGACACCTTGTGACCGATGTAGGCGTAGCTGACCGCGTACGACGCCGCGGCGGCCAGGCACGCCAGGGCGCCCCAGCTCGCCAGCCCGGCCTTCTGCCACGGCGCGAAGATGACCAGCACGCCCGCAAAGCCGAGCACGAGACCCGCGAACCGGGCCGGGTTGCGCTGCCGTTCCGTGCCCAGGACCAAGCCGATGCCCAGCGCGAACAGCGGCGTGGTGGCGTTGAGCACACCGGCCACGCCCGAGTCCACCGTCTGCTCGCCCAACGCGAACAGCGCGAACGGCACCGCGCTGCCGAAGAGCGCGGCGAAGCCGAGGTGCAGCCAGGACGCCCGGTCCCGCGGCAGCCGCTGCTTGCTCCAGTAGACGAGCGCGACCAGCACCAACGCGCCGAGCGCGGTGCGGGTGAGCGTGATCTGGACCGGCGAGAGGCCGGTGAGCGCGATCTTGATCCACAGGAAGCTGGAACCCCAGAGCAGGGCCAGGACACCCATCCTGATCAGCGTGCCAGGCTTGTTCACGGCCACACTGTGCGCGATGCCGAAGTATCAGCACAAGTGAATAGTTCTGCACGATCCTTAAGCACAGCTGTACGGTTGCGTCATGTTGGACGTGCGACGCATGCAGGTGCTCCGGGCCGTGGTGACCACCGGCTCGATCACCGCCGCGGCGGTGAACCTCGGGTACACGCCCTCGGCCGTCAGCCAGCAGGTCTCGGCCCTGGAGAAGCAGGCGGGCCTGCCGCTGCTGGACCGGGTCGGGCGGGGCGTGCGGCCGACGTTGGCGGGCCGGCTGCTGACCGAGCACGCCGCGCACATCACCGACCGGCTGGTCGAGGCGGAGGCGGCGCTCGCGGACCTGCGGGCGGGACGCACCGGGCGGTTGCGGGTGCGCTACTTCGCCACGGCGGGCGCGGCGCTCGTGCCGCCCGCCGTCGCCCTGTTCCGGGCCAAGCACGCGGACGTGCAGCTCGACCTCAAGCTGACCGAGCCGGACGACCCGATGGTCGAGGTGGAGGCCGGTCGCGCCGACGTGGCCATCGTCGTGCACCACCGCGACAGCGAGCCGCCGCGGGGCGTGCAGGTCGTGCACCTGCTCGACGACCCGTACGTGGCCGTGCTGCGGCGTGGCCACGAGCTGACCCGCAAGCGCGTGCTCGACCTCGCCGACCTGGCGGAGGAGCAGTGGGTGGACGCCGTGACGCCGCCCGGGCCGTGCCGGGACATCGTGCTCGACGCCTGCGCGGGCGCCGGGTTCGCGCCCAACATCGTGGTGGAGGCCGACGACTACCCGACCGCGCAGGGGTTCGTCGCGGCCGGGCTCGGGGTGACGATCGTGCCGAAGCTCAGCCTCGGTGTCGTGCACCCCGGCGTGGTGGTCCGCAAGCTGCGCCACCCGGAACCGACCAGGAGCATCTGCGCCGCGATCCGCGAGGACGGCGCCGGCTCGCCCGCCGTGACCAGCCTGCTCGACGCGCTGGCGGCCTCGTCACGCTGACCCGCGCCGACCCGCGCTGACTTGTGCAGTCTTGCAGAGACTTGCGCCAGGCCTGCGGGGAACTGCGCTGACTTGCAGGGGCCTGCGGGAGTTTGCGCCTGCCTGTGCAGGCTTGCAGAAATCTGTGCTGGCCTGTGCTGGCAGGCGCCGGCCTGCGGGGACCTCTGCGGACCTGCAGACCTGCGGACCTGCCGACCTACGGCTGACCCACCGACCTGCGGTTGATCTACGGCTGGCCGAGCTTCTGCTCACCGTCGATGTAGATGCCCTGGTTCTCCCACTTCAGGATGATCAGCTTGCGCTCGGTCATGACCGAGTTGTCCTTCATGTGGTAGGCGATGTCGACCTCGTAGGCGAACGACGAGTTCTCCCGCACGTTCTTGAGCTCGATCGACTTCACCTGGCTCCACACGCCCTGGTAGCCGGTCGCCCCGCCGGCCGTGGCCTGCATCTTGGCGGTCAACCGGCTGTAACCCTCGTCCACGTTCTCCGGCAGCAGGGCGAAGTAGTCGCGCAGCGCCTGCTCCTGCTGCTGCGGCGTCGGGAGGACGGTGATCTTGGCGGTCGGGGTGGACGGCTTCTTCGACGGCGTGACCGACGCCTCGCCGCCCGCTTCCAGCGCCGCGGTCGTCGTGGTCGAGCCGGCCTGGTTGCCGCCCGGGTCGTTGTTGTCCGCCAGCATGCTCGCCAGCAGGATGCCCACGACCGCCGCGCCCGCGATGGCCAGCGCGGTGAGCACCGTGGACCGCTTGCTCTTCATCGGACCACCGGCCGGTCTCGACGCACCGGTCGGTCGGGCGGGCGGCGGGTTGTGGCTCACCTGCCGCTGCGGCGCGGGCGGCGGGGTCGGCGCGGGCGCCACCCTGGTCGCGGAGTGCGGCGGGTTGTTCGGCGCGGCGGGCGGGTTGTGCCGGCCGGCCGGGGCCAGCGCGTGGGTCTGCGGCGCCTGGACGGGCGCGCCCTGCCACGACGGCGGGTGGCTCTGCGGCAGCGCGACCGGGAACTCCGGCGCGGCCCGACCGGCCGCCACCGCGGCCAGCGCCTCGCGGGCCTCGGCCATGCTCGGCCGGTCCTCCGGCTCGGCGCGCAGCAGTCGCATCAGCAGCGCGGTCAACGGGCCCGCCTGCTTCGGCGGCACCACCTTGCCCGACGCGACCTGGTGCAGCAGGGCGATGGTGTTCTCGTTCAAGCCGAACGGCGGCGCGCCCTCGATGGCCGCGTACAGCGTCGAGCCCAGCGAGAACACGTCCGAGGGCGGGCCGGGGTCGTAACCCTTGGCCACCTCGGGCGCGAGGTAGGCGGGCGTGCCCGCGAGCATCCCGGTCGCGGTGACCGTGACGTCGCCGGTGGCCCGGGAGATGCCGAAGTCGGTGATCTTCACCGTGCCGTCGTTGCCGAGCAGGATGTTGCCCGGCTTGATGTCGCGGTGCACGATCCCCGCGTTGTGCGCGGCGGCGAGCGCCGAGGCGACCTGCGAGCCGATCGACGCCACGTCGCGGGGCGGCAGCGTGCCGCGCTCCGACAGCGCCGTGGACAGGCTCTTGGACGGCAGGTACTCCATCACCAGCCACGGCTGGCCGTCGTCCTCCGCCACGTCGTACACCGCGATCGCGTGCGGGTGCTGCAGGCGTGCCGCGATCCGGCCCTCGCGCATGGCGCGGCGCTTCGCCTCGTCCGTGTCGGACTCGGCCAAGCCGGGCTGCAGCAGCAGCTGCTTGACCGCGACGGTGCGGTGCAGCCGCTCGTCGTGCGCTTCCCAGACGATGCCCATCGCACCGCTGCCGATCCGCCGGCCAAGTCGGTAGCGGCCGGCAACCAGGCGGCCATCGTCGCTCACGGCGTGCTCCCAGTAGCTGCTAGGGCTTCATTCAGTGGCGAACGACAGGACGCCACCAGGACAAGAACGTTGCGTCACCCGATCGGGTTCGGCACCACCTTACGAGGTTCACGGGTTCGGCTGCGTGGTGGTCGTCGTCGGAGTGGTGGTGGTCGTGGTCGGTTTCACCGAACTCGCCGGCGGTGCGGTCGTCGTCGTGGTGGTCGTGGTGGGCGGCGTCGTGGTCGTCGTGGTCGTCGTGGTGGTCGTCGTGGTGGTCGGGTCGACCGTGACCGTCTGCGTCTCCACGGTGGTCGTGGGGGCCTGCGTGGTCGTCGTGGTGGTCGGCGTGGCCGAGGACGAGCTCGTCTCACCCACCGGCGGCGTGATCGGGTCCTTCCCGCCGAACCAGTCCAGCGCCACCGCCAGGAAGCCGAGCAGCAGCACGATGCCCAGCACCACCGCGGCGATCACCAGCGGCCGGTTGCCGTTCTTGCGCGGCGGCGGCGGCGCGGCGACCGGCGTGGCGCCACCCGTGGACCTCTGCCCGGGCCGCACCACGCGGGTGCGGTCGGCGTCGATGAGGGCCGTGGCGCCCGCGGGCACCGGCGCGAAGCCCGGCGAGCTGGCCGGCAGCAGGCCGGTCAGGCTGGGGTTGCGGCCGTGCGCGACGGCGCTGAGCATGTCGCGGGCCTGCGCCATGGTCGGCCGCTCGGCGGGGTCGTAGTTGAGCAGCCGCAGCAGCACGTCGGTCAACGGGTGGTCGACCGTGGGCTGGTTGATCCGCCCCGCCGCGACGGCGTGCAGCACGCCCAGCGTGTTCTCCGACAGCCCGAACGGCGGCTCGCCCTCGACCGCCGCGTACAGCGTCGAGCCGAGCGAGAACACGTCCGAGGCGGGCGTCGGGTCCTGGCCGCGCGCGATCTCCGGCGCCAGGTAGGCGGGCGTGCCCGCGATCAGGCCGGTCTTGGTGACCGTGACGTCGTCGCTGGCCCGGGAGATGCCGAAGTCGGTGATCTTGACCAGGCCGTTGTCGGCGAGCAGCACGTTGCCGGGCTTGACGTCCCGGTGCACGATCCCGGCGGCGTGCGCGGCGGCCAGCGCGGACGCGGCCTGCATGCCGATCTGCGCCACCTCGATCGGCTCCAGCGGCCCGTGCTCGGCCATCGTGTCGGCCAGGCTGTAGGACGGCAGGTACTCCATGACCAGGCACGGAGCGCCGTTCTCCTCCACCACGTCGTAGACGGCGATGGCGTTGGGGTGGTGCAGCTTGGCGGCGATGCGGCCCTCGCGCATGGCGCGCTGGATCGCCTCGTCCTGCTCGCGCTCGTCGAGGCTCGGCGCCAGCAGCAGCTGCTTGATCGCCACGATGCGGCCGAGGCGCTCGTCCTGGGCACGCCACACGACGCCCATCGCCCCGCTGCCGATCCGGTCCAGGAACCGGTAGCGCTCGGCGATGACGCGACCGTCGTTGCTCACCGGACCACCTCGCTGGGGCGCTGCGTGACCGCGGCAATGGCAGCAGGTCTCACGCTCGGGCTCCTCGTCGTGCGGATCGGTGCGCGGAACAGGCTAGGCCACCGCTCGCCCGCAGAGCCTACCCCGGCCGTGACTACGCCTTTCGAGCCGTTGCGCAGGTCACGTGAGCCGAGAGGTGACCGGGAAGGGATACCTGATACCGGGCCGTAAGGACACCCGTTCGCACGAAGATCACCAGTTTTGCGGCCGATCGGGCTAATCGCCTGACATCTCACCCGTTCGGGTGCACGAGTCACGCGCCGAGGTGACCCCGGACGCCCGCCCGCCGTCGCCGGTCGTCGGACCGCACAGCGCGACCCCGCCACTCGGCGTGCCCGAGCGGCGGGAGCGCGGAACGTCGGTGAGGCGGTCAGCTGGCCGGAGCGAAGAAGTCGAACCCGCCGAGCGGGTTCAGGATCCCGCCCAGGTCGAGACCGAGGTCGAGGTCGAGGCCGGAGCCGTCGTCGGACGGCGGGGTGCTCGGGTTCGACGAGGACGGCGGCGGCGTGGAGGACGACGGCGGCTGCGCGCTGTCGCTCGGCGGCGCGGGCGTCGTGGTGCTCGGCGGCGGGGGAGTCGTCGTCTGCTGGCTGCTGGAGCTCGGCGGCTGCGTGGTCGTGCTCGACGGCGCCTGCTGCGTCTGCTGCTGCGTCGTGGTCGTCGTCTGCTGGGTGGCGGGCCGCGGCGCGCGCTGGGTCGTCGTCTCCGGCGCCTGCTCGGGCGTCGTCGTGGTGGTCTCGGCCTGCGTCTGCTGCTGCGCCTGCTGGGCGGCCGCGGCGCCGAGGTCCTTGGTGAGCGTGTTGGTGGCGCGGGCGGCCGGGCGGGCGTCGAAGCGCACCTCCGCCAGCGGTCGCTCGTCCGGGGACGACATCAGGTTGGTCGCGGTGAACGCGACGGTGCCGGCGAGCACCACGCCGCCACTGGCCATCGCGACGAGCTTCGGCACGGAGAACCCGCCGCCGCCGCGCTCCTCCTCGCCGGCGCGGCCTTCGCGGCGCAGCAGCTCGGTGATGTGCAGCTCGCGGCCCGAGAGGTTCGAGAGCCCCGACCCGCCGGCCGCCGCCGAGAGGGCGGCCACGGAGAAGCGCACGGTCTCTTCGTCGTCGTCGGTGCTCCGCCCGGCGGCCCGGGTCGAGGCGCCGCCACCGGCAGCCCGGTTGGCGGCCCGGTCGTCGGCGGTCCGGTTGACGGCTCTGCCGGCCGGCGTCCGGTTGACGGCTCCGCTGTCGGTGATCCGCGGGATCGGCTGCGTCTCCGCCTCGCGCCTGGCGAGCAGGTCGGCGACCGACAGCTTGGCCGTCGAGCCATCCTGCCGACGGCGTTTGTCGTCGTTCGACACCGCTGGACACCTTTCCCGGGGAGTGCGTTGCGCTACTGACCGGGACCATGGATACCGAATCGTGACCGTCTACGTAACCCCTTTGAGTGAAGTTTCCTACGGACTCATGGGTTTATTGAACGCTGAGTGAACAGTTGGCGCGTGATCGCTACGCTCGGTCAACCTCGTTGGGCTGATAGGACCTCGGTCGCGACGATGCGGGGAACGCTCGTGTCGGTCAACCGGAATAGCTGCTCGACCCGCAACCACCGGCCCGTGCGCTCCTGCATCGACACCACCGCGAGCACCGCGCCGTCGGGCCGCCGCGAGGTCGACTCGATCGTGATCGCCTGCACGTGGCCCCAGGACTCGACGAAGTCGCGCGCGCTGCCGCCGAGCAGCTCGGGCGACAGCAGCCGGGCCGCCTGGGAGGGCTTGGCGGGCAGCAGCTCGAAGAACTTCCGCACGATGTCGACCTCCGGTTCCGGGCCGACGTCGACCTGCGGAGGCGGGACCATCCGCGGTGGCTCCAGCGGCGTGTCGTCGGCCGACGGCACGGCCAGGCGCGCCTGCGCGGGCAGCCGGTCGGGCCGGCCCGGACCCAGCTGCGCCGACAGGAAGTCGGGTCGCAGCGCGGACGAGCCGCTGATCGCCGCGGGCGGCTCGACCAGGGGCCCGTCGGGGCCGGCGGGGCGGTTGCCCGCGAGCACGGCGGTGGCGGCGATCGAGCCGAGCAGGACGATCGCCCCGGTGGTCACGCCGGCGAGCTTCGCCGCACGGGTGGGACGTCTTGCCGAGGGGGCCGTGTCGTTCTCCTCACGCAACAGGTCGGTGATCAGGCCATGGGTGGCGGCCTGCTCGCGGGTCCGGATCCGCACCGGTGCGGGCTGCTTCCTGATCAGCTCCGCCACCGTGACCGAACCCGCGCGGTTGTGCCGGCGACCGCTCGTCGTAGGGCGCTGCACTGGCGACTCCCTCGGTCGTGTAGTCGCCAAGACTCGTACCGTGGGGGAGCGGCGGGAATCCAGCTCAGCGTGGGAGTTCACTCGTTCGTGGCGGCCAGTGGTCGACGTCCGTACCTCTAACGGAGGAAGGATTACGGAGCGACGCCCACCACCGGTGGTCTCAGGCGCCGCCCGCGGGCCGTTCTCCGTCTATCAGCGGCGTGCTGCCGGTGGTGAACACCAGTTCCCGCTTCTCGGTGGTCCGCGACCCGTCCTCGTGGACCACGTCCAACGTGCTCACGGTGATCCCCCGCGTCGGGTCGACGCTGATCTCCCGCACCTCGATCCGGGCCACGTCCGCGAACTCCCGCTCCAGGTCGAGCACCTCGCCGGTCACCCGGAACCCGTCCGAGACCAGCGTCAGCGCGCCGTCGGAGTTCGCCGCCACCTCTTCGTAGAACAGCTCGGTGCTCACCGCCATCGCCTCGGCGTCCAAGACCGGCCCGGACTCGGCGGGAACGGTGGTGACCTGCGCGGACGTCCCCGATCCCTGGTCGTCGGTCGACGCGCTGCCCGCCGCGGCGCGGTCGCCGCCGGCGGCGACCAGGCTGTCCGCCACGGCCTCGGCGGGGATGCCTCGCGCCGTGGAGGGGGTGGGCGGGGGCGGTGCGGTGGGGAAGCCGGTCAGCAGCGGCACGTCGGTCGGGTAGCCGGGCAGCCCGATGCGCTCGGCCGGGCCGTTGGTGCCGACCAGGTTGGACGCCGCGACGGCCAGCCCGACCAGGACGCCGGCCGACGACAGCACGGTGAACCAGGCGGCGCGCTTCCACGTCCGGGGCGGCGTCACGGACGCGGGCACCAGGCCGATGTTGAACTTGCGCAGCCCCATGGCGTCGGTGTCGACGAACGGGTCCGGCGGGGGCGGTGCGGGCGGGGGTGGCGCCGGAGGTGGTGCCGTCGGCGGTGGCGCGGGCGCCGGTCGCGCCGCGCGATCGAGCGGTGTGTGGTCCAGCTCCCCGCCCATGGGCAGCCAGATCGCCGCCCCGTCCTCCAGCCGATGCCGACCCGACCGTTCCGGTTCCCCGATGTCCATGCTGTGCAGACCCCTCCCGCCCCCCGACCCGTCGGCCCTCGCGGTTCACCTGGTGGCTCGAGCTCACCTGAGGCTTCAGGTGGCGCGGGGAATGGGGGTGGGACGCCGAGGACCCCGCCGCTAGCTCAGCGTAGGTGCAGGGTGCACGGAGAGCTGCGCTGATCAGCCTTGTGGGGCCCAGCGACACACGTAAGAGTGAATCTTCAGCTCCCGCTGTTCAGCTTCTTCCTGGTGCTCTGGAGCGCGTTGGTGGCGGCCAGGCCGGCGCCACCCGCGATCAGCGCGCCGATGATGTCGCCCGAGGTGGAGGCGCCCGACGTGATCAGCAGGCCGACGAGCGCGATGATCGTCGTCACCCCGGCGACGGTCCACCGGCTGCGCACGTACTGGGCGATGGGCGCGCCGGCGGCGCGCTTGGACTTGGCGGCGGAACCGAGCATCGCGAGGTAACCGTCGTGCGCCAGCGCGGCGAGCACACCGATGATCGCGATGAGGCCCGTGATGAGACCGATGACCATGACAACAGTGTGCCCGTGGTCAAACCCGCTGGACCATCCGTGATCGCCCTGATATCTCCCAGGGGTGGAGGTCTTCTGGCACGACGCCTGCCTCGAGCACGACACCGGCACGGGGCTGTGGGAGCTGCCCGGCCGGTGGGAGTGGCTCGACGCGGCCGAACCGCACCCGGAGAACGCGGCCCGGCTGCGCACGTTCCGGCACGCGCTGGAGCACGGGCCGGTCGCACCGCACCTGTCCTGGTCGACCGGCCGGTTCGCCGACGACGAGGAGCTGGCCCGCGTCCACGCGCCGTCCTATCTGGCCGACCTCCGGGCCGCGTGCGAGCGGCCCACCGCCATCGAGGTGAACACCGTCGTCGGCCCCGGCTCGTGGGACGCGATCCGCGCGGCGGCCGGCACCGCGCTGGCGGCGTACGAGGCGGTCGCGGCCGGTCGGACGCGCCTGGCGTACGCCCTGGTCCGCCCGCCCGGCCACCACGCCCAGCCGAGTCTGGCGGACGGCTACTGCCTGGTGAACAACGCCGCGCTGGTCGCCGAGACGGCCCGCCGCGCGGGGCGCCGGGTCGCCGTCCTCGACTGGGACGTGCACCACGGCAACGGCACGCAGGAGGTGTTCCGCGACACCGACGACGTGCTCACGGTGTCGGTGCACATGCGGCACGGCCCGTGGGGCGCCAACCACGCCCAGACCGGCGCGCCGGCCGAGTCGGGGGCCTCGAACATCAACGTCGAGCTGTCCCTCGGCGCGGGCGACGGCGCGTACCGGCGGGCGCTGGCGGAGGTCGCGTTCCCGGCGCTGGCCGAGTTCGGCGCGGACTTCCTCGTCTGCGCGTCCGGCTTCGACGGTTCCGCGTTCGACCCGAACGGCAGGCACAACCTCACCGCCGCCGGCTACCGGGACATCGGCCGGGCGGTGTCGGGGCTGGGCCTGCCGACCGTGCTCACGCAGGAGGGCGGCTACCTGCGCGGCTACTCCGCGCTGTGCCTGCACGCGCTGGTGGAGGGCCTGCTCGACCTCGACCTGCTGCTGGACGACCCGCTCGCCTACGTGCCGGACGACACCCAGCTCGTAGACGTGGGGCGGGGGCCGGGGCCGGGCCCGCGCCACGGGGTGGAGTTGGCCGCCCCCCGCGGCGGGGCCCCGGCGGCGGGGGAGGGGCCGGGGCCCCCGGCCCGGCCCCACCCCCGGCGGTCCCGCGGGGGGCGCCGCGGCGTCCGCGCCCCGCTCACGGGGTGGAAGTTCGCCGCCTCCGGCGTCGAGGCCCGGTCGCCTGGAAGTCGACCGGGCCGCCGTCCGCGGAGCAGCGGCCATGTCACCGGCCCAGGTGGCCGCGGCCCAGCTTGAGCAGGATCATCGCCAGGTCCCGACCGTCCGGGCCGAGGTCCTTGTACCGGTTGATCACGTCGATCTCCCGGTTGTGCACGATCCGCGTGCCGCCGGCGGCCATCCGGGCCGCGCCGATGATCTTGGAGACCTCGACCCGCCGCTTGACGAGCCTCAGCAGCTCGGCGTCCAGGTGGTCGATCTCCTGGCGCAACGCGTCGATGTCCGGTGCGGCTTCGGTGCTGTTCATGGTGACGACCTCTCGACTCTGGTTGGAGTCCCAGCCCTGGCAGCAGCGAAGCCCCGGGGTCCGAGGACTCCGGGGCTTCGTGGTGGCTTGTCGGCGCTAGCGGTCCACGGGAGCCGGAGTCCGGTTCCCGTAAAAAAACTCGAAGTGGGCCATGCGCACCCGCTCATCATGCCACAGCCACGGACTGTCGGGGGTACCCGGTAACGTGGACAGGCGATGAGCGCCTTGTTCGACTTGCCCGCAAGTCCCCCCTCCCCCCGGTCCGCGCGGCTGCTCGAAGACCTCAACCCGTCCCAGCGACGGGCCGTCGAGCACGCGGGCGCCCCGTTGCTGGTCGTGGCGGGTGCGGGCTCGGGCAAGACGCGCGTGCTCACCCGCCGCATCGCCTACCTCCTCGCCGCGCGCGACGTGCACCCCGGCGAGGTCATGGCGATCACCTTCACCAACAAGGCCGCCGCCGAGATGAAGGAACGCGTGGCCGACCTGGTCGGCGCGCGGGCCCGCTCGATGTGGGTGTCCACGTTCCACTCGATGTGCGTGCGGGTCATGCGCCGCGAGGCCAAGACCCTCGGCATGTCGTCCAGCTTCTCGATCTACGACTCCGACGACACCCGCCGGCTGATCACGCTGGTGGCGCGCGACCTCGACCTGGACCCCAAGCGCTACCCGGCGCGCACGCTCGCGATCCACATCTCGAACCTGAAGAACGAGCTGGTCGACGCCGCCACCGCCAAGGAGCGGGCGGGCAACGACCTGGAGCGCCGCGTCGCCGAGGTCTACGAGAGCTACCAGCGCAGGCTCGGCGACTCGAACTCGCTCGACTTCGACGACCTGATCATGCGGACCGTCGAGCTGCTGCAGAACCACCCGGACGTGGCCGAGCACTACCACCGCCGGTTCCGGCACGTGCTGGTCGACGAGTACCAGGACACCAACCACGCGCAGTACACGCTGGTCCGCGAGCTGATCGGCACCGGCAAGGACGGCGTGCCGCCGGGCGAGCTGTGCGTCGTGGGCGACGCCGACCAGTCGATCTACGCCTTCCGCGGCGCGACGATCCGCAACATCGTGGAGTTCGAGCGCGACTACCCGCAGGCCACCACGATCCTGCTGGAGCAGAACTACCGGTCCACGCAGACCATCCTGAGCGCGGCGAACGCGGTCATCTCGCGCAACCCGGACCGCCGGGACAAGCGGCTGTGGAGCGACCTCGGCGACGGCGAGAAGATCGTCGGCTACGTCGCGGACAACGAGCACGACGAGGCGGCGTTCGTCGCGCGCGAGATCGACCACCTGGTGGACAGCGGCGAGGCGAACAACGGCGAGATCGCCGTGTTCTACCGGACCAACAACCAGTCGCGCGTGTTCGAGGAGATCTTCATCCGCCTCGGCCTGCCCTACAAGGTCGTTGGCGGCGTCCGGTTCTACGAGCGGCGCGAGGTGCGCGACGCGCTGGCGTACCTGAGGGCGTTGTCCAACCCCGACGACACGGTGTCGTTGCGGCGCATCCTGAACGTGCCCAAGCGCGGCATCGGCGAGCGCGCGGAGGCGTGCGTGTCGATGTACGCCGACCGCGAGCGGATCGGCTTCGCGGCGGCGTTGCGCGACGCGGTGACCGGCAAGGTGCCGCTGCTCAACCCGCGTTCCCGCAACGCGATCGCCGGGTTCGTCGAGCTGATGGACGAGCTCGGCGAGCTGGTCGAGCGCGGCGACGACGTGGCCGACATCCTCGAAGCGGTGCTGGAGAAGACCGCCTACCGGGCCGAGCTGGAGGCCAGCGAGGACCCGCAGGACCACACCCGGGTCGAGAACCTCAACGAGCTGGTCACGGTGGCCCGCGAGTTCGGCGACTTGAACACCCCCACGCCGGCCGAGGCTGCATCTCCTGATTTCGGGGAGCTTCCCGCCGAAGGCTCCCTGGCCGCGTTCCTGGAGCGGGTGGCGCTGGTGGCGGACGCCGACTCGGTGCCGGACGCGGAGTCCGACGGCGTGGTCACGCTGATGACGCTGCACACCGCCAAGGGCCTGGAGTACCCGGTGGTGTTCTGCACCGGCTGGGAGGACGGCGTCTTCCCGCACCTGCGGGCGCTCGGCGACCCGACGGAGCTGGCCGAGGAACGGCGCCTGGCCTACGTGGGCATCACGCGCGCCCAGAAGCGGCTGTACCTGTCGCGGGCGCTGGTGCGCTCGGCGTGGGGCCAGCCGTCGACGAACCCGGCGTCGCGGTTCCTGGACGAGATCCCGGCCGACCTGCTCGACTGGCGGCGGACGGAGCCCAAGCGCTCCGCGCCGTCCGCGCCGACGTCGTGGGGCGGCGGTCGAGGGTCGGGCACGCCACGCCCGGCACCGACCAACGCGGGCTGGAAGGACACGCCCGCGCTGAAGCTGGACGTGGGCGACCGGGTGAGCCACGACAAGTACGGCCTCGGCCGGGTCGTGGCCGTGGACGGCTCGGGGCCCCGTGCGACCGCCACGATCGACTTCGGCGGCGCGGGGACGGTGCGGCTGATGCTCATCGGCGGCGTGCCCCTCGTGAAGCTCTGAGGCGCGCTCAGCCGTAGTTCGCCGCCTTACGTATATATAGGTGTCCCGGTCGGCCCCTGAGGGTCGACCGGTGTTCGCCTGAACGTGGCTGAATTCCCGTGCAACCCGAATCCCGCACGTGCGTCTATAGGGGTGTCACAAGCGGATGGGCCGGGTCATTCGGGGTGAACCGGCCGGGGAGGGCCGCTTGGCGGCGAGCAGGGGGTGCCTACGGGGGTGGGCAGTGGGGCGGGAGCCGCGTCGGGGCGGTGACCGCAAGAGGGGATCACCTTCGGGGGGCGGTTCCGCACAGTGGAGGGGCCGGGCTGCTCAGCAGCCCGGCCCCACCTCTTTGCCCACGAACGTGGCGAGCCTCGTCGGCTCAGACGCTGATGCCCTTGGAGTTGAGCCAGCCCAGCGGGTTGATCTTCTTGCCGTCCGGGTTCCAGACCTCGAAGTGCAGGTGCGGACCGGTGGAGAAGCCGCGGTTGCCCATGCGCGCGATCTGCTCGCCCGCCAGGACCCGCTGGCCCTTGCGCACGGAGTAGGTGTCCACGTGGCCGTAGACGGTCACCGAGCCGTCGGCGTGCTCGACCTTGACCCACAGGCCAAAACCGCTTGCCGGACCGGCCTCGATCACGACACCATCGGCGGCGGACAGGATCGGCGTGCCGATGGGGCCCGCGATGTCGATGCCGTAGTGCATCTCGCCCCAGCGACCGCCGTAGCCGGACGTGAAGTCGCCGGCGGCGGGACGGGCGAACTTGGGACGCCGCGCCTCGGCCTCTTCGGCCTCGCGGGTCTCGGTGATGTGCTGGCTCTTGACGAGCTTCTGCGCCTCGGCCGCCGGGTCGACCGTCTTGGCGACGGGCAGGACCTGCGGGGAGGCGGGGCCGGTGCCACCGACGCCGAACGCGGCGGCGCCGTCGGCCGCGGAGTTCGCGAGCGGGGTGACCTCGTCTGCCGAGGCCGGCGAGTCGGACCCGAGCGCGTGGAGCGTCTGCCCTGCGCCGGCGGCGGCGAACGCGCCGACGGCGACCGCGGCGACCACGATCCGTCCGCGCAGCGCCGAGGGCGGAGGCGGAAGCCGGTGCGTGCTCACCGTGCGGGTCGAAGCGCGGTCTACCGCTTCTTCGAGCACAGCAGAACTCGTATGGCCGCCGGGGGAGCGGTGTTGAGACAAAACCTGGCCTTCCGTCTTCGGGGAGTCCGGTCGGACTACCGGGCGGGGGATCCCGGTTGAGCCGGTCGGGGTACCGGCTCGTCGTCCTGCTTGTGACCAGACCGTGACAACGGACCGGGGGAAGATAACGGCGCGGAGCCCCTAAGGGCAATCCCCGAAGCCGAGGATGACCGTTTAGCGGTCAGTGGGACATCCGCGCGTATGAGTCGTGACTCAGGGTCATGACCGGGCTACGAAAACCCCTCACGTACAGGCACGATGGGGTGAACCCCACTGTCATGCGAACGCGTGATGGCCGTCACAACGAGGTGAAGGGTGCGTGTGTCAACCGGTAGTGAAAGGTGACCTGAATCACGTATCCGGTGCTCCTCGACGACCAGCGCCGGGTGCTCCAACCGGGCATTCCGCTGCGGGACGATCACCTGGTCCATCTCGCTCCACACCACGACGAACCGGGTGCGGCAGGGTCGCGACGGTTCGGCCAGCTCCGCCAGCAGGTCCGAACCGGGCCTCAACTGCCTGGTCAGCGCCGTGGGCAGGAGGTAGGCGGCCAGCGTGCCGCGGTGCGGGGTGCCGAGGGTGACCAG
Source organism: Actinosynnema sp. NPDC049800 (assembly GCF_040656635.1). Taxonomy (NCBI): domain Bacteria; kingdom Bacillati; phylum Actinomycetota; class Actinomycetes; order Pseudonocardiales; family Pseudonocardiaceae; genus Actinosynnema; species Actinosynnema sp. NPDC049800. The sequence goes on along the minus strand of NZ_JBFAMT010000058.1, from coordinate 33,912 downwards.
CGTGCGCACCCGCGCGTCCCCGTCCAGGCGTTGCACGTAATAACGGGCGATCAGGCCGCCCAGCGAGTGGCCGACCACGTGCACCCGGTCGGATCCGGTCTCCTCGCAGATCCGCTCGACGTGCTCCCCGAGCAGCGCCGCCGACCGCCGGACGTCCCCCGTCAACGCGGTCAGCACGCTGTAGTTCACGGCGTGCACCGCTCCGAAGCCACGCCTCCGCAGTGCCCCCGACAGCACTGCGAAGGCGGAGCGGTTGTCCCCGATGCCGTGCACCAACACGATCGGGGTGCCCGCGGCGTCCATGGCCGAAACCAGGAGCCCGCGCCGGCGGGGTGGCAGGTGGTCGGTGCGGTAGTGCCCCTCGGGCTTCACCCGCTCCTCCGCGACGCCCCACGGGTACAGGACGGTGCGCGCGGCCAGCCAGGCGGCCTCGACGGCGACACCCCGCACGCCGCCGGGTGAAGCGACGGCCCGCAGCACGCCGCCCGCCAGGCCGAGGGCCTCGCCCGCCACGCCCAGCCCGGCGTCCACGCCCGCGCCGACCCGGCCCGACCAGGTCTCCACGAGCCGCCGCACCGCGTCGCCCACCGGGCGGGAGGTAGGTGATGCCCTCACCGACGATCAGTACCCGACGGCCGACGTCCACAACCCCCGGTGGTCCCGACCGGTCGCCCGTCGCCGCCTGCCCGGTTTTGCTAGCGTCCGACCGGTGATGCGAACCGCTGAACCGGTCTCACCGATCCGCACGAGGCTCCGGACGGCGGTCGGGGCAGCCCTGGCGGGCTCGCTCCTCACCGCGGTGGCGCCGGCGGTCGGCGTGGTCGACGGCTCCGCGCCGCCCGCGTTCACCTCCTGGCCGTTGCTGGCGCTGCTCGCCGTGCTGCCGACCGCCCTGGCGGCGTTCTTCCTCTCGCGCGGGCAGGAGCTCACCGCGGCGGCGGCCCTCGTGGCGCCCGCCGTGTTCGCCCTCGGCCGGCTGCTCGCCGACCTGCAGCTCCTCGTCGACCCGGTCGACGCCGCCCGGCCCGAGCTGATGCGCGCGGCGAGCCTCGACCCGCCCGAGCCCGTGCTCGGCCTGTGGCTGCTGCCGGCCGGGCACGTGCTGCTGATCGCGGCCGGCGCGTTGGCCACCTTCGGCACGGAACCGGACGTGCGCAGCGAACGCGCGAGCTTCGCGCTGCCGGCCACGGCGGGCATCGTGGCGGGCATCGGCCTGTTCACCGCGCCGTTCACCTCGTCCGACGCGCTGATCCCGGCGCGCGGGACGGTCGACTCGCCGACGCTGCCGATGGTGGGCGGCCTCGTCCTCACCCTGGCCGCGCCCGCGCTCGCCGTCCTCGCGGCCAGCGCCACCACCCACGAGGCGCGCCGGGGCGGGCTGCTCGGCCTGGCCGCCGTCCTGCTGGGCGCCGCCGTGCCGCCGATCGCCACGGCCTTCTCGGTCGACGCGGTCGGCCCGGCCGTCGGTCCGTTCCTGGTCCTCGCCGCCGCCGTCGCGCTCGCCTGGCCGCAGCGGGCCGTCAAGGACGACGACGCCGAAGGGCACGACGTCGAACTGCCCGGCCAACGCCGCCTGCACGTCATCGCGGGCGCGTTCGGCCTGGTCGCCGCCGCGACGGCCGCCGTCGGCGCGGCGACCGACCACCTGGTCCTGCCCGACGGCTTCCCGCCGCCCGCGGACTACGCCGCGCGCCTGCTGTGGCCGGCCGCGATCGCCACCGGCGTCCTCGCCGCCGCGCTGCTGGCCAAGGCCGCCGTCCGGCCCGCCTTCACCGTCGCCGTCGTCACCATCCCGCTGAGCGCCGCCGGCGCGCTCGACGCCGTCTTCACCGCGACGCAGGTCGACGTGGTCGGGCCGGGGGTCGGCGTCTGGTTCACCGCGGGCTCGGTGGTCGCCGCGGCGGTCGCCGCCGTCACCGCCGCCCTGGCCGGCGCGGTCGAGCGGGACGAGGTGGGCACGGCCACGACCGAACCGCCGCTGCCGCTGATCGCCGCCACCCTGATCGCCGCGCTGCTCGCGGTCGGCGCGTTCAGCCTGCCCGTGCTGCGGGCGCCGGACTACGTGGCGATCGGCGCGTTCGGGCTGCGCGTCGGCTCGTTCGGACTGCTGGTGGCGTTGATCACGGTCGTGGTCGCGGCGGTGGTCGCGCTGAGGGCCAGGCCGGGCCGCGGCGCGGCGCTGCTGCTCGGCGCGGCCGTCGTCACGGCCGTCCGCGCCTGGGAGTACCCGCTCACCGCGGCGCGCGCCGCCGAGGCCGCCCCCGGCCCGGGGTTGTGGCTGGCCGCCGCCGCGACGGCCGCGTTCGTGGTCGCCGGGGCGTTGCGCACGGCCCGCTGAACCGATCGTGGGATCGGCGGCCCCGCCGGCGTTGGTGATCGACCTCACCACCTCTATGACGGAGTTCACGGGCGTGGGGTGCGGTGGACTCCGGACCGGTCGATAGTGTCTTGCGAAGCCGCGTCGAGCCGGTCCCCCCACGGCTGTGCCGGCGTTCCAGGTGATGCCTGGTACGTGTGCGCACCAGGCCCCAGCCTGGAGCGCCGGGACCTGGAGAGGACCGCACGACAGGACGCGGTGTCCGACACCGACGTCGCAGGAGACCCGAGTGGACCTGTACGAGTACCAGGCGAAGGACCTCTTCGCCGCCCACGACGTCCCGGTACTTCCGGGCGACGTGGCGACCACCCCCGCCGAGGCCAAGGCCATCGCCGAGCGCTTCGGCCAGACCGTCGTGGTCAAGGCCCAGGTCAAGACGGGCGGCCGCGGCAAGGCCGGCGGCGTCAAGCTCGCCGAGAACCCGGACGAGACCTCGGCCAAGGCCGAGGCGATCCTCGGCCTGGACATCAAGGGTCACATCGTGCACCGCGTGCTGGTGACCCCCGCGTCCGACATCGCCGAGGAGTACTACTTCTCCTTCCTCCTCGACCGCGCCAACCGCACCTTCCTGGCCATGGCCAGCGTCGAGGGCGGCATGGACATCGAAGAGGTCGCCGCGACCAAGCCCGAGGCCCTGGCCAAGGTGCCGGTGGACGCGATCAAGGGCGTCGACCGCGCCAAGGCCGACGAGATCGTGGCCGCCGCCAAGTTCCCGGCCGAGGTGGCCGACCAGGTCGCCGACGTCATCGTGAAGCTCTGGGAGACCTTCGTCTCCGAGGACGCCACGCTGGTCGAGGTCAACCCGCTGGTCCGCGACCCCGAGGGCAAGATCGTCGCGCTCGACGGCAAGGTCACCCTCGACGAGAACGCCTCCTTCCGCCACCCCGCCCACGAGGCGCTGGTGGACAAGCAGGCGGAGGACCCGCTGGAGGCCAAGGCCAAGGCGAAGGGCCTCAACTACGTCAAGCTGGACGGCCAGGTCGGCATCATCGGCAACGGCGCCGGTCTCGTGATGTCCACCCTCGACGTGGTGGCGTACGCGGGCGAGAAGCACAAGGGCGTCAAGCCCGCGAACTTCCTCGACATCGGCGGCGGCGCGTCGGCCGAGGTCATGGCCAACGGCCTGGACATCATCCTGCACGACCCGGACGTGCGCTCGGTCTTCGTGAACGTCTTCGGCGGCATCACCGCGTGCGACGCGGTCGCCAACGGCATCGTGGCCGCGCTGGGCATCCTGGGCGACGAGGCCTCCAAGCCGCTCGTGGTCCGCTTGGACGGCAACAACGTGGAGGAGGGCCGTCGGATCCTCGCCGAGGCCAACCACCCGCTGGTCACCGTGGTGGACACTATGGACAACGCGGCCGACAAGGCCGCCGAGCTCGCGGCTGCGGGGGTCTGACGATGGCAATCTTCATCACCAAGGACAGCAAGGTCATCGTCCAGGGCATGACCGGCGCCGAGGGCACCAAGCACACCAAGCGGATGCTGGCGTCCGGCACGAACATCGTCGGCGGCGTGAACCCGCGCAAGGCGGGCGAGAAGGTCGACTTCGACGGCAACGTGCTGCCGGTGTTCGGCTCGGTGGCCGAGGCCATGGAGGCGACCGGCGCCGACGTGACCGTGATCTTCGTGCCGCCGGCGTTCGCCAAGGCGGCCGTGATCGAGGCGATCGACGCGGGCATCGGCCTGGCCGTCGTGATCACCGAGGGCATCCCGGTGCACGACACCGCCGCGTTCTGGGCGCACGCCGTCGCGACCGGCAACAAGACCCGGATCATCGGCCCGAACTGCCCCGGCCTGATCAGCCCCGGGCAGTCCAACGCGGGCATCATCCCGGCCAACATCTCCGGCGCGGGCAAGATCGGTCTGGTGTCGAAGTCCGGCACGCTGACCTACCAGATGATGTACGAGCTGCGCGACTTCGGCTTCTCCACCGCCATCGGCATCGGCGGCGACCCGATCATCGGCACCACCCACATCGACGCGCTGGCGGCCTTCGAGGCCGACCCGGAGACCGCGGCGATCGTGATGATCGGCGAGATCGGCGGCGACGCCGAGGAGCGGGCCGCGGCCTACGTCAAGGACAACGTCACCAAGCCGGTCGTCGGCTACGTGGCGGGCTTCACCGCGCCCGAGGGCAAGACGATGGGCCACGCGGGCGCGATCGTGTCCGGCTCGGCCGGCACCGCGCAGGCGAAGAAGGAAGCCCTGGAGGCGGCGGGCGTCAAGGTCGGCAAGACGCCGAGCGAGACGGCCGCGCTGATGCGGGAGATCATGCAGTCCATCGGCTGACACTGGGCCGTTCGTGCGTGACCTGAGGGCCACCTCCCCGCCGGGAGGTGGCCCTCAGTGCGTGCCGGGACGAGTCAATGCGCACATTGGGGGGAACCACGGAGGTCCGGTCGCCGTCGGAGAGTGCGCATCGGCTAGCGTTCTGTCGACCCGAAATCAGTTCCGCAGGTGGAGGAGACCGCATCATGTCCCAGCCGTACGGCGCCCCTCAGCAGCAGCCGGGTCCGGCGCAGCCGGCGGTGGGTGTGAACCTGAACCTCATCCTTCCGCTGGTCGCCGCCGGTCTGGCGCTGATCGCGTTCCTGCTCGCGTTCGCCGACGACGTGCCGTCGTCGGAGTACCTGTACGCGGCGGGCATCCTCGCCGGCCTGTCCGTGCTGCCGCAGGCGCCCAAGGGCCTGCTGTACGCGGCGGTGCCGTTCGCGCTGATCCCCACCCTCGGCCTGCTCCAGGGCCTGATCACCACCGAGGCCGACGTCCAGGGCATGCAGATCGTGCTGCTGATCGTGTCGCTGCTGCTGGCGGCGGCCGTCGTGATGAGCCTGCTGCTCGAGACCGGCATCGTGAAGCTCCAGCCGAAGGCCGCGAACGTCTACGGCCAGCCGGGTGGCTGGAACCCGCAGTCCGGCGCGTTCCCGCAGCAGGGCCAGCAGCCGCAGCAGTTCGGCCCGCCGTCCGGCCAGTTCGTCCAGCAGGCGCCGCCGCAGCAGCAGGCCCAGCAGCCCGGCCAGCCGCAGCCGACGTCCTACATGCCGCAGCCCGGCCAGTTCGGCCAGCCCGGCCAGCAGCCCGGCCAGGGCACGCCGCCCGGCGGGTTCGGCGGCCCGCAGCAGGGCTGAGCACGTCGTGGGAGGGGTGGGGGGGGGGGGCGGGGGCCCCCCCCCCACCCCCAGGCGGAGCGGGGAGGCCCGCGCCCGAACAAAAACCGAC
>NZ_JBFAMT010000058.1:0-28303 GCF_040656635.1 Actinosynnema sp. NPDC049800 | reverse complement strand
CGCCCGGCCCCCGCCGCCGGGGGTGGGGGGGCCCCCGGCGCTGGGGTGCGCCGGTGGGGGGGGGGGGGCCCCCCAACCCCCCCCCCCACCCCTCTTCGCGTGTCCGGCGAGTCTCGACCGAACGGCTCACCGCTACTGGGACAGTGGGAGGATGTCGGTGCAGCAAACGACCTCGCACGGTGTCGTGACGGACTCCGTCCGCCCGCCCGAGTTCTCCCGCGCCGAACGGGTGCGGGTGCTCACGATGACCGCCGCAGGGTCGGTGGTCATCGGCTACGCGGGCGTCGCCGCGCTGCTCGCGCTGATCTCCTCGACGGCCGCGCACGCGTCGTTCTCGACGACCGGTGTGCTGACCGCCGCCGCGCCGGGCTGGCTGGTCGCGCACCACGTGCCGCTGCGCTTCGACGGCGGGCAGCTCGGCCTGCTGCCGCTGCTGCCGACCGCGCTGGTGATGCTGCTGGTGTACCGGGCGGCGGCGGGCGCGGCGGACCGGTTGGGGCTGTTCGAGCCGTTGCAGGCGCGGTCGGTGGTGTTCGGCATCGCGGGCGCGCACGCCGTGGTCGGCAGCGTGATCGCGTTCCTGATGGGTGACGAGGGTCCGGTCCGGGCCACGCCCGCGGTGGCGTTCTTCGGGTGCGCGGTGGTGTCCGGGCTGGCGGCGGTCGCGGGGGTCGCGCAGCGCTGCGGCCTGGTGGAAGTCGTGTTCGAGCGGGTCGACCCGGTGGCGCGGCGCGGGTTGCGCACGGGCGCGTTGGCGTTGTTCGCGCTGGTCGCGGCGGGTGCGCTGGTGCTGGCGCTCGGGCTGCTGTTCTCGTGGTCGACCACCGCGGTGCTGTTCGACCAGAGCGGCGGCACCATCGGCACGGGCCTCGGCATCTGGCTGCTGTGCCTGGCGTACCTGCCGAACGCGGTGGTCGGTGCGTTGTCGTACGTGGTGGGCTCGGGGTTCTCGATCGGCGCGGCGGTGGTGGGCCCGCTGGAGTTCGTCGGCGGCCCGGTGCCCGCCGTGCCGCTGCTGGCCGCGTTGCCCGAGGAGCAGGCGTCCTACCTGGCGCTGGTGCTCGTGCTGCCGGGCGTGATCGGCGTGGTGGCCGGGTTCTCGTTGCGCGACGCGGCCGAGACGCCGCGGGCCAGGGTGCGCGCGGTGCTGGTCGCGGCGGTCACCGCGGGCGTCGGGGCGCTGGTGCTGGCGGCGGTGGCCGGTGGCGCGCTGGGCGGCGGGGCGTTCAACCCGGTCACCATCCCGGCCGGGTTGCTGGCCGTGCTCACGTTCGGCTGGGTGACCGTGCCGGGCGCGGTGGTGGCCTGGTTCTCCGGGCCGCGGCCGCCGCGCGTGGTGGCGGCCGAGCCGGAACCGGAGGCCGTCGTGGACGAAGAGGACTACGAGGACTACGAGGACGAAGCCGAGTACGACGAGGAAGCCGAAGAACTCGAGGAGGAGTTCGAGGAGGAAGAAGACGACGAGGAGTACGACGAGGACGAGGACGGGGAGGAGCTCGACGAGGAGGACGACGAGGAGTTCGACCACGACCTCGACGAGTACGACGACCTCGAAGAGGAGTTGGTCGAGGACGTCGACCCCGAGGAGACCGACCCCGAGGACGCCGACGAGGAACCCGACTCCGACTCCGACGAGGGTGACGAGGCCGACCCGGAGGACCTGGCCGACGCGCCCCGCTAGCCAACGCCTAGGCTGCTCTTGAGCTGCTGTGACAGTCCCCAGCAAGGAGAGCACGCTGAGCGCCGCGACCACACTCCGGCTTCCCGTCCCCGCCAGGGTCGTCGTCCTCGTCTCCGGTTCCGGCACCCTGTTGCAGGCGTTGCTGGACGCGGCGGCCGACCCCGGATACCCGGTCGAGGTGGTCGCCGTCGGCGCGGACCGCACCGGCATCGAGGGCCTCGGCCGCGCCGAGCGCGCAGGCGTCCCCTCCTTCGCGGTGAAGCTGCGCGACCACGCCGACCGCGACGCGTGGGACACCGCGCTGGCCGACGCCGTCGAGGCGCACAAGCCCGACCTGGTCGTCACCGCCGGCTTCATGAAGATCCTCGGACCCGCCTTCCTGGCCCGCTTCGGCGGCCGGATGGTCAACACCCACCCCGCGCTGCTGCCCGCCTTCCCCGGCGCGCACGGCGTCCGCGACGCCGTCGACTACGGCGTGAAGGTGACCGGCGCGACCGTGCACCTGGTGGACGGCGGTGTGGACACCGGGCCGATCCTGGCCCAGGAAGCGGTCGTCGTCGCCGATGACGACGACGTCGAGAGCCTGCACGAGCGCATCAAGGTGGTGGAGCGGCGGCTGCTGGTCGACGTGGTCGCCCGCCTGGCCCGCGAGGGCTGCACCGTGAACGGACGAAAGGTGAGCATCCCGTGACCACTCCTGCCGAGAGGCGACCGGTTCGCCGGGCCCTGATCGGGGTTTCCGACAAGTCGGGGCTGCTGGAACTGGCCACCGGCCTGCACGCGGCCGGAGTCGAGATCGTCTCCACCGGCGGCACGGCGCGCGCGCTGGCCGACGCGGGCGTGCCGGTCACGCCGGTCGAGGAGGTCACCGGGTTCCCGGAGGCGCTGGACGGTCGGGTGAAGACGCTGCACCCGGGCGTGCACGCGGGGCTGCTCGCCGACACCCGGCGCGAGTCGCACTTGGAGACGCTGCGCGAGCTGGGCATCGAGCCGTTCGACCTGCTCGTGGTGAACCTGTACCCGTTCACGCAGACCGTGGCCTCGGGCGCGTCGGCCGACGAGTGCGTGGAGCAGATCGACATCGGCGGTCCGGCCATGGTGCGGGCGTCGGCGAAGAACCACGCCAGCGTGGCCGTCGTCGTGGACCCGTCGCGGTACTCGTGGGTGTTGGAGCAGGTCAAGGCCGGTGGGTTCACGCTGGCGGACCGGCAGCGGCTGGCCGTGGACGCGTTCCGGCACACCGCGTCCTACGACGTGGCCGTGGCCTCGTGGCTGGGCAGCGCGGTCGCGGCGGACGACGAGGGCTCCGGCTTCCCGGGCTGGGTCGGCGCGACGTGGAACCGCAAGCAGGTGCTGCGCTACGGCGAGAACCCGCACCAGCGGGCGGCGCTGTACACGCAGGGCGACGGGCGTTCCGGGCTGGCGACGGCGGAGCAGCTGCACGGCAAGGAGATGTCCTACAACAACTTCGTCGACGCCGACGCGGCGTGGCGGGCGGCGTGGGACCACGAGCTGCCGTGCGTGGCGATCATCAAGCACGCCAACCCGTGCGGCATCGCGGTGTCCAAGGTGGACGGTCCGGGTGCGATCGCCGAGGCGCACCGCAACGCGCACGCGTGCGACCCGGTGAGCGCGTTCGGCGGCGTGATCGCGGCGAACCGCGAGGTGACCGTGGAGATGGCCGAGCAGGTGGCGGAGATCTTCACCGAGGTGATCATCGCGCCCTCGTACGCCGACGGCGCGGTGGACGTGCTCACGCGCAAGAAGAACATCCGCATCCTGGTCGCGCCGGCGCCCGACCGCGGTGGCGTGGAGATGCGGGCCGTGTCCGGTGGGTTGCTGTTGCAGACGACCGACACCATCGAGGCCGAGGGCGACGACCCGGCGAAGTGGACGTTGGCGTGCGGCACGCCGTTGGACGAGGAGGGCCTGGCCGACCTGGCGTTCGCGTGGCGGGCGTGCCGGGCGGTGAAGTCGAACGCGATCCTGCTCGCGTCCGGTGGCGCGACCGTCGGCGCGGGCATGGGCCAGGTCAACCGGGTCGACGCGGCCCGGCTGGCGGTGGCGCGCGCCGGTGAGCGGGCGCGGGGTTCGGTGGCCGCGTCGGACGCGTTCTTCCCGTTCCCGGACGGGTTGGAGGTGCTGCTGGAGGCCGGTGTGCGCGCGGTCGTGCAGCCCGGTGGTTCGGTGCGCGACGCCGAGGTGATCGCGGCGGCGGAGGCGGCCGGCGCGACCGTGTACCTGACCGGCACGCGGCACTTCGCGCACTAGTAGCGCTCCGGAAGGGCTCCTCGTCGGCGGACGGGGAGCCCTTCCGCGTCTCACTGCTTCGCGATCAGTTCCTCGGCCGTCTTGCGGACCACGGCCTCCGCGTCGGCCAGCGGCATCGGCGAGTCGCTGATGAAGCCCTTGTCCCGCCCGCTGTAGGTGATGCTCCAGACCACCGCGTCCTGGCGGGCGATCAGCTTCACGTCGATCGAGTCGCGCGGCGTGGGTTCGATGATCAGCATCGCCTCGTCGCCGAGGCCTTCCACGGGCTTGGTCTGCAGGCCGTTCGCGAACCCGGCGGCGTCGTCGTAGGTGCTCTCCGCGTGCTCGACGTTCTGGTTCGACTTGTCGGTGAAGTCGCGGTAGTCGTAGATGTAGAAGGCCATGCTGCGCGGGTTGCGGCCGTCCTTGCCCTCGGTCTGCTGCCAGTGGCAGTTCCAGCGCTTGAGGCCCTTGTCCTGCGCGGGTTTCTCGACCAGGCGGAAGCTGCTGACGTGCGCCTGCGACTTCAGGTCGGCGCTGAGGTCGCACTCGGCGATCGGCTGCTCACCCGGGCCGCCGCCCGGCTGCTCGTAGTAGTCCAGCAGGAACGTGGTGGCGACACCGCCCAGGACCAGCACGACGACGGCGACCACGATGCCCACGACCAGGCCCGTGCGGCTCTTCTTCGGCGGCTGGGGGCCGTACGGGCCGTGACCGGGTTGCTGGGGGCCGGGCGGTCCCTGCGGGCCGAAACCGGGCGGGGGTGGTCCGTACCCGCCGGGTTGGCCCTGGCCGTACCCGCCCGGTTGCCCGGGGCCGGGCTGAGGTGGTCCGTAGCCGGGTTGTGGCTGCTGGGGCCAGTTCTGCGGGTTCTGAGGTGCGTTCACGGTTCCCCCCGTGTGGCCGGTCGGTGTCGCGAGCAGCAGTCTGCCGGCCACCCGATCGTGGACGCTGCCGGCATTGACAGGGGGTGGCGGGTTAGGGATAAGATCACCGTGTCGTTCGAACAGATGTTCGACAGACAGGTCGCCGAACTTCCCACGGCGATCCGCGCACAGGGGTGCGCGCGGATCTGTGGGAGGAGGGCTGGTGTCCAGGTCGGCAACGGCGACGCTGACCGCGCTCGGGGTAGGCGCGGCGGGCGAGCTGACCAAGGCACCGGTCCGGGCCCTGCCGGTTCGCGGGGAACTGGCAGGGCTCCTCCCGTGGGGTGGCCTGCGGCGGGGCAGCACGGTGTCGGTGCGAGGGTCGACATCGTTGCTGTTCGCGCTGATGGCCGCGGCGACGGCGGAAGGATGCTGGGCGGCCGTGGTCGGCCTGCCGGGGTGTGGGGCACTCGCGGCGGCCGAGTTGGGCGTGGCCGTCCATCGACTCGCCCTGGTCCCCCGACCTGGCAGGGACCAGGGCGAGGTCGAGAAGACCGTGGCGGCCCTGTTGGACGGGTTCGACCTGGTCGTGCTGGCCACGCCGGTCACCCCCGCGACTTCGCGCAAGCTCTCGGCCCGGGCCCGGCACCGCAAGGCAGTCCTGCTGCCCTTCACCGTCTCGTGGCCGGGCGCGGACGTGGAGCTGACGGCGACCTCGGGCCACTGGACCGGCCTGGAAGCGGGCCACGGCCTCCTGACCGCTCGCACCGTCAACGTCCAAGCGACCGGCCGAGGCGCCGCGGCGAGGCCACGGCAAACGAGCCTGGTGCTCCCCGGGACCGCCGCGGAGCCACCCGCACGCCCCTCCCTGGTCCCGCTCCCGACCACTGACTCACCACTGCCGCCGGCCGACGCACCCTTGCCGACCGCCAACTCGCCGCGGCTGCCCACGGGCCTGCCGCTGCCGCCGGCCGACCTGCCTTTGCTACCCGCCGGCCTGCCGCTTCCCCCCTCCACCGGTCCGCCTGGCCCGCCCGACCTACCCGATCTACCCGACCAACCCGGTCCGTCCTTCCCGGCCACCGTCGAGGCGGTGTGAGCCGTGCGCGTCTCACAACCCGCCCCTCCCACCCGTCGAAGAGGTGAATCCCCTGTACACGCTTGCCGTCTGGTGTCCTGACTGGCCGGTGGTGGCGGCCTCCGCCGAGGCCGCGCTCCCGCCGCACCTCCCTGCCGCCGTCGTCGGATCGGGTGAAGTCGTCGCCTGTTCGGCGGTCGCGCGCGCCGAAGGGGTGCGGCGCGGGATGCGGCGGCGCGCGGCCCAGGGGCAGTGCCCCGAGCTGGCCGTCTTCGAGTGCGACGAGGTGCGCGACGCCCGGCTCTTCGAGCCGGTCGCGGCGGCGGTGGAGGAGCTCGCGCCCGGGATCGAGGTGGTCCGGCCGGGGCTGGTGGTCGTCGCCGCCCAAGGGCCGGTCGGGTACTTCGGGTCCGCCGAGTCGGCCGCCGAGCGCCTGGTCGACCACATCGCGGTGCGCGCCGGGGTCGAGGCGCAGGTCGGGTTCGCCGACGGGCTGTTCGCGTCGACCCTGGCCGCGCACCGCGGGCTGGTCGTGCCGCCGGGTCGGACCCGGGAGTTCCTCGCGCCGCTGGGCATCCACGAGCTCGACCAGCCCGCCGAACGCCGGGAGGACCGGGCCGCGCTGGTCGACCTGCTGCGCCGCCTCGGCCTGCGCACGCTCGGCGCGTTCGCCGCCGTGCCCGAACGCGACGTCGCCACCCGCTTCGGCCGCGCCGCCGTGCTCGCCCACCGGCTGGCCGCCGGGCTGGAGGAACGTCCCAGGTCGCGCCGCCGCCCGCCGCCCGAGCTGTCGGTCACCCGGGAGCTCGACCCGCCGATCGACCGGGTCGACGCGGCGGCGTTCGCGGCGAAGGGCCTCGCCGAACGCCTGCACGCGGGCCTCGCCGACCGGGGTCTGGCCTGCACCCGCCTCGGCATCCGGGCCACCACCGAGAACGGCGAGGAGCTGCACCGGCTGTGGCGCTGCGCCGAGCCGCTCACCCCGCAGGGCATCGCCGACCGCGTCCGCTGGCAGCTCGACGGCTGGCTCACCCGGGCCCGCCTCGACGGCGCCGGCCTCACCGCCGGCATCCACCTGCTGCGGCTGGACCCCGAAGAGGTGGTCGACGCCACCGCGCTGCAACTGGGCCTGTGGCCGGGCGCGGGTCAGGACCAGGGTGAGGCGGCCGAACGCGCGGCGCGCGCGATGGTGCACGTCCAGGGCCTGCTCGGGCCGGACGCCGTGCTCACGCCCGTGCTCGGCGGTGGACGTGGGCCGGTCGAGCGGGTGCGGCTGGTGCCGTGGGGCGACGAGCGCACCCCGGCGGCGGACGCGGAGCAGCCGTGGCCGGGGCAGCTGCCCGGACCGTCGCCCGCGACGGTGTTCGCCGAACCCGAGCCGGTCGCGCTGCTGGACTCCTCGGGCGCGGACGTCGTGGTCACCGGCTACGCCGAGCTGGTCGTGCGGCCGCACCGGATCGTGCACGGCGGCCGTGCGCGGCAGGTCGTGGCGTGGTCGGGGCCGTGGCCGGTGGACGAGCGCTGGTGGGACGCGGAGACCGCGATGCGCGGTGCACGACTGCAAGTGCTGGGAACCGCGGCGGACGGCGAGGAACTCGCGTTCCTGCTGATCCGCGCGGGTGGCAAGTGGGCGGTGGAAGGGGTGTACGACTGATGAGCGGTGACTTCTCCGAGCAGGATCGCCGGAGCCTGGCCGAGTGGCTGGACGATTGCGCCGCGCCGGACCGGCACGAGGTGCCGGACCAGCGCGGCGGACCGGCCTACGTGGTGAGCTTCGGCTGGCTGCCCGCACGGCTGCCACCGGCGGCGCCGTCGATCCCGTCGCCTCGGCGGGCGCTCGACGACTCGCGCTGATGGGCTGGAACAACCCGCCGGTCCGGTGGTCGGAGCTGGAGCGCGCGCTGTCGGGCAAACCCCCGGTGCCCGACGGCGGCGACAGCCCGGCGTGGACGCGCCACCGCGACCGCTACGAGGCGCCGCCCGACTTCGCGGTCAAGGTGGACGACCTCGGGTCGACCCGCGCCCGCGTGCCGTACGTCGAGCTGCACTGCCACTCCAACTTCAGCTTCCTCGACGGCGCCAGCCACCCGGAGGAGCTGGTGGAGGCGGCGCAGCAGCTCGGGCTGGACGGGGTGGCGTTGACCGACCACGACGGCATGTACGGCGTGGTGCGGTTCGCCGAGGCCGCCAAGGAGCTCGGGATGCGCACGGTGTTCGGCACGGAGCTGAGCCTCGGGCTGTCCGAGCCGCAGAACGGCGTGCCGGACCCGGAGGGCGAGCACCTGCTCCTGCTGGCCACCAACCGCGACGGCTACCACGCGTTGTGCCGCACGGTCACCACCGGCCAGCTCGCCGAGGGCAGCGAGAAGGGGCGGCCGGTGTACCGGTTGGAGGAGGTCGTCGCGGACACCCGGGACGACTGCGTCGTGCTCACCGGCTGCCGCAAGGGCGCGGTGCGGCGGGCGTTGGCGCGGGAAGGGCCGGCGGCGGCGTTCGCGCAGCTGCGGAGGCTGGTCGACCTGTACGGGGCGGACCGGGTGTTCGTGGAGCTGACCGACCACGGCTACCCCGAGGACGGGCCGCGCAACGACCTGCTGTGGGGCATGGCCCACGACCTGGGGCTGCCGACCGTGGCGACGAACGCCGTGCACTACGCGGTGCCCGCGCGGGGTCGGTTGGCGGCGGCGATGGCGGCGGTGCGGGCGCGGCGCAGCCTGGACGAGATGGCGGGCTGGCTGCCGCCCGGCCGCACGGCGTGCCTGCGGTCGGGGGAGGAGATGGCCCGCCGGTTCGCCCGGTTCCCCGGTGCGGTGCACCGCTCGGCCGTGCTCGGCCTGCAGTGCCAGTTCGACCTCAAGCTGATCGCGCCGGAACTGCCGCCGTTCGACGTGCCGCCGGGGCACGACGAGAACAGCCACCTGCGTGAGCTGACCTACGACGGCGCGGCCCGCCGCTACCGCTCGATCGGCGAGAACCCCAGGGCGTACCAGCAGATCGAGCACGAGTTGAAGATCATCAAGGAGTTGAACTTCCCCGGCTACTTCCTCGTCGTGCACGACATCGTCTCGTTCTGCCGGCGCAACGACATCCTCTGCCAGGGCCGGGGGTCGGCCGCGAACTCCGCGGTCTGCTACGCCCTCGGCATCACCAACGTCGACGCGGTCCGCTTCGACCTCCTCTTCGAGCGCTTCCTGGCGCCGGCCCGCGACGGCCCTCCCGACATCGACCTCGACATCGAGTCCGACCGCCGTGAGGAGGCCATCCAGTACGTCTACCGCAAGTACGGACGCCGGCACGCCGCACAGGTCGCCAACGTCATCAGCTACCGCGGTCGGTCGGCGATCCGCGACGTCGCGCGGGCGCTCGGCTACTCCGTCGGCCAGCAGGACGCGTGGAGCAAGCAGATCGACCGCTGGGGCCCGCTGCGGTCCACAGTGGAGGAAGGCGGCATTCCCGGCCCGGTGCTGGAACTGGCCGCCGAGCTGGAGAACTTCCCGCGGCACCTGGGCATCCACTCCGGCGGCATGGTCATCTGCGACCGGCCGGTCAGCGAGGTGTGCCCGGTCGAGAAGGGCCGGATGGCCGACCGCACGGTGTTGCAGTGGGACAAGGACGATTGCGCCTCCATCGGGTTGGTCAAGTTCGACCTGCTCGGCCTCGGCATGCTCTCGGCGTTGCACTACGCCATCGACCTGGTGCGCGAGCACGAGGGCGTCGAGGTCGACATCGGCAACCTCGACCTCGAAGACCAAGCCGTCTACGAGATGCTGCAGCGCGCCGACTCCGTCGGCGTGTTCCAGGTGGAGAGCCGCGCGCAGATGGCGACCCTGCCCCGGCTCAAGCCGCGGACGTTCTACGACCTGGTGGTGGAGGTCGCGCTGATCCGCCCCGGCCCGATCCAGGGCGGCTCGGTGCACCCCTACATCCGCCGGCGCAACGGCAAGGAGCAGTGGGACTACGACCACCCCCTGCTGGAGGGGGCGCTCAAGAAGACCCTCGGCGTGCCGCTGTTCCAGGAGCAGCTCATGCAGATCGCCGTCGACGTGGCCGACTTCAGCCCCGCCGAGGCGGACGAACTGCGCCGCGCCATGGGCGCCAAGCGCTCCACGCACCGGATGGAACGCCTCCGCGAGCGCTTCTACGAGGGCGCCAAGGCGAACGGCATCGGTCACGAGCTGGCGGAGAAGATCTACGCGAAGCTGTTGGCGTTCGCCAACTTCGGCTTCCCGGAGAGCCACGCGCTCAGCTTCGCGCACCTCGTGTTCGTCAGCGCCTGGTTCAAGCTCTACCACCCGGCCGCCTTCTGCGCGGCGTTGCTGCGTGCTCAGCCCATGGGCTTCTACTCCCCTCAGTCGTTGGTCGCGGACGCCCGCCGTCACGGCGTGCGCGTGCTCGGTCCGGACGTGAACGCCGGCCTCCCGCACGCCACCCTCGAGCTGGTGGACGGCGAGCAGGCCGTGCGCATCGGCCTGGCCGGAATCCGGACGATCGGTCAGAAGGTCGCCGAAGACGTTGTCGCGCAACGGGAATCGGGCCCGTTCCGGGACATGGCCGACTTCGGCGCCCGGGTCCGCCTGACCACGGCCCAGGTGGAGGCCATGGCCACGGCGGGCGCGTTCGGGTGCTTCGGCCTGGACCGACGTGCCGCGCTCTGGTCGGCGGGAGCCGTCGCGAAGATCCGACCCGACCGCCTGCCCGGAACCGTGGTAGGCACCGAGGCGCCCGCCCTGCCCGGCATGGACGAGGTCGAGCTGGCGGTCGCCGACGTCTGGGCGATGGGCTTGTCCCCGGGCAGCTTCCCGACCGAGTTCGTCCGGGAGCGACTGACCGCCCTGGGCGCCCTGGCCACCGCCGACCTGGCCACCGTGCCCAACGGGACCAGGGTGTTGATCGGCGGCGCCGTAACCCACCGCCAACGCCCCGGCACCGCGGGCGGCGTCACGTTCCTCAACATCGAGGACGAGACCGGCATGGTCAACGTCGTCTGCACCACGGGCCTGTGGGCCCGCTACCGCAAGGTCGCCCGAACCAGCCCGGCTCTGCTGATCCGAGGCGTCGTCGAATCCGCGGAAGGCGTCATCAGCATCCGCGCGGAACGATTGCAACAGCTCGACCTGCGCATCCCCTCACGCTCACGCGACTTCCGCTAAACCCGCTCTACTCGCCGACGCCACACCACCACCCCCGCCTACCCACAACGGCCCTGAAACCGCCCCGGGCCCACCGAACCCCCACCCGCCCACAACGGCCCCGCGGCGCGTCCACCGAGTCCACTTGCCCCAACCGCCGCACAACGGACCCGGAACCGCCGCACCCAGGCCCGATTTGACATGGGTTCGGGTGCCATAGGCTGGTCGAAGCCGGGCAGGCTTGGCGGACGCTTTTCCCGCCAGGCCTGCCCGGCTTTGGCCTGCCTGGGGTGCCCGTAAGGGCCCCATGTCAAATCGAGCCGAACCCAAGCCGGGCATCAAGCTGAAAACTGAACCGGAACCTCAATCGCAGCTCAGACGCCATCCACCTTGGCATACGAAGCAAACACCACCCCCGAGTCGAAAACTCTGGTCGACGCCTTGGCGAATCGCGCAGTGGAGAACTCGCCCGCAAACAGGGGGATGCCCTTACCCAGTACAATCGGGTGAATTTTGAGCACCAGTTCGTCGATCTCGGGCAGCAGGCCGGCGGCCAACCTGCCTCCTCCGCACAGCCAGATGCCCAGACCGTCCGACTCTTCCTTCAGTTCACGCACCTTGGCCAGCGGATCCGTCACCACCTGCACGTCCTCGGGCGTCGTGCTCAGCCGTGACGACACCACGTACTGGCGCAGGTGTGGGTAGGGACTCGGTAGTCCTCCTGGCACTTGATAGGTGGCGCGACCCATGAGGATCGTGTCGAAGTGCTGGTTGGGCGCGTCGATGCCCATGGCCTCGCGAGCCTGCGCGGGCAGCGTGTCGGGGTACTCCTCGACCAGGGCGGTCATGTGGTCGCCTTCGAACAGGAAGTCGCCGAAACCACCCTTCGGGTCCGCGATGAAGCCGTCGAGCGAGGTCGCGACGAAGTAGGTCAGGGTTCGCATGGTGGATTCCTCCTGGGTTCCTGGTTCCGGGGTTCCTGGTTCACGGGCTCGGCACGGACGCAGCGACAACCACTCCACCCGTAGTGCTCCGACTGTAGTACTATGCCCGGAGTGGTTGTCAAGGAGGAACCGTGGTGCGCAACCCGAACAGGCGAATGGCGCTGGTCGACGCGGCGATCGAGGTGCTGGCGCGCGAGGGCGCGCGAGGGCTGACGTTCCGTGCCGTCGACCAGGAGGCGGGGGTGCCCAACGGCACCGCGTCGAACTACTTCACCAGCCGCGACGACTTGCTGCGACAGGTCGGCGAGCACATCCACGTCCGGCTGACACCGGACGCGCAGAGGCTGGCCAGGACGATGGACGCGCCACCGGACAAGAGCCTCGTGGTGCGCCTGCTGCAAGAACTGCTGGAACGGCTCCAAGTCGACCGCACGGGCTACCTGGCCCTGCTGGAACTGAGACTCGAAGCCACCAGGCGCCCCGAGCTCCAGGCCGCGCTGACCAGGACGATCAGCGAGAACCTGGAGCAGAACGTCCGCTTCCACCTGGACGCGGGCCTACCCGGCGACCGCACCACCGTCGTCTCGCTCTACCTGGCGATGAGCGGCCTGATGGTGGAGCACCTGACCCTGCCCGACGTGCTTCCGCCAGAGGAGATGACCGAGCTGATCACAGCACTGGTCGACCGAACCTGACCGACGAACCCAGCCGAACGAACCGAACGAACCCAGCCGAACGAACCGAACGAACCTGACCAAGCCCGCCCGGCCCAGGTCACCGATCCAGCGGACCACCGATGATGGTCATCGCCACGAAGATCACCGCAAAGCCCAGCCCCGAGTACAGCAGCGCGTCCACGCTGCGCCCCCGGATCGCGATCAGCCCGGCCTGCTCGTCCGTCACCAGGACTCGCAGCAGCGCCGCGACCAGCAGCGCGACGCCGATCAGCACCGCGCCCTGCCGCCAGTGGTACTGGACGATCCGCACGAGACCGAGCCCCACCACCACCAGCACCAGCGCGAACGGCAGGTGCTTGCCCGCCGCGGACCGCCAGCGCTGCTCCGGCAACAACTCCACCGCTTCCCGCCTCAGGCCGTGCGCTCGGCTGCCTCGACCGTGTTGGTCAGCAGCATCGCAATGGTCATCGGACCCGCGCCACCCGGGATCGGCGCCAGGAAACCCGCCACCTCGGCCACGGACGGGTGAACGTCGCCCACCAACCCCGCCTCGGTGCGCGTGATGCCGACGTCGACCACGGCCGCGCCGGGCTTCACCATGTCCGCGGTGATCAGACCGGGGCTGCCCGCGCCCGCGACGACGATGTCCGCCCGCCGCACCTCGGCGGCCAGGTCCTTCGTGCCGGTGTGGCACAACGTCACGGTGGCGTTCTCCGAACGCCTGGTCAGCAGCAGCCCGATCGGACGCCCGACCGTCACCCCGCGACCGACGACGGTGACGTTCGCGCCCGACAGCGGCACGTCGTACCGCCGCAGCAGCTCGACCACGCCGCGCGGGGTGGCGGGCAGCGGGGCCTCGTCACCGAGCACCAGCTTGCCCAGGTTCACGGGGTGCAGGCCGTCGCCGTCCTTGCGCGGGTCGATGCGCTCCAGGATCGGGTTCGGGTCGAGGTGCTTGGGCAGCGGCAGCTGCACGATGTACGCGGTGCACGCCGGGTCGGCGTTCAGCTCGTCGATGACCTCTTCCAGCTGCGCCTGCGTGGTGTCCGCGGGCAGGTCGCGGCGGATCGACGTGATGCCGACCTTCTCGCACGCCAGGTGCTTGCCCCGCACGTACGAGTGCGAGCCCGGGTCGTCACCGACCAGCACGGTGGCCAGCCCCGGCGTCACCCCCCGCTCGCGCAACGCGCCGACCCGCGCGCGCAGGTCTTCGAAGATCGCGTCCCGGGTGGCCCTGCCGTTGAGGATCGTCGCAGTCACGTGCCTCATCCTCTCATCACCGCCGGCCGGGCAACGCGGCGACCACCACGGCCAGCAGCGTCAACGCCGTGCCGACCAGCGCGAGCACGGACACGTGCTCACCTGCGGCGGGAGCCACGACGTCCACCGCGAGCGCGCCGACGAGCTGCCCGGCGACCTGGCACAGCCCGACCAGCAGCACGCCCAGCCACCGCACGGCCAGCACGGCCGAGCCGATGGTGCAGACCCCGAGCGCCCCGCCCGCGTAGAACCACGGCTCGCTCGGCGCGGCCGTGGGCAGCCCGCGCACCGCCACGTCGACCGCGCACACGACGAGCAGCACCACCGTCCCGGTGCCGAAGTTGATCAGCGTGGTCACGCGCGTGCTCTGCGCCGCCTCGCGCACCAGCCCGTTCACCGCCTGCTGCCAGCCGAGCCCGAACCCGCCCAGCGCGGGCAGCAGCGCCAGCCACAACGCCGACGGGTCACCGGCCTCGTCCGACACGGCCACCGCGACCGCCACCACCGCCAACGCCGCACCGGCCACCCGCGGCCAGGTCAACGCCACCCGCCCGGCCGGACCGATGCCCGCCCGGTCCACCAGCAGGCTGCTCACCGCCTGCGAGCCCACCGCCGCCACCGTGAACACCGCCACGCCGAGCGCCGCGACCGTCAACCCCTGCGTGGACACGAAGAACGCCCCGCACGCGCCGCCGACGCACTGCCACCAGCGGATCCGCCCGTCCCGCAGCGACGACCACAGCCGACCGAGCCCGGCCCGCCCCGCCGCCGTCGTCGGCACGCCGAGCAGCAACAGCGCGAACCCACCGCCGAACGACACCAGCGCGGCCAGGAACCCGTCGCCGAACACGTGCCCCAGCTCGCCGTTCAACCGCCCCTGAACAGCCAGGAACGCCCCGCCGACGAACGCGAGCAGCGCACCGACCAGCCGAACCCGGTCACCCAACCCGCACTGCCTCCCGCTCGCGCACCCGGCTCGCCAGGAACGCGCCGACCAACGCCGCCACCGTGCTCGCACCGGCCGCCGCGGCCGGCCCGAAGTGGTCCAGCAGCGACCCGGCCACCGGCAGCGCCAACGCCGAGCCCGCCGTGGTGAACGTGCCCATCCAGCCGAACGCCTCGGCCTTGCGCTCGTCCGGCGCGAGCCCGCTGATCCGCTGGTTGTTGGCCGCGATGGCGGGCGCGATCGCCATGCCCCCCACCCCCAGCACCGCACCGATCAACCACACCGACGACGGGTCGAGCACCGGTGGCAGCACCAGCACCAGCGGTGCGATGCCCAGCGCCATCACCAGCATCCGCCGCGTGAACCTGGCCTGCCCGACGAGCCCGCCCGCGATCAGCCCGCCGAGGACCGACCCGACGCCCCACACCGCCGTCAGCACACCGGCCATCGCGGGTCTGCCCAGGTCACGTGCCCACGCGATGATCACCATGTCGATCGTCACGAGCGACGCCACCAGGAACAGCGCCGTCAGCAGCGCCAACGCCAGCGAACCGTCGCGCAGCAGCGTCCGCCCACCGGGTGCGGCCTCACGCGCCACCGGGCGGTCCAGCCCGGCCCGTCGCAGCGCGCCGCCGAAGCCGAGCGCGCCGAGCACCGCCAGCGCGCCGCACAGCCACAGCGCGACCTGCGCGTTCCACACCGCCACCACGGTCGCCGCCAGCGCGGGACCGACGATGTACATGACCTCCTGCATGGACGCCTCGACGGTGAACACCGCCGACTGCGCGGGTCCCGTCGCCAGCCGGGGGAAGCTCGCCCGGCTCATCGCCGTCACCGGCGGCGTGGACAGCCCGGTCAGGAACGCCACCACCACCGCCAACGGCCACGCCCCGCCGGGCGTGACGGCGGGCAGCACGCCGAGCACCGCGATGCCGACGCCGTAGCCGGCCGAAGTGACCAGCAGCAGCCGCCCGGCCGGGCTCCGGTCCGCGGCACGGCCCCGCAGCGGGCCCGCCACACCCATGCCCAGCGTCAACGCGCCGCCGACCACACCGGCCAGCGCGTACGACCCCGTCCACCCAGCTATCAGGAACGACACCGCCAGCGGCGTGCCCGGCAGGTGGATGCGGCCGACCATCGACCACAGCAGCAGCCACGGCAAGTGGGGTATCGCGGCGAGTTCCCGGTACGGACGGAGCACGGTGACACTCTGCCCGCACGCACCGACAACCCACCGCCGAATATCCGCGGGAACCCGTGGGCCTCGGTTAGCGTCAGCACCTCTGGAGAGCGCTCACGAGGGGACCGCTGTGACCGATCCGACAGGACGACGCGCCGAGTTGGAGGCGCGGAACGCGGCCATGCGCGAGCAGGTCGACTCCCTCCTGGCCGAGCTGCGGAAGAAGACCGACGAGCTGCGCGAGACGCAGGCGCAGGCCATGGCGATCACGGCGACCGCGGTGTCCAAGGACGGCTCCGTGCGCGCCACCGTCGACTCCGCCGGCGCGTTGACGTCCCTGGAGTTCTCCGCCAACGCGTTCGAGCGCACCACGCCCGACAAGCTGGCCCGGCTCACCGCCGAGACCGTGCAGCAGGCCGTGGCCAAGGCCAGGACCGAGCTGAACGAGGTGCTCGCGCCCGCGCAGGCAGGCCTGAGCATCGACCTGTCGGAGATGCTGCCCGGCGTGCCGTCCCTGGCCGACCTCATCCCCCAGCCGCCCGTCGTGCCGCAGCCGTCGACGCAGCCGCGTCGTCCCGCGCCGCGGTCCGACGATGACGACGGCGACACCATCATGGACAGGAGTGGCTGGTGAGCGGGTTCGACGTCAGCGTGTCCGGCCTGCGCCGAGGCGCGGGTCAGTTCGGTGCGGCGGGTGATTCGCTGGGTGGCGTGCTGCAGGCGTTGAGCTCGGCGTTGCAGGCCGAGGGCCAGTGCTGGGGCGGCGACGAGTCCGGGCAGGCGTTCGCCAAGGAGTACGTGCCGAATTCGCAGGCGACGTTGGAGGCCTTCGGCAACCTCGCCACGGCCCTTGCCGACATCCGCACCGGCGTGGAGCAGACCGCCGATGCCTACGAGGGTTCCGACCAGGGCAACGCGACCGGGATCTCCCGGACTTACTGAGGGGCACTGCGGTGGGCATCGAGATCCCGGGCGAGGTCACCTGGCTCTTCCCGATCGTGGTCGGGCAGAGCTGGCCGGAGGGTGACGAGACGGCGCTTCGGCGGATGGCCGACGCCTACCGCACGGCCGCGCAAGGCGTGAAGTCGGTCATCGACGAGGGCAACGGCGCGGCGTCCACCGTGTACGCGAGCCAGACCGGCGAGGCCGTCAAGGCGTTCGAGGAGTACTGGAAGAAGTTCTCCGCGGGCGACGACTCCTACCTGCCGAAGCTGCAGAAGATCTGCGAGCAGCTGGCGGACAGCTGCGACAACACCGCGCTGGAGGTGGAGTACACCAAGCTGTCGATCATCGCGTCGCTGATCGCGCTGGCGATCGAGATCGCCGCGCTGATCGCCGCGGCGTTCGGCACGTTCGGCGCGACGACGGCGGGCATCCCGATCGCGCAGCAGGCGACCCGGTTGATCGTGCAGTTCACGTTCCGGCAGTTGATCATCGCGATCCTCAAGGAGGTCGCGATCTCGGTCGGCATCGACGCGGCCATCCAGGCGATCCAGGTGGCGCGCGGCGACCGCGAGTCGTGGGACTGGGGCAAGACCACCGAGGCGGCGGTCTCGGGCGCGGTGTCCGGGCTGGTCGGCGGGGTGTCGGGCGGGCTGAAGTTCGAGGGCGGCGGGCTGGCCGGGCAGGTGGCGGTCGGCGCGACGCGCGGTGCGGTCGAGGGCGCGGTGTCCACCGTGGGCACGGCGGCCGTGATGGGGCAGGACATCTCGGCGCGGGACGTGCTGATGGGCGCGTCGGCCGGTGCGGTGTCCGGTGGGATCGGCGGCGCCAAGGACGGGATCTCCGTCGAGCCGCCGCGGGTGAACGCCGGCGGACCGGACGGCGGGCCGCCGAACCTCGGGCCGACGCCGGGCGGCGTTCCCGGTGGTGTGCCCGGTGGTGTGCCCGGAGGTTCGCCGAGTGGGCCGCCGGTGAACCGTGACGGCTTGAACCGGCCGCCCGCCGGGACGACTGCGGCTTCGTCCGTGGCCGCACCGCCCGCGCCCGGGCCGAGGGTCAGCGCGCCGCCTTCGGTCGGTGGTGAGTCCGCCGGGTCTTCGCCTGGTGGTGCTCCGGTGCCGTCGGCCTTCAACGGTCCCGGGACGTCCGGTGGGCGCAGCGGCGCGTCGGTGCCGACGTCACCCGGTGGTGGTGGGACGGGGCCGTCGATCGGCAGTCGGCTCGGGACGGCTCCCGGTGGACCGGCCCCGAGCAGCGCGCCCGGCGGTCCTGCTCTTGGCTCGGCTCCCGGTTCGGCTCCTGGTTCGACGCCGGGTGCTGCCCCTGCCCGGATGCCCGGTGGGATGCTTGGTGGTCCGGCGTTCGCGCCGGGCACGGCCGGCGGTCCGCCGAGCGGGTTGAGCGCTGCTCCCGCCGCTACCGCCGCTCCTGCCGCGACGCCTCACAGCGCGTCCGCCGCGCCTGGTCTCCGGCCGGGTGGGGCGATGCCCGGTGTGCCCGCCGCGGGTGGGTCTGTGCCGGGTGGTTCTCCGTTCGGTGGGACGACTCCCGGCGGGCAGGGTCACGGCGGTCCGACGCCTGGTGCGGGGATGCCGGGGATCGGTGCGCCGGGTAGCGGTGTGCCGGGCGGTGGCACGCCTGGTGGTTCGGCGCTCGGTGGTTCGTCTCTTGGTGGGCAGACGCCGGGCGGTGCGACGGCCGGCGGGCCTGTCCCTAACGGCTCGCTGCCCGGCGGGTCGACGCCGGGTGGGACGCCGGGCGGCCCGGTGCCCGGTGGGTCCACTCCCGGCGGCTCGACCGCTGGTGGGCCGGTTCCTGGCGGAGCTGTGCCTGGCGGTGCTTTGCCCGGCGGTGCCACGCCGGGTGGATCGACGCCTGGTGGCTCTGTGCCGGGTGGGCCGACGCCTGGAGCGGTTCCCGGTGGGGCGACGCCCGGTGGCGCACTGCCTGGTGGGTCGGTGCCCGGTGGCGGGGTTGCTGGTGGTCCGGCTGCTGGTGGTCCGGTCCCGGGTGGTGCGCCTGTTGGTGGGGCACTGGCCGGCGGGGCTGTTGCCGGCGGTGTGATCGCGGGTGGGATGCCGCTCGGCGGGTCGATGCCCGGTGGATCTACGCCTGGTGGGTCGGTGTCCGGTGGGTCGATGCCTGGTGGGCCGACGCCTGGATCCGCACCTTCGGGTTCTGCGCCTTCGGGTTCCGCGCCTGCCGGTTCCGCGCCGGTGGTGGGCGGCAGTGGTGGTCCGGCGGCCGGTGGGGCAGCTCCCGCCGCGGGGGCCGGGACTGGGGCTCC
The DNA here is from genome assembly GCF_040656635.1 of Actinosynnema sp. NPDC049800. Classification (NCBI taxonomy): domain Bacteria; kingdom Bacillati; phylum Actinomycetota; class Actinomycetes; order Pseudonocardiales; family Pseudonocardiaceae; genus Actinosynnema; species Actinosynnema sp. NPDC049800. The sequence continues at coordinate 9,063 of NZ_JBFAMT010000058.1, read as the reverse complement.
GGCGACTGGGGCTCCGGCGGCTGGTGCGCCGATGGCGGGTGCGGCCGGCGGTGTCGCGCCTCCGGCCGGCGGTGCGCCCGGTGGTGGGCGTGGGGCTGCCGCGCCCGCGGCCAGTGGCTTCGTGGCCGATCCTCCCGCACCTCCCGCTCCTCCCGCGTCGTCCGGCTCGCCTTCCGGCCGGGATCAGAACGGGCGCGGGCACGACTCCGTCAGTGCCAGTTCCTTGACCGGGATGCCGGTTCAGCCGTTGCCCGCGACCGGTCCCGGGGCGTTGCCCGAGCAGCGCGGGCCCGCGTCCACCGCTCCGCCGCAGACGTCCGCGCCCGCGCCGCAGCCCGGTGGGTTCGGTCCGCAGCCTGGTGGGTTCGGCCCGCAGCCCGGCGGACCCGCGCCCGCCGGTCCGCAACCCGGAGCACCGGTCCGGCCGGACGCTTCCGCGCCGACGCGCGGGCCGGAGCCGGCGGCACGTTCGGCCCAGCCGGCTACCGCCCCGCCTGCTACCTCCCAGCCTGCTACCTCCCAGCCGCCGACGGCTCCGCACCGCACCGACGGCCCCGCTCCCGCCGCTCGCGGCACGGACGGCCCGACGCCGCCGACCAGCGGCCCGACCCCGGCCACCGACGGCCCCACGCCCTCCACGGACGGGCCCAAGCCGGACAGCGCCCCGGTCGACAGCACGCCGCCGGACAGCACGTCGCCCGACCCCACCGACAGCACGCCGGACACCGACAGCACCCCCGACACCGAAAGCACCGAGACGCCGAACGACCTGGTCGGCGAACCCGGCGACGAGCACACCCCGGCGTCCAGCCACGAGTGGCCCGCCGAGACCGACACCGGCACCGGCACCGACACCGACGCGAAGACCGACACGACCGGCGCGGATACCGGCGCGGATACCGGCACCGCCGCGGATCCGTTCCCCCAGAAGAACGTCTGGGGCCAGCCCGCAGGCGTCGTCCCCGGCTTCTCCCACGACGGCCCCTACGTCCCCGTCCACGAGAGCACCGGCCCCACGGACCAGTCCGTCGGCACGTACGACCAACGCGCCGCCGCCCTCATCGAGCCGACCTACCAGCCCTACGGCCCGTACGGCGACTACCAGTCGTTCCGCGACGCCCACTCCAAGCCCGACGGCAGCATCGACTGGCCGCCGAACCAGGGCGCGGACGGCCCGCGGGTCGTCGTGGAACTGCCCGCCGGCACCGTCCTCGACCGGTTCGGCAGCCCCAACGGCGACTTCCTCTCCCCGCTGCGCCCGGACGGCCAGGCCTACGGGTTCGGCGAGCGCGCGATCATGCCGGACAGCCTCGGCAAGGGCTACCACGTCTACGTCCTGGACGCCCCCCTCACCGTCGAGCTGGCCCCGGTCGCACCCGCCTTCGACCAGAACGGCGGCGCGCGCCAGCTCCAACCCGTCCTCGACGCGGCCCTCGCCGACCCGGCCACGGGCAAGATGAGCGTCCAGCGCCTGATCGACCTGGGCGTCCTGCACGAGGTCGACGTGCCGCCCGCCGACGGTCGCGTGCTGCCGCCCGACTTCGGCACGTTCGACCAGGACGGCAACGTCCGCACACCCGACCCGGTCACCGTCGCCGACGCGCGGAACGGCGCGTTCGACGGCTACACCCCGGCCGACCCGCCCGCGACCCTCACCCCGAACCCCGACCTCGGCCCGGTCGCGCACCAGGGACCGATCCCGATCGGCGAGGTGTCCCAGCGCGTCGACCAGGCGATCCGCAACAGCCAGGTCACCGACTCGGGCGTCGCGCTGCACACCGAGGACCGCCTGCGCGACCTGTCGAGCCGCATCCCGGCCAACGACGACCACGTCGTCCTCGACATCCACACCGACGGCGACGGCGTCCGCATCGGCGACACGCACTACACCCGCGCCGAGCTGGTCGAGCTGATCAACAACCACCCCGACCTCGCCGACCGGCCGATCGTGTTCGTCGGCTGCGACGCGGGCGCGGGCGGCGAGAACAGCCTGGCCGCGCACGTCGCCCGCGAGACCGGCCAGCGGGTCATCGCGCCGGACACCCTGGCCTGGTCCGACCGCGACGGCAACGTCTACGCCAGCACGCCGAACGAGTCCGGCACCGGCCCGAAGCTCCCGCCCGACGGCGGCTGGCACGCGTTCGAGCCCGACGGCACGCACGCGCCGACCGGCGAGCACGGCATGCCGCCCGGCCACGAGCCCAGGGGCGACCTCGCCACCGACGGCCAGGAGCACCGCGGCCGCCTCGACATCGAGCCGCAGGTCCAGCAGCCGTGGACGGCGCCCGAGACCGCCAACGAGCAGCACGTCCGGCTGCGCGACGACCAGTCGTTCTTCCACACCGGCCAGGACCTGCCGCGCGACACCCGGATCACGGTCCAGGGCGAGGACGGCAACGTCCGCACCGTCGTGCACGTGGACGCCGACGGCAACGTCCACGTCGACGCCATCGCGCCGAACACCCGCCACGGCGACAACCCCGAGGTCCGCCACCCCGCGCCGAACGCCCACTACCGCGTCGAGGTCGGCCACCGGCACGACGTGTTCGTGGCCAACGCCGACGGCACCCGCCAGACCACCCAGGACACGATCAAGATCGGCGACCGGTCCGTCACGATCGACCGCGCGGTGATCATCGAGCCGATCCCCGAGCCAGCCAACGGCCGGCAGGCGATCGACCGCGACCACCCGCTCGCGCCCAGACCGGACGAGGCGTTCACCGCGCGCACCGACCTCCCGCCGAACACGCGGATGGAGGTCCACGACACCGAGGGCACCTACCGCGGCACGGTGCAGACCGACGCGGACGGCAAGCCGAGGTGGGTGGCCGCGCCGGACTACCTGTCCACCGACGTCCGCAACCCCGAGGTCCAGCACACCTCTCAGGGCACGAACTACAACATCGACCGCGGACCCCTGCACCAGGAGTTCACCACCAACGCCGAGGGCCACCCGCAGCACGCGGTCGAGCGCACCGAGCCGACCACGACCAGGCAGGCCCCGGTCACCGACCTCGGGCAGGGCGAGCCGTTCAGCCGGCCCGGCCAGGTGCACGACCCCAGCACCGAGTACCTCGTCACCGACGAGCACGGCCAGCACCGCGGCCGGTTCCTCACCGACGAGTCCGGCCACGTGGTCTTCGAGGACACCCACTCGGGCCAGCGCAGCCGGGTCAACACCGAGATCACCCGGGCGCCGTCGCACGCCGAGGTCACCTCCGACGGCTTCTACGGCCTGGGCAAGGCCCAGCACCCGACCCAGAGCTGGCCGGCGCCCGCCAACGGCGAGGTCGAGCTGGCCATGCGGCGGACCAAGACCGACGACGGCTACGTCTACTCGGTGAACGTCGTCAGCGGCGACACCAGCGGCTGGACGCCCGAGCAGCGCGCCGCCGTGACCAGGCCGTTCTCCAACGCCGACCCGTTCGCCGGCCGCGCCGACCTGCCGCCGGACACCCGGTTCGTGCTCGACGACCACAAGAAGCAGGGCTACGGCACGTTCCAGACCGGCCCGGACGGCGCGGCCTCGCACGTGCACACGTTCCGGCCGTTCAGCCCGGACCTGAACAACCCGCTGCCCAACGCGGTGCTGGTCGCCGACAACGACGCGTGGCGCGGTCGCACGAACCGCGACGGCGAGACGGTCGCGACGACCGGCCGGCCCGACCTGAGGTCCGGCGGCGCGATCCGGCGCGACGGCAGCGCCCAGACCGACGTCGGCAGTCACGGCGAGGTCGACGCGGACGGCAAGAAGCTGTCCGACGGCGGGCACCACCAGGGCAACGAGACCGGCGGCCCCGGCGAGGCGGCGAACCAGTCGAGCCAGCAGCGCGACCAGAACCAGGGCAACGGGCGCCCGGCGTTCGCCACCGCCGAGACGTGGCACCGGATGGAGCGGGACCGCGCGAAGTTCCTGAAGTCCGGCGGTACGGTCGAGATGATCGACACGTTCGCCCTGCGCGACCCGCTGCAACGCCACCCCCACACCTACCAGACGCGGTGGCGTGTGACGCTCGCCGACGGCACGACCGAGATCTACGTCAGGAGCTACCCGAATGAGCACAACGCAGCCCTCTGGCCGGCCGGGTTCTGAGCAGCGCCACGACGAGCTGCTCCAGCACATCGGCGGCATGCTGCTGGACGCTGCTCCGGACGGCTTCCGGCGGATCGACCTGCTGGTGCGGATGACCGTGGCCGTCCAGGACGCGACGCTGAAGGTCTACATGCCCGACCGCACCACCCCCGAGGTGATGCCGCCGGAAGGGCTGCACGCCGCGTTCCAGGAGATGCGGCAGGTGCTGTACCAGCCGGGCCGCGGCACGTGGTTCTCCGCCCGGTGCGTGGTGAACGCGCCGGTCCACATCGACATCACCTACAACTTCGACCACGACCCGCGGTTCACCCCGGAGGTGCCCGCCGCGGACTTCGCCCGTGACCTCCAGGCCTTCCCCCGCGACGAGGCCTTCATCCCCGACTGGCTGCGCGCCAAGCTGGCCGAGGCGAGCGAGGACGCTCACCAGGGCGGAACCCGCCCGGAGGAAGCAAGTACCGAGGAGCAGAACGCATGACCGCACCGCAGCTGGACGTCGAGGACCAGAACGCGATCCTCGGCTCCGTCACCACCCTGCTGGTGCAGCGCCTGCCCGGCGACTGGGAGCAGCTGTTCGTCGACTTCCGGATGACGGGCCGCTACGTGGAGACGCAGGTCTCCGGGCTGACCATGTACGGCTCGTCGTTCGACTGGGAGCTGCCGCCGGAGGCGCTGCCGTTCTTCGTGCAGCTGCGCGACGGCATGGCGCGACCGGGCCACGGCACGTGGTTCACGCTCAAGCTCCACCTCGTGCACCCCGACACGTACTCCGCCGAGTTCGACCGGGACGCCGAGCCGGACTGGACCCAGCCGCCCCCCGAGCGGCACTACGCCGAAGAGCTGGAGCTCTACCCGCGCGACGACGACGCGATCCCGGCCTGGCTCCGCGAACGCGCGGGCCTCGGCCCGGCCCGGAGCACCGTGATCGCCGCGCCGCTGTTCGACGGGCCCGACCCGACGGTGCACGACCGGCCGGCCGTGCACCCGCAGGAGCTGGACGACGTGCTGGCCTACCTGGAGCGCGCGCCGGTCGTGCTGGCCGCGCGCTCCTACGGCCCCGACGCGCTCAAGCCGGAAGCCACGCCGTCCGTGCCGCTGTCCTTCCACACCGACGGCACGTGGGTGTGGCCCGGCGGGGTGGCGTACTACCTGCGCAACCACCACGTGCCGCCGGTGCCGCAGCTCGTGCAGCACATCCGGGACAACGGCTACACCGTGCCGCCGGTCGCCGCCGAGGCCGAGCAGGCGGCCGTCGCCGTCGCCACCGGGCAGGCCGAGGGCGCGCCGCTGCCCGAGCACGAGCCGCGCGTGATCACCGAGGTCGACCGGCGCGCGCTCGACCACCTCAAGGAGCGGCTGGACCACTTCGGGGTCGACGAGTCGGAGTACGGGATCCTCGAGCCGAAGCCCGACGCGTTCGTCATCGAGCCGGCGCCGGGCCGGTCCGGCTGGCAGGTCCAGTTCTGGGACGCGAGCCGCGGACCGCACGGTCGGCCGCGCGTGTACGAGCACGCCGTGGACGCGGCGAAGGTGCTGCTGGCCGAGCTGCTGTGGCGGGCCGACCTGGACCGCACGCGCGCGGCGGCGGACACCGGCGCCCTGGTGCTGCCGGTCGCGGACATCCAGCCCATGCCCGACGAGCCGCCGCTGTCGCTGTTCCGCGACCGCGAGAACGTGGTCATCCCGGTCGGGGCCGAGCTCGACCGGTTCGGCGCGGAGCTGGGCAACCTCGTCTACACCGCCGGGACCATGTTCGGCCACCGATCGTTGCCACCGGATTGGCTGAACCGTCGCTACCACGTGTACCGGGTGCAGAAGCCGGTGCCCGCCCTCAAGGGCATCGCGGTGCCGTGGTTCGGGCAAGTCGGGGGCGGAACGGGCTACTTCCTGGCCGCCTCCGTGCGTGACCTGTTGGCCGACGGGAGCCTGGTCGAAGTGGCCGCGGCGGCGATGCAGCAGCCGCAACCGGGCGTCTAGGCACGGTCGCGTGGCGTCATTACTCCGTTCGGCTCAGCGGGGGCCCGTGCGGGCACTGGGAGTCGCGGGGGAAGATGTTGCACGTGTCCGAGCTGAAGCCGCTGAACCCGACCGAGCAGGATGCGCTGGTCAAGCAGATCGGCCTGACGCTGATGCGGGCCGCGCCGGAGGAGTGGCGGCACGTGACCGCGGAGTACCGCGCGACCGGCCGGTACTTCGAGCTGGCCGCCGAGGTGCGCACCGTCGACGGCGCCCTGCGCGCCTGGTCGCCGCCCCAGGAGGTGGCCGGGCTGTTCTCGCGGCTGCGCGCGGGCATGTACCGGGACGGCCGGGGCAGCTGGTCCAACGCCCGCTACCAGCTTGACCACCCGTCCAGCTACAACCTCGACTTCGACCGCGCCGAGCCGTCCTGGACCACGCCACCGCCGCCGCAGGCGTACCTGGACGAGATGCGGTTCTTCCCGCGCACCGACGAGAACGTGCCGGACTGGCTGCGGCGACGGCTCCAGCAGGCGCCGCCCCCGCCGCCGCCGCCCGTCGACCAGGCGGCGCCGCCCCGCGCGTTCCGCACGGCCCGGGTGTTCGACGGCGCGGGTCCCGGCGGTCGGCCCTCGGTCAACCGGCCGCCGATCGCCGAGACCGACCACGCCCTGCTGCTGAGCTACCTGGACCGGGCGCCGGTCGCGGTGATCGGGCGCGGGTTCGACGCGGACGTGCTCAACCCGGACGCGCCGTCGGTGGTGCCGGTGGCGTTCCAGACCGACGGCCACTGGATCTGGCCCGCCGCGGTCGGCTACTACCTGCGCGCCTACGGCGTGCCGCCGGAGCCGGAGCTGGTCGAGCGGGCCAAGGCGCTGGACTTCGTGCTGCCGGAGGTGACCGAGGAGGCCCGGGTCGCCGCCGCGGCGAACCTGGGCGCGCCGGCCGCGCCGCAGGGCACCGAGCTGCCGGTCGCCGAGCCCTCGCCCGCGCCGGTCGAGCCGCCCGTCGAGGTGGGCGCCACCGTGGTCGCGTCGCTGCCCGAACCGCCGGCCGACGAGCCGCGGCCCGCCGAGGCGGCGGCGGACGTCGAGAGGACGGCGAACCTCACCGAGCTCAAGCCGGACGTGATCGAGTACGCGCAGGACGGCCCGCCGTACCGGGTGCGGTTCGACGAGGACGGCCCGGTGATCGACGACCGGTACCGGCGCGAGTCCTACGTGGACGGGATGGACCTGTTCGCGCCGGGCGCCTACGAGCGCGAGGAGGCCGACGACCAGCCCGAGCTCCACGAGACCCAGACCTGGAGCCCGTTCGCGGACGAGGAACCGGAGGCCGGGCCCGCCGAGGAGACCGGCGAGGTCGAGGCGGTCACCGACGAGCCCGCGCACGACCAGGCGCCGCACGAGCGCGCACCGCACGACCAGCCCGCGTACGACCAGGCCGAGCCGGAGCCGGTCTACGAGCAGCCGTCGCACGAGCCGGTCTACGAGCAGCAGCACGAGCAGGCGTACGAACCGCACCAGCACGACCCGCACCAGCACGACCCGCACCAGCACGACCCGCACCAGCACGACCCGCACCAGCACGAGCAGACCGAGCACGAGCCGCAGCCGGCCGAGGAGCAGGCGCCCGAAATCGACGCCCGCCACTCCGCCGACGAGGCCGAGGTCACCGCCGAGTTCGAGGTCGACCAGGCCCGCCTCTACACGCCGGAGCACACCGAGGAGCCGGGCTTCGCCGACCGCGCCGAGACCCGGTTCGAGGAGTCGGCCGAGCAGGCGTTCACCCAGCCCGACGAGCCGCTGTTCGCCGAGCAGGCCGCCGACGACCGGCACGAAGAGCGGCACGACGAGCCCGAGTCCCGCTTCGACGACCACGACCACCGCGAAGCCCACGACGACCACCACGACGAGCACCGCGACCACCACGAGGACCGTGAGGCCCACGCCGAACCGGCCGACCAGCCGCAGTTCGTGGAACAGGTGCCGCCGCCGTTCGCCGACCAGGCGACGCAGTTCGCCGAGGCCGTGCGGCCGTTCGACGACGTGAGCCCGGCCGCGGCCCCCGCGCCGAGCCTGACGCCACCGCCGCCACCGCCCGTCCAGCCGCCGCCACCGGCCGAGCCGCGCCAGGTCACGCCGGAAGAGGAGCGCGAGCTCTCGTCCATCCGCCGCGCGCTGGACGAGCTCGACGTGCCGCCCGCCGCCTACCGGTTCGGCGAGCCCGCCGACCGCGCCTGGCTGCTGCGCACCGAGGGCCCGGACTGGGAGGTGTCGTGGTTCGACCACGGGCCGACCAACCCGGTCCGCTTCGACCGGCTGGAGGACGCCGCCGCGTACCTGACCGGCAAGCTGGTGCTCACCAGCCGCCGCCCGCCGCGCCCGCTGCCGCCGCCCCCGCCGCCGCAGCGCCCCCGTCCGCCGATGAACAACGGGTTCCGCGAGGAGCCGCCGCGCCGCCCCGCGCCGCCGCAGCGCCCGCCGGTCGAACCGCCCGCGCCGGTCCAGCAGCAGGGCGCGGGCCAGCCGTCGGGCGCCACGACGTCGACGCAGGAGCCCAAGCCCCAGCGGTCGTGGCCGATCAACCCGATGAACGGCGAACCGCCGCTCACCCTGTTCCGGCACAAGACGATGGTCGAGCTGCCCGCCGGCATGGAGGTGGACCGCTTCGGCGAGGGCGAGGGCAACCTCGTCTACGCGGCGGGCACTCCGTTCGCGCAGCGCTCGCTGGTGCCGTCGTGGATCAACCGCCCGTACCACGTGTACCGGCTGCGCCGACCGGTCGAGGTGCTGACCGGTGTGGCCGTGCCGTGGTTCGAGCAGCCCGGCGGCGGCACGGCCTACCTGATGCCGAAGACGATCGACGACATGGTCGCCGACGGCGTGCTGGTCGAGGTCGCGGGCCAGGAGGCCCCGGGCCACTAGCGCCTGTTTCACAAGTCCGTGTTCGCGATAGTCGGGCCTGAGGCGGCTCCCGGGGGCACGGCCGAATGGGCCACATACAACAGCGGTATG
>NZ_JBFAMT010000057.1:0-58349 GCF_040656635.1 Actinosynnema sp. NPDC049800 | reverse complement strand
GCTCAGGCCCAGCGGGACCTGAGCGTTCGGCACGCGGGTGGTCAGCCGATGGTGCGGCCGCCGTCGGCCTGGAGGAGTTCGCCGTGCACGTAGCTCGCGCGCGGCGAGGCGAGGAAGACGATGGCCTCGGCGATCTCACGCGCGGAAGCCGTGCGGCCGAGCGGGGACTTGCGGCCGGTCTCGTCGACGGCGTCGGGGAGGAGGGCCTGCGTCCCCTCGGTCACGGTGGCGCCCGGCGCGATCGCGTTGACGCGGACCCCCGTGCCGCGGTACTCCACGGCCCACGTCCGGGTCAGGGACTCCAGGGCCGCCTTGGTCGCCGAGTACGCCGCCGCACCCGGCACCGCGAACGAGGTCGCGGACGTCGACACGGTGACCACGCTGCCCCGGCCCCGGGCCGCCATGCCCGGCAGCAGCGCGGCGGTCAGGAAGAACGGCGCCCGCACGTTCACGTCGAACAGCCGCTGGAAGCCCTCCGCGTCCTGGTCCGCGGTCGCCGCGAACGGGAAGATGCCGGCGTTGTTGACCAGCACGTCCACCTCGCCGACCGCCTCCGCCAGCGCCCGCACCGACCCCAGGTCCGCCATGTCGGCGGCGAGGAACTTCGCCTGCCCGCCCTCCGCCTCGATCGACGCCACGGTCTCGGCGCCGCGCGCCTCGTCCCGCCCCGTGACGATCACCGTCGCGCCACCGGCCGCCAGCAACCGCGCGGTCTCCCGGCCGATCCCCGCCGTGCTGCCCGTGACCAGCGCGAGCTGCCCGTCAAACTCCATGATCCCCACCTTGTTCGAAGTTCGGTGAACATCGAACAACCTACCCCCGACAGTTCGACGTTCGCAAAACATCGAACACCTAGACTGGCAGACGTGCGCCACGCCGACCGCAACCCGGACGTCGATCAGCTGACCCTGACCGACGTCCTGGCGGCGCTCAGCGACCCCCTCCGCGTCGGCCTGGTCCGCCTGCTCGCCGACGGCGAGGAGTTCAACTTCGGCGAGTTCGACGCGCCCGTCGCCAAGTCCACGCTCAGCCACCACCTCAAGGTGCTCAACGCCGCGGGCCTGACCTGGCGGCGCGAGGAGGGCACCCGCTGCTTCATCCGGCTCCGCCGCGAGGACATCGACGCCCGCTTCCCGCACCTGCTCGACACCGTGCTCGCCGCCGCCGACCGGGACGACGTCGGCAACCACGTCACCACCCCGGGCGCCGCGTGCTGAGCGAAGGGGTCCGCGGCGCCGGTCCCGCCGGCAGGATGTCCGCGTGACCAGGGGCCTGCAGTACTTCGCCGCGTGGTCGGCGTCGACGGCGGTCGCGGTGGTGCTGTCCTGGCTGGGCATCCGGTTCGTGCTGGACGCGGGCGCGCCCGAGCGGCCGCGCGTCGTCGCCGGGCCCACGCAGTCCTCGGCGATCGCCCGGACCACCACCACGACCACCACCGCCGCGCCCATCACGACCACGACCACGGTCGCGGTGATCGCCACCGTCGCGCCGACCACGACGACGACGGCCGTGCCGACCACCACCACGACCACCCAACCCCTGCCGTCGGAGAACGGCACCTGGACCGAGCGCGACGGCGAACCGGTCTACCTGCGCAGCTTCACCCTGCACGGCGGGGTCGCCGCGATCAGCTTCTCCGCCTCGGACATGGAGCCCATCTCGGCCACCCCGCGCCAGGGCTTCGCCGCCACCGTCGAACAGCCCGCGGACGCCGTCGTGGTCGAGTTCACCGGCGGCGGCCACCGGTCCCGGCTCGAGGCCACCTGGGTCGGCGGACCGCAGTGGCGGATCGTCGAGGCCGGCTGACCGCCCGGCCCGGTCGCGGCCCGACCTACACCGCCAGGGTCACCTCGGCGCGCAGCCTCGGCAGCAACGCGTGGAAGGCGTCGCCCGGGCACACGGTGCCGTCCCAGAAGTCCCGGTGGCCGTGGATCTCCGCCGGCGGGATCGAGTACTGCCGGCAGATCACCACGCACAGCCACACCAGCGCGTCCCACTGCCCGGCGGGCGGCACCTCGTCGACGTAGGTGCCCTCGTTCTCGATCCCGATCGAGTTCCGGTTCTGCCCGTACGCGTGCGCGCCCTCCACCATCCGGTCGCCGGCCAGCAACGCGTCCACGCTGCCGTGCCGCCCCTCCAGCACCACGCCGCCGCGCGTGATGGTGAAGTGCTGCCCGGTGTCGCCCCAGTCGTTGGCGTCCATGTGCAGCGCCTGGAAGAACCGCGCCAACTCGTGCGCGTGCTGCCGCGAACCGTCCGCGACGTTCTCCGTCGCCGTGTGGTGCACCAGGATCCGCTCCGGCCCGCGGCCCAATACCACCGGCCGGTCGACCGGCGTCCGGGCACCCCACTCGGCGCACCGCTCGATGCGCCGTCGCGGCGCACGGGGCGGCAACGTGGCCGCGACCGACCCGACCACCGCGCCGACCCCGAGCAGCACCGCACGCCTGCTGACCACCGCTCCCCCTGATTCGTCAGCCGGGAGCCGATCACCCCGGCCCCCGGCGGGCAACCCGCCCCCGCTGTCCATGCTTTCACCCGTTCGCGGCAGCGACGCCACCCGTTGGCCGAGTGGTGGTTCGATCACGGTCATGACGCACCCCGGCGAACCGCACCGCGACGACCTCTCCGGCCGGCTCAACCGGCTGCGCGCCGGCGTCCTCGGCGCCAACGACGGCATCGTGTCGACGGCCGGGCTCGTGGTCGGCGTCGCGGGCGCCACCACCGACCGCACCGCGATCTTCGCGGCGGGCCTGGCCGGGCTCGTGGCGGGCTCGCTGTCCATGGCGGGCGGCGAGTACGTCTCGGTCAGCACCCAGCGGGACACCGAGCGGGCCGCGCTCAGGCTCGAGGAGCGCGAGCTGCGCGAGATGCCCGAGGAGGAGGAACGCGAGCTCGCCGAGATCTACCAGGACAAGGGGCTGTCGGAGGACCTCGCCGCGCGGGTCGCCCGCGAGCTGACCGAGCAGGACGCCCTGCGCGCGCACGCCGAGGCCGAGCTGCAGATCGACCCGGACAACCTGACCAGCCCGTGGCAGGCCGCGTGGGCGTCGCTGGTGGCGTTCGCGGCGGGCGCGCTGATCCCGCTGGTCGCGATCGTGCTGCCGCCGACCGGGTGGCGGGTGTGGGCGTGCGCGGTGGCCGTGCTGGTCGGCCTGGTGCTCACCGGCGTGATCAGCGCCCGCCTCGGGTCGAGCCGCGTCGGCCGCGCGGTGCGCCGCAACGTGGTCGTCGGGTCGCTCACGATGATCGTCACGTACTACGTCGGCCTCCTGTTCGGAGCAACGGTCGGCTGACCGTGATCACGCAGCGCACACACCCTCGGTGGTTCGCGGGAAAAAGTCACCACCCGGAGGTGTGAGGTACGCAAAGTGCGGGTACCCGCAGCCGACTTGTCGCCGTCGAGCGCGGCAGGCCCGGACCGGAGGTGCGCGCCGTGGCCCATCCACCGACATCACTGCTCCTCCTGCGCGGCGCGAAGGCCGAACGCCGGCTCTGGGCGCTGCTGGCGGCGCTGTTCGCGCTGGTCTCGGGCGTCAACGTGATCTTGGCCGTGAGCGAGGGCGCGTGGTGGCAGGGCGCGCTCGCGGCGCTGTGCCTCGTCGTCGCGGTGGGCTGCGGGCGGGAGTCCAGAAGAGCCGGCAGCTGATTTCACCCGGCACTGAAGTTCCGAAAGTGAGCGAAACTCTGGTCCGACCGGGTGTACCCCGTTGGTCGGAACGGCGTCAAGTAGTGGTGTGATTCACCACGACGCCCTGTCGGACTAGAGCCATAACCGCGAATTCACACTATCGTCACAAGACCCCGGCAATCCCGGTGCACCGCCAAGCGCTCCCGAACGGCCCCATCCGGCCGCGAGGCGCGCACGAGCAAGTGCAGTTCTCCCGCACAACGGAGTGCGGAACCCACGCCGACGATCTCTCGGGCGTGGGTCCACAGCCAGTACCTGCAGGCCGAGCTGTCCGCGTAAAGCCGCGCGCGGGCGTTCGGCCGTCTCCGTATGCCCGGACGACGCCACGGGAGGGCCCGTTGTGACCCACCACCAGCCGCAAGGCCTTTACGACCCGCAGTACGAGCACGACGCCTGCGGTGTCGCGTTCGTCGCCGACCTGGCCGGTCGCAGAAATCACGCGATCGTCAGCCAGGCCCTGGTGGCGCTGCGCAACCTCGAACACCGGGGAGCGCGCGGCGCCGAGCCGGAGACCGGTGACGGCGCGGGCATCCTGATCCAGGTGCCCGACGCGTTCTACCGCGAGGTCGTCGGCTTCCCCTTGCCCGAGCCCGGCGGCTACGCGGTCGGCACCGCGTTCCTCCCCCAGGAGGGTCAGGACGAGGTCAAGGAGCAGATCGAGCGCATCGCCGCCGAAGAGGGCGCGACGGTCCTCGGGTGGCGCGCGCTGCCGGTGGACGCCGACCACGTCGGTCCCACGGCGAAGACCACCATGCCCGCGTTCAGCCAGCTCTTCCTCAGTGGCGCGGAAGGCCTGGAACTGGAACGCCTGGCGTTCGTGGTGCGCAAGCGCGTCGAGCACGCGACCGACGTGTACTTCCCGAGCCTGTCCGGGCGGACGATCGTCTACAAGGGCATGCTCACCGAGCCGCAGGTGGAGAAGTTCTTCCCCGACCTGACCGACGAGCGGGTCACCAGCTCGATCGGCCTGGTGCACTCGCGGTTCTCCACCAACACGTTCCCGTCGTGGCCGCTGGCCCACCCGTACCGGTACGTGGCGCACAACGGCGAGATCAACACGTTGCGCGGCAACCGGAACTGGATGGACGCGCGCGAGTCGGTGCTCGCCACCGACCTGATCCCCGGCGACCTGTCCCGGGTCTTCCCGGTCATCACGCGCGGCGCCAGCGACTCGGCGACGTTCGACGAAGTGCTGGAGCTGCTGCACCTGGGCGGGCGCAGCCTGCCGCACGCGGTGCTGATGATGATCCCCGAGGCGTGGGAGAACCACGCCGAGATGGACGCGCAACGGCGCGCGTTCTACGAGTTCCACTCCACGCTCATGGAGCCGTGGGACGGCCCGGCGCTGGTGGCGTTCACCGACGGCACGCTGATCGGCGCGGTGCTCGACCGCAACGGCCTGCGCCCGGCCCGGTACTGGGTCACCGAGGACGGCCTGGTCGTGCTCGGCAGCGAGGCGGGCGTGCTGGAGCTCGACCCGGCCACGATCGTGCGCAAGGGCCGGCTGGAGCCGGGCCGGATGTTCCTGGTCGACACCGCCCAGGGGCGGATCATCGACGACGAGGAGATCAAGGGGCAGCTCGCGGCCGAGCACCCGTACCAGGAGTGGGTCGCCGACGGCATCCTGCACCTGGCCGACCTCCCGGCGCGCGAGCGCGAGGTGCCGACGCACTCGTCCCTGGTGCGCCGCCAGCAGGCGTTCGGCTACACGGAAGAGGAAATGGCGCTGCTGCTGCGCCCGATGGCGCGCTCCGGCGCGGAACCGATCGGCTCGATGGGCAACGACGCGCCCTTCGCGCCGCTGTCGGACCGGCCGCGGCAGCTGTTCGACTACTTCACGCAGCTCTTCGCCCAGGTGACCAACCCGCCGCTGGACGCGATCCGCGAGGAGCTGGTGACCTCGCTGCACGCCACGCTCGGCGCGGAGCCGAACCTGCTGTCGGTCGACGCCACGTCGTGCCGCCGGATCTCGTTGCCGTTCCCCGTGCTGGACAACGACGAGCTGGCCAAGCTCGTGCACGTGGACGACGACGGCACGCTGCCGGAGTTCCGCACGTTCACCGTGCGCGGCCTCTACGAGGTGGCCGGCGGCGGCGAGGCGCTGGTGCGGCGGCTGGACGAGATCCGGGCCGAGGTGTCGCAGGCGATCCGGGACGGCGCGCGGCTGGTCGTGCTGTCGGACCGGGGCGTGGACCAGGAGCACGCGCCGATCCCGTCGCTGCTGCTGACCGGCGCGGTGCACCACCACCTGGTGCGGGAGAAGACCCGCACCCAGGTCGACCTGATCGTGGAGTCGGGCGACGCGCGCGAGGTGCACCACATCGCGCTGCTCGTCGGCTACGGCGCGAAGGCGGTGAACCCGTACCTGGCCATGGCGTCGGTCGAGGAGCTGCCCGACGTCGAGCCGGAGGTGGCGACCCGCAACCTGATCAAGGCGCTGGGCAAGGGCGTGCGCAAGACGATGTCCAAGATGGGCGTCTCGACCGTGGCCTCCTACACCGGCGCGCAGATCTTCGAGGCGATCGGCCTCGGTGACGAGGTCGTGGCCACGTGCTTCACCGGCACCACCTCGCGGCTGGGCGGCGTCGGCTTCGACGTCATCGCCGAGGAAGTGGCGCGGCGGCACCGGATGGCGTTCCCGGCCGACGGCGTCCGGGCGCACCACCGCGAGCTGGAGGTCGGCGGCGACTACCAGTGGCGCCGCGAGGGCGAGGCGCACCTGTTCAACCCGCAGACCGTGTTCAAGCTCCAGCACTCCACGCGCACCGGGCGTTACGACATCTTCAAGGAGTACACGCGGGGCGTGGACGAGCAGGCCAAGCGGCTGATGACGCTGCGCGGGCTGTTCGCGTTCAAGGAGGGCGTGCGCGAGCCGGTGCCGATCGACGAGGTCGAGCCGGTCTCGTCCATCGTGAAGCGGTTCGCCACCGGCGCCATCTCCTACGGGTCCATCTCGCAGGAGATGCACGAGGTGCTGGCCATCGCGATGAACCGGCTGGGCGCGAAGTCCAACACCGGCGAGGGCGGCGAGGACGCCGAGCGGTTCACCCCCGACGCCAACGGCGACTCGCGGCGCAGCGCCATCAAGCAGGTGGCCTCGGGCCGGTTCGGCGTGACGAGCGAGTACCTGGTCAACGCCGACGACATCCAGATCAAGATGGCGCAGGGCGCGAAGCCCGGCGAGGGCGGCCAGCTGCCCGGCGCGAAGGTGTACCCGTGGATCGCCAAGACCCGGCACTCCACGCCCGGCGTCGGCCTGATCTCGCCGCCGCCGCACCACGACATCTACTCGATCGAGGACCTGGCGCAGCTCATCCACGACCTGAAGAACGCCAACCCGGCGGCGCGCATCCACGTGAAGCTCGTCTCCGAGGTCGGCGTCGGCACGGTCGCGGCGGGCGTCTCCAAGGCGCACGCGGACGTCGTGCTGATCTCCGGCCACGACGGCGGCACCGGCGCGTCACCCCTGTCGTCCATCAAGCACGCGGGCGGACCGTGGGAGCTGGGCCTGGCCGAGACGCAGCAGACGCTGCTGGCCAACCGGTTGCGCGACCGGATCGTGGTGCAGACCGACGGCCAGCTCAAGACCGGGCGCGACGTGGTGATCGCGGCGCTGCTCGGCGCGGAGGAGTTCGGCTTCGCCACCGCTCCCCTGGTCGTCTCGGGCTGCGTCATGATGCGGGTCTGCCACCTGGACACCTGTCCGGTCGGCGTGGCCACGCAGAACCCGGTGCTGCGGGCGAAGTTCGCGGGCAAGGCCGAGCACGTGGTGAACTTCTTCGAGTTCGTCGCGCAGGAGGTCCGGGAGCTGCTGGCGCAGCTGGGTTTCCGCACCCTGGCCGAGGCCGTCGGGCACGCGGACCTGCTCGACACGCGGGCCGCGGTCGACCACTGGAAGGCGGCCGGGCTCGACCTGTCGCCGATCTTCCACGTGCCGTCGCTGCCCGAGGGCGCGGCGCGGCACCGCACCACCTCCCAGGACCACGGGCTGGACAAGGCGCTGGACAACACGCTGATCCAGCTCGCCGAGGGCGCGATCGCCTCCGGCGACCGGGTGCGGCTGGAACTGCCGGTGCGCAACGTCAACCGCACCGTCGGCACCATGCTCGGCTCCGAGGTGACCAAGCGGTGGGGCGGCGAGGGCCTGCCCGACGACACGATCGACATCACGTTCACCGGCACGGCCGGGCAGTCGTTCGGCGCGTTCGTGCCGCGCGGCATCACGTTGCGGCTCATCGGCGACGCGAACGACTACGTGGCCAAGGGCCTGTCGGGCGGGCGGATCGTCGTCCGGCCGGTGCCCGACGCGCAGTTCGCCGCCGAGCAGCACATCATCGCCGGCAACGTGATCGGCTACGGCGCGACCGGCGGCGAGATCTTCCTGCGCGGCAAGGTCGGCGAGCGGTTCTGCGTGCGCAACTCGGGCGCGCTGGCCGTCGTCGAGGGCGTCGGCGACCACGGGTGCGAGTACATGACCGGCGGCCGGGTGGTCGTGCTCGGCGCGACCGGGCGCAACTTCGCCGCGGGCATGTCCGGCGGCATCGCCTACGTGCTGGACGCGGCCGTGCCGCGGGTCAACCCCGA
Organism: Actinosynnema sp. NPDC049800; assembly: GCF_040656635.1. Taxonomy (NCBI): domain Bacteria; kingdom Bacillati; phylum Actinomycetota; class Actinomycetes; order Pseudonocardiales; family Pseudonocardiaceae; genus Actinosynnema; species Actinosynnema sp. NPDC049800. Next base: position 50,074 of record NZ_JBFAMT010000057.1, on the reverse strand, counting down.
GATGGTGGACCTGGACCCGGTGGACGAGGCGGACCGCGAGTTCCTGCGGCGCGCGGTGGAGAAGCACTACCTGGAAACGGACTCGGCGGTGGCGCACGCGCTGCTGGCCGACTGGGACCTGGCGGTGGACCGGTTCACCAAGGTCATGCCGAAGGACTACAAGAGGGTGCTGGCGGCACAGGCCCGGGCCGAGCTCGAGGGCCGGGACGTCAACGAAGCGATCATGGAGGCGTCTCATGGCTGACCCTCGTGGGTTCCTCACCACCGAGCGTGAGACCCCGCGCAGCCGTCCCGTTTTCCTGCGCCTGCGCGACTGGCGCGAGGTCTACGAGGAGTTCGAGCGGCCCAAGCTGGAGAAGCAGGCCGGCCGGTGCATGGACTGCGGCATCCCGTTCTGCCACCAGGGCTGTCCGCTGGGGAACCTGATCCCCGAGTGGAACAACCTGGTGTTCAGCGACGACTGGCGCAAGGCCTCGGAACGGCTGCACGCCACCAACAACTTCCCGGAGTTCACCGGGACGTTGTGCCCGGCGCCGTGCGAGGCCGCGTGCGTGGTGGGGATCAACGGCGATCCCGTCACCATCAAGCGGGTCGAGATCTCCATCATCGACCGGGCGTGGGACGAGGGCTGGGTCACGCCCCAGCCGCCCGTCGCGCGCACCGGCCGTTCGGTGGCCGTGGTGGGTTCCGGGCCGGCGGGCCTGGCCGCCGCGCAGCAGCTGACCCGCGCCGGTCACTCGGTCGTGGTGCTGGAGCGGGCCGACGCGATCGGCGGGCTGCTGCGCTACGGCATCCCCGAGTTCAAGATGGAGAAGTGGCGGCTGGACCGCAGGCTCGACCAGATGCGCGCCGAGGGCACCGAGTTCCGGACGAACGTGAACGTCGGCGTCGACGTCACGGTCGAGGAGCTGCGGGAGTCCTACGACGCGGTGGTGCTGGCCGGCGGCGCGACGGCGTGGCGCGACCTGCCGGTGCCCGGCCGGTCGCTGACGGGCGTGCACCAGGCGATGGAGTACCTGCCGGGGGCCAACAAGGTGGCTCGCGGCGAGCTGGACGCGCCGCCCATCACCGCCGAGGGCAAGCACGTCGTCGTCATCGGCGGCGGCGACACCGGCGCGGACTGCGTCGGCACGGCCCACCGCCAGGGCGCGTTGTCCGTGACGCAGCTGGAGATCATGCCCCGGCCGCCGGAGAAGCGCGCCGAGGCGCACCCGTGGCCGACCTACCCGATGCTCTACCGGGTCACGTCGGCGCACGAGGAGGGCGGCGAGCGGCTGTACTCGGTGTCCACCGTCGAGTTCCTCGGTGACGACGAGGGCGCGGTGCGGGCGTTGAAGCTGGTCGAGGTCGAGGCGTCCGGCGGGCGGTTCGAGCCGGTGCCCGGCAGCGAGCGGGAGATCCCGGCGCAGCTGGTGACGTTGGCGATGGGCTTCGTCGGCCCCGAGAAGGACGGCCTGCTCACCGAGCTGGGCGTCGACCTCGACGCGCGCGGCAACGTGGCGCGGGACGAGGAGTTCGCGACCTCGGTCGACGGCGTGTTCGTGGCCGGCGACATGGGCCGCGGCCAGTCGCTGATCGTGTGGGCCATCGCCGAGGGCCGCTCGGCCGCCGCCGGCGTGGACGCCTACCTGACGGGCCGCTCCGTGCTGCCCAGGCCGATCGAGCCGACCGACCGGCCGCTCGTGTGACTCGTCCCCGGCCGCACAACGACGTGCGGCCGGGGACGGCCTTCCCGCGCGGCCGGACAGCGTGGTCCGGCCGCGCGGGAAGTCGAAGCGGCGCGTGCGCCTACCGGTCGAGCCTTTCGCGCACGCGCTCAGGCGGGCCGGTCCGGTGGGTGGGGACCACCACTCACCGGGCCGGTTCGCTCACGGGCAGGTCTTCCAGGCGAAGTGGTAAGTCGTCTCGACGCTGCCGTCCGTGGAGTCCATGGACATGAAGCTGGTGGTCGTCGTCGTGTCGGACGACCCGGCGCTCACCCGCAACTCCGTGTTGATGTTGAACAGCCGTTGCTCGCCGCACGGGTGGTAGACGATCGCGGCGAGTTCGGTGGTGTCGGTGGCCTGCCAGTCGTCGCTGAACGGTCCCGCGTAGCTGTGGCTCCGGTACGCCGTCGGCGACATGCCCTGGAAGTAGTAGTTGGCCCGTTCCAGACCGGTCGCGCCCCGCTCGAGGTGGGCGAAGCCGCGATAGTCGGTTTGCGCGATGCCGTAGGTGAACCCCTGTGGGATGTTCAGCCTCAGGTTGAGCTGGCAGTTCTTCCGGAAATCGGTGGGCAGCGCGCCTACGCCCACCTGCGCCATGAACTGGCTGTAGGTGACGGTGAACGCCTTGTTGTCCGGAGAGACCGCCACGGCCGCGGTACCGGCCGGGCATCCGGATCCGTTGACGGTCACCACGTCGATGGTCATGTGATCCGGCGGCGGGGTGGTGTTCGGCGCCCCGCCGGGAGGAATGATGATCACCGCCGCCGCCATGGTGACGGCCGCCACGAAATTGAACATGCAGCACCTTCCGACTCGTCATTGAGCACGGTATCGGCGGCGAATTGACGCAAGTCCCTTGCCCGGTCACCGGTCGGGCCGTCCTAGCACCGCTTCCACGAGAAGTGGTACGTGGTGCTCACGTTGCTGTCGGTCGAGTCCATCACCATGAAACTGGTGCCGGTCGACGTGCCCGCGGTGACCCGGAGTTCGGTGTTGATGTTGAACATCCGCTGTTCGCCGCACGGCGCGTAGACGATCGCGTCCCATTCCGTGGCGTCCGTCGCCTGCCAGTTGTCGCTGTAGGGCCCGGCGTAGGAATGGCTCTTGCGGGCAGTCGGAGACATGCCCTGGAAGTAGTAGTTGCCCTGCTCCATGCCCACCGCGCCGCGCTGGAGGTGCGCGAACCCGCGGTAGTCGGCCCTGGCGATGCCGTAGGTGAAGCCCTGGGGGTAGTTCAGCTCCAGCGCGAGCTGGCAGTTCTTCCGGAAGTCCGTCGGCTCGGAGTCGGCGCCGGCCTGCGCCAGGAAACTGCTGTAGGTGACGGTGAAGGCGGTGCGGTCGGGCGAGGCGGCGACCGCCGCGGTGCCGGCCGGGCAACCGGATCCGTTCACGGTCCTGACCTGGACCGTGACGTATTCGGGCGCGGTCTCGACCGTTGTTTCACCGGAGGGGGAGAGCGCGGACAGGGTCAATGCAGCCGCGGCCACTAAGGTCAGCATGAACGGCCTTTCTCCTGCGGGTTGACGTGCGGTGTGACGGCGGTTACAGGACCGTAGCGCAACGTCGCCGGAGCACTGCTCCTCCATTAGAGTGGAACCGCTCCCAGATATTGGGACAAATGTTTTCCCGCAGAAATGGCCAAGACTTTTCCAGCCGACCGGGCATACCGACGCCGTGAATTCGACGACGACCGCGGGCGATCCGCACGGCGTTCGTTGAAATCGCGACGAAATTGCGAAAAACCGCGTCTCGACCGGGCTACCTCGGACGGGCGGCGGCCACTCGTCGGAGCAATTGCACCATCTGCGCGCGCTCGTCGGGGTCCAGCACGGCGAACCAGCGCGCCTCGCGCGCGTTCTGGTGCGGGAAGGCCCGCGCCACCGCCGAGCGGCCCTCCTCGGTGAGCGCGACGAACACCACGCGCCGGTCCTGGCCGTCCCTGGTCCGCTCGACCAGCCCGGCCCGCTCCAGCGTGTTGATCAGGTTGGACATCGCCGACCTGGTCGTGCCGGACAGGTCGGCCAGCCGCGCGGGCTGGGTCGGGCCCAGGATCCACAGCTTGAACATCAACCGGAACCCGGGCATGGTCCAGCCCTGCTCGCGGTGCACCAGCGCCTCGTAGTCGTTGATCATCACGTACGCCAGGTGCAACACGTTGTACGAGAGGCCGAACGCGTCCGCGTCGCCTCCCAACTCGGCGATCCGGTGCCGGGCGAACCGCTCGTACTCCTGCTCCGTCACCACGTCGGCGGCGACGGGAACCTCCTGCTCTGCCACCCGCCGATCCTCCCAGGGCGACCCGGCCGAAGGCACCGGAATGCGGCACACTGGCCGACGTGATCGGGACGAGGCGGTTCGCCATCACGGCCGCGGTCGTGGTGGCGCTGGCCACCGCCGCGTCCGTGGCCGCGAGCTTCGACCTCGTCAAGGGCGAGGGCGCGGTGGTCCTCGACGACCTCGCCCAGCTCGCCACCGGTCTGTTCGCCACCGGTTGCTGCTGGTGGACGGCGCGCCGGGCGACCGGGCCGGACCGCCGCTGGCGGCTGGCGATGGGGTTCGGCATGGCGGGCTGGTCCACCGGCCAGGCGTTGTGGACGTGGTACCAGCTGGTCGAGCGGCGCGCCGTGCCGTCGCCGTCGCCGGCGGACGCCGGGTACCTCAGCATCGTGCCGTTCGCGTTCGTCGCGCTGCTCGTGATCGGCAACTTCCGCCGGTCGGACTCCCCCGACGCGCTGCTGGACCGCCGGTCCCGCAGCGCCCGGCTGGTGCTGCTGCTGGACGGCCTGATCGTGGTCGGGTCGTTGTTCGTGCTGACCTGGACCACGTCGCTCGGCGGGCTGGTCGCGGCCGGGAACCCGGGTTCGGCGGCGTTCCTGGTGGCCATCGCCTACCCGGTGACGGACCTGGTGCTGCTGGTGATCGTGGTGGTGCTGAGCGCGGACCGCAAGGTCGTGCTGCGACCGCAGCTGCGGTTGCTCGGCCTCGGCCTGGTGGCGCTGGCCGCGTCCGACTTCGCGTTCGCCTACCTGGTCAGCATCCAGGCGCCGGAGGTGCCGCCGCTGGCCAACGCCGGGTTCGTGGTGGGACCGGCGCTGATCGCGTTGGCGGCGCTGGCGCCCGTGCCGTCGCCGTCGACCGGCCCGAGCCGCAACCGGCGGCCGTGGCAGTGGGCCTACCTGCTGATGCCGTACGTGCCCTTACTGGTCAGCAGCGTGCTGGTGCTGCGGCGCACGATCATCGGCGACCTCGGGCCGTTGGACGCGGTGGAGATCGGCTGCGGCTTCACGGTGTTCGTCGCGGTGATTTTGCGGCAGCTGGTGACCCTTGTGGACAACACGAAGCTCGTTCTGCTGCTGCGCGAGTCCGAGCGCACCCTGACGCACCAGGCGCACCACGACCCGTTGACCGGGCTGGCCAACCGGGCGCTGTTCGAGCGCAGGCTGGACGAGGCGATGGCCGAGCACCACCGCGACGGCAGGCCGTTCGGGCTGCTGTTCGTGGACCTGGACGACTTCAAGGCGGTCAACGACGTCTCCGGCCACGCGCACGGCGACGCGTTGCTCGAACGGGTGGCGCAGCGGCTGCGGCAGTGCGTCCGCGACACCGACGTGGTGGCCAGGCTCGGCGGTGACGAGTTCGGCGTCCTGGTCGAAGGGCTGGAGGAGCCGGAGAAGGTGGCGTTCCGGATCCTCGACGCGCTCGGCGAGGAGATCAGCGCGTCGGTCGGCGTGGTGATCTGCGCCGACCACGACCCCGAGGCCACCGCCGCGACCGTCCTCAGCCGTGCGGACAAGGCCATGTACGAGGCGAAGCGCGACGGTGGCCGGGGTCTGGTCATCCACTCGTAGGGCCGGCCGCGTCGACCTGGTGGAGCGAGGTCCGCGTCAGCCGACCAGGTCGGGGTCCGACCACCACTGCACGGCGTACTGGCGGCCCGCGGGCTCGACCCGGTAGCCCGCGGCGGGGCGGAAGCCGGGTTCGTTGAAGCAGATGCCCAGCGACAGCACCATCACGTTCTCCGGGCCGAAGGCGTCGTCGACGTCGGGGTTGACGCCGTACAGCTTGGTGACGTCACGGCTGAGCCCGGAGCGGAACGAGGTCCACGGCTGTTTGGGCGACTGGCACTTCAACTCGGTGATGATGACCGGCGCGGTGTCCGCGACGGCGGGGCTGAGCGCGTTGAACACGAGATCGGCGCGGGCCTGGGGGGTCTCGAAAACCGGGACCGCGCCCTCGCCGGTCGGGATGAAGTTGGCTTCCGTCAGGACGTCGAGCGGATTGTTGTTGCGGAGCCGCAGTTTCAGCTCGGCCTGCAACCACAGCGCGAACTGGTTGCGGGCCCAGCCTTCCCAGCCGCCCGCGAACACCGAGAGCGCCTCGATCGTCGGCTGGTCCGCTTGGATCCAGCCGACCAGGGCCTTGATGACGTCGACCGGGCCGATGGTGTTGTAAGCCATGGGTGAACTCCTGGGGAGAGGGAGGAGAGGAAGGGGCGCGGAGCGCGCCGGGGAAGTCGCGCTCCGCGCCCGGGACGACGGGCCGGTGTGGTGGGGGCACCCGGGCTGTCGAGCGGGGCGGGTCGTGGGCGCCACCGGACCTCGACCCCGTCGTCCTCCGCGATGCGCCGGAGGGGCGTCCGGGCGCACGGGTCATCGGGGACCGGGGAGAGGTCCGGTCACCGGTGCGGTCAGGCGGCGACCGGCTGCATGCCGGTGCTGATCGACCACGTGTTGTCCGCCTGCAGCACCGCGGTCATGTCGAAGCCCGCGTTGTACTGCAGCTCGACGGAGTTGCTGATCTGCTCGATGTCGAGCACCTCGCCGTGGACGTAGGTGCCCGCGGTGAGCCAGTAACTGGGGTGCGGGGTGAAGACGAGGTTCTCGTTGGGCTGCGCCTGCACCGCGAACACGCCGGAGTTCGACATGCCGATGCCGACCGCCGCGCCGTCCGCCGGCACCGTCGGCAGTTCCCGGACGTAGAGGCTGCCGAGCTCCGGGACGCCGAACGCCTTTCCTGGCACGAACCGGTGCGCGCCGTCGGTGTAGTCGAACAGGATCTGGTTCGCGGTGAGGTCCTGCGGGTTGGCCCGGCGGACCTCCTGCGCGCGGAACCGCGTGCCCGGCTTCAACGAGCCCGTGTAGGACCAGACGAAGCAGTAGTCGAGGGTCCACTCGAAGGTCACGGTGGTGTTCGGCCACGCCGGCGCGGTCAGCCAGGCGAGCGACATGGCGTTGCGCACGCCGAGGTCCACGGGCTGCTGGTACACGCAGAGGTCTTGGAACTGGGTAGATTCATTGCGGACCGTCAGGGAGTACTGGGTTGGCATGGCAGCACAACTCCTTCACGAGGAGACGATTCGGATAAATTCGAACCACGGCGCGGAATAGTCGGCGCAGTGCGATCGGTCGCGGGCCGGTCGATCCCACCGCGTTCCTCCGGGCTCGGAACGGTCGGCCGATCAACGCATTCGGAAACTTTTCGATTCACTTTGCCGGTCCGTCCGACAAAACCAGTACACGCTGGCGAACGCAGGGCGTCAAGCGACCGGCCTTCACCCGATACGTCGACGTCGCATTCACCTGACTTGGCCACCGGAAGCGCCGGGCGCGCCTTTTCGCAACGTGAAAACGCCGGGCGATCCGTAACGAAAGTCGCGTGAATTGAATTGCCAGCAGTGTCGGAAGGAGTTCGCCGCGCGGACCACCGGAAGGCCCCGTCGGTACTGCTCGTCGGCGTGCCGGCAGCGCGCGTTCCGGGCCAGGCGGGTCACCGAGCGGTCGGCCGTGGCGCTGCCCGGTCAGGTGGAGGCGCTCGCGGTCGAGCTCCGGGACAACGCCGAGGTCATCCGCTTCCTGGCGCGCGGCTGGACCCCGGTGGAGCCCGGGACGTCCCTGAGCGACCTGATCGAGGCCACCGCGGACCTCGCGGAGCGGTTACGGGAACTGGGCGGTCGCCTGGCCGACGCGCCGTCCGGGCACGGTGACGCAACGCGCGACGCAACCCCGTGAGCGGGACCGCCCGCGAGTGACCCCCGAAGGCCTGGCGACGACCGTTGGAGGACGCGGGCGCTACCCGGTCCGGTCCCCGAGCCCGCGGTCGGCCGGTGCTCCCGGGCAGGACGGGCAGGTCGGGCGAGAGGTCCGACCAGGGTCGTCCGCGCCCGGCGGCTGTCGAGCAAGCCCCACCACAGGCCTGTGACCAGCCACTTCAACGCCACCCCAGTTTTCCGCAAGCGCCCGCGGGCATGCTCGGGCTTGCCGGGCGGACGTCAGGGGAGCGTTCGACCGGAGGCGGAGCCGGTCGAGGCACGGCGGCCCCCAGACCGCCTGCCTCCCGGCTCCGTCCCGTTCGCCCACGGGCCGCGCGGCGGTCCGGTCGTCAAGCCGGCAGCCCGGCCCAGACCTCCGCCGCGACGACCCGCACCGCGGCACAGGCGTCCTCGACCGCGGCGCCGGTCGGCAGGGCCACGGTGACGAGCGCGAGTTCGCTCAACCCGTCCCCGAACGGGATGTGGGTCGTCTCCGCGCCGCACAGCACGAGCGAGGACGTGGTCAACCCCGACATCACGGTGGGTCGTCCGGCGATGTCCTCGATCTTGCTGTTCCCGCCGTTCGGTTCGGTCGGCACGCCCACCGAGTACGTGACCCGCACCCTGGGCGGTGTCGTCGTGCCGTCCGCGCTCCACCGGCACTGGTGGCCCGCCGGGTAGGCCCAGGCCCGCGAACCCGCCAGCCCGGGCAGCCGCCCGACCGTCGCGTCCGACAGCCCGCGGCACGCGTGCACCGGCCCGAGGGACTTCGCCGCGAACCGCCGGTGCTCCACGTCGCCCGCGAGCACGCGGTCCGCGACGGCGCTCACCACGACGTCGGCGACCTCGCACAGCCGGGTCGCGGCCACGTCCTCGTCCGAGTGGTTCTCGACGGTCACGTTCAGCGCCACCAGGTCCGCGAACACCAGGCCGCGCTGGCACTGCACGTCGCCGCCCCGGATCTCCACGATCCGCAGTTCCTTGTACGGCACCAAGGGCCCGTCGAACACGGCCTCGTGCAGCACCCGGTCGAGGCCGCCCGCCAGCACGTCGAGCACCGCGCCGCCCGTGGACACCTTGAGCAGGCAGTGGTCGAAGGACTCGACCGGCGCCACCGAAGCCTCGCCGAACGCGGCCAGGTCCGCCGGCTCCACCTGCCCGCACGGGTCGACCGACGCCAGGTCGCCGAGCAGCACCTCGGCGGTGCGCGGGGGAGGTTCGGGGAACGTCGGGTCCGGCACCGGCACGGCGGTCCCGGTCACGGTGGCGCCGCACCCGACGAGCAGTGCCGATAACAGGACGACGCCAAGCGCTCTCGCCATGGCGGAAGGGTAGGCGACGATCATCCTCGCACGACACGGTTTCACCCGAGCGCCCTGCGGTTCGAGCCACCCGCGATCGGCCGACCGGAGGCCGCGGCTCGGACGTTCGCCGGCACCGGATCCCGTTGGGCGACACCGGTTTCGAGCACCGCGGCGACATCCCCGGCCACGCCGGTCACGAGGTCGGCCTCGACGCGGACCTCCGGACGATCCGCGCCGCCGCGCCCGGCCGCGTGAAGCCCGCGGTGCCGACCCGAGGCACGCTCACCTGTTTGCCGCCGGCGTGATCAGGGCATTCGGAACTGTCCCGCTCACGCGACCGGAGGTACGAGGTGTCACCCTCGGCAGGCGAGAACGTGCTGGCCGACCGCTACCGGCTGATCGAGCCGATCGGGATCGGCGGCATGGCCGAAGTGCACCGGGCCTGGGACACCGTGCTGCGGCGGCACGTCGCGGTGAAGCTGGTGCAGCCCGGTTTCGACCCGGAGGCCGCCCGGCGGTTCGACAACGAGGTCCACCTCCTGGCCGGGCTCACGCACCCCGCGCTGGTGTCGGTCTACGACGCCGACACCACGGCGCCGACGCCGTTCGTCGTGCTGCGGTTGGTCGAGGGCCGGACCCTGCACGACCGCCTGCTCCTCGGGCCGCTGCCGCTGGACGAGGTGCGCCGGCTGGGCGCCCGGCTGGCCGACGCGTTGGCGCACGTGCACGCGCACGGCCTCGTGCACCGCGACGTGAAGCCGGCGAACATCCTGCTCGACCACGAGGACGACGCCTACCTGGCGGACTTCGGCCTGGCCCACTTGACCGGCGCCACCCGGCTGACCCGGACCGACCAGCTCGTCGGCACCGCCGCGTACCTCGCGCCCGAGCAGGTGCTCGGCCAGGAGATCGACCACCCGGCCGACGTCTACGCCCTGGGGCTGGTGCTCCTGGAGTGCCTGACGGGTCGGCGCGAGTACGAGGGCGGTGAGGTGGAGGCCGCGGTCGCCCGGCTGCACCGACCTCCGGTGATCCCCGAAGACCTGCCCGCCGACGTCCGCGACCTGGTGGCGCGGATGACCACCGCCGCACCGGACGACCGGCCCACCGCGCACGACTGCGCGCGGGTCCTGGCGGGCGCGGTCGTCCTACCGCCCGACGTCGGGGCCGAGGCGGACACCGAAGAACTCCCGCGCGCGGTGACGCGCCCCTCGTGGCGGGTGCTCGTCGCCTCGGCGGGCGCGCTGGTCGGCGCGTTCACGATCACGATGGCCGCGCTCCCGGGCGACCGACCGGCGGACGACCCGCCGCCCGGGCCCACGACGCGGCAGGCGGCGCCCGCGACGGCGGGCTCGTCGGACGTGCCGCGGGACCAGGCCGAGCCCCGGTTCATCGTCACACCGCAGGCCACGGGCGCCGCGCCGTCGACCACTCCCCCGCCGACGACGGCCCCGGCCGCCAACCCGCCGGCCGGGAACCCGGCGCAACCCGCGGCCGGGCCGACCGACGACACCGCGGAGCCCGTCGTCACCACCACCGCCCCGCCGACCTCGGCCCCGCCGACCACCACGTCCCCGAGCCCGGACCCCGAACCGGAACCGTCGGTCCAGCCGACCGAGACGGGAGCTGACGGCGTGCCCGCCGAGGAATGAGCAGTGGTCGCGACTCTGGGTCATCGCTTGCGTGCGGACCGTGTCAACTCCTGAGAACTCGCCGGGTCAGGCCGAGCGGCCGGCGCGGCGCTGGGCGTTGCCGACCACCTGAGCCAGGGGCCGAGTCGGTCGGCGCCGACCCGCGCCGGACCCTGCGGCTGCCGGCCACGCGCGGCGTCTTCGCCGAGGGCGTCCCGGTGACGTGAGGACGTCCCGGCTCAGGGGTGCACGCCCGGCCCGTGGTCGCCCTCTTCGGCGTGCGCGAGAGGGGTCGGGCTGAGCGTGGTCTCGTCCTCACCCTCCTCCAGCAGCGTGGCCGCCGGGCCGACCACCCGCGGGTCCGGCTCACCGACCACCTCGGGGTCCTTGTCGGTGTAGTCGACGCGCGCCAGCACGCTGCGCATGGCCTCGAGCCGGGCCCGCTTCTTGTCGTTGCTCTTCACCACGGTCCACGGCGCGGCGTGGGTGTCGGTGGCCCGGAACATGGCCACCTTCGCCGCGGTGTAGGCGTCCCACCGGTCGAGCGACCTGATGTCGTTCGGGCTGAGCTTCCACTGCCGGACCGGGTCGACCTGCCGGATCAAGAACCGCGTCCGCTGCTCCGCCCGTGACACCGAGAACCACAGCTTGACCAGCGCGATCCCGTCGTCCACCAGCATCCGCTCGAACGTCGGCGCCTGCCGCATGAAGCGCTCGTACTGCTCGTCGGTGCAGTAGCCCATCACCCGCTCGACGCCGGCGCGGTTGTACCAGGACCGGTCGAACAGCACGATCTCCCCCGCGGTCGGCAGGTGGGCGACGTACCGCTGGAAGTACCACTCGCCCTGCTCGCGCTCCGTCGGCTTGCTCAACGCCACCACCCGCGCCCCGCGCGGGTTGAGGTGCTCGGTGAACCGCTTGATGGTGCCGCCCTTGCCCGCCGCGTCACGTCCCTCGAACACGACGACCATCCGCGCGCCCGTGTCCTTGATCCAGTACTGCAGCTTGAGCAGCTCGATCTGGAGCAGGCGCTTGGACAGCTCGTACTCCTCGCGCGTCAGCCGCGTCGGGTACGGGTAGTTCTCCCGCCAGGTGTCGATCTCCGTGCCGTCGGGGTGCCGCAGCACGGGGTCGTCGCCGTCCTCGTAGTCCACCACGAGGTCGTCCACGCGCAGGCCGGGGAAGAGGTCGCCGAGGTCGAGCACGCTGTCCACCGGTTCGGCGTACCCGGCGGCGGTTCGCCGAAACCTGCCGGTCACGCGGGTCGCGCCGCAGGAGCGCGACCCGCGTGGGCGTTACAGCAGCGTGGCGATCTGAGCGGCGACCAGGTCGATCCGGACGCCCTGGTTCGGGCAGCCGCCGTAGTGGTGCAGGCCGATCACCTTGTGCGTGCTCCGGGACAGCACCGGGGAGCCCGACGAGCCGCCCTCGGTGTCGCACCGGTAGGCGATGTCGGACTGCGACGAGCTGCCGTTCACCCGGACGGCGGACACGGCGCAGTACCCGCCGCCGTTCTGGTCGTCACGCAGGGAGAGCTTCTTGAGCTTGCCCGCCGGGTGGCCGACGATGTACATCTCCTCGCCGACCGCCGGCACCCGCGCGTCCAGCTCCAGGTAGCCGAACGACGCCAGCGACGCGAAGTTCGTGACGCTGAACAGCGTGTAGTCCAACGCCGCGCTGGTCTTGAGCACCGACGACACCAGCACCTTCGTGACGGTCGCGCTGGCCGTGCCGCCGCAGGTCGGGCACTGGTAGTTGAACCACACCTCGATCCCGGTGCCACTGGTGAAGCAGTGGTTGTTGGTCAGCATCCGGTTGTTCGCGCCGACCCGCCACGCCGTGCACAGCGAGCCGCCGTTGCGCAGGAGCTTCGCCACCGCCTTGGTCCGGCCGAACTCGGTGGGGTTGCTCGTCTGGTAGCAGACGGCGTCGCGGTAGTCGTTCGTGCCGCAGATGCTCTTGGGCGCCAGGTCCGCCGCCGCGGCCAGCTCGGCGTCGGTGTACCCGCGGGTGATCTTGTCGAGCCGCACCCGGCTGGCCGGGTGCGCCGGTCCGCCGTCCCGGCCGCGCAGGCTGATCACGGCCCGGTCGCCGGTGATCGACATGGCCCAGAAGCCGGTGCCGTCCACGGTGGCGGTGCCCGACGCCGCGACGTCGGCGGTGTAGCGGTAGGACTCGGCGCCCGCCGGGTCGGACACCGTGAGCACGTCGCCCGCGACCAGGCGCAGGCCGGTGAAGTGGGTCTTGAGGTACCACGAGCCGGGTCGTTCGAGGGTCGTGGTCTGGTTCCGGCCGCCGAGGACGGTCGAGACGACCTCGTCCTCGCCGACCTTCTGGGTCTGTTCGACGAGGTCAGGCGCCGGCGCCGCGGTCGCGATCCCGCTTGTCAGCGGGATCGCGAGGAGGGCGGCAGCGAGGAGTTGCAGGGTTCTCCGCACTGGTTCACCTCACATCTGGAGCAGGGATGGGTGACACCTCGATGCTGCTCCTCGGAACGTGGGGTGTCAGCCCTCCGAAGGTCGGGTAAAGCAGGCTGTCCACTTAGGACAGTGCGAAGCAATCGGGAGTCGGCCGATCCATCGCGGGGGCGGATGTTGACCGTCCTCTGTGGACTCTACGAGCCGCGCCTACCGACGGGTAACATATCGTCGGCATATCGAGAACCGCATACGCGCCGGCAACGCCGCGCCGTCTTGACTGACGGCATGACCGACAGCGAACCGGCACGGACGGCGGCCCGTCACACCCGATCGCCGGTGTCCTGGTCCTCGTCGGCCGGTCCGACGACGGGGATCACGGTGTACGGCTGCGAGCCGGACGAGGCCGCCCTGTTCCGGGAGATGGCGCCCCGCTTCGGCGTCGTGCCGACCATCACCCCCGACCCGGTCTCCACCGCCACCGTCGCGCTGGCCTCCGGGAACCGCTGCGTCAGCGTCGGGCACAAGACCCGGATCACGAATCCCACGCTGCTCGCGCTCAGCCGGGCCGGCGTGGAGTACGTCTCCACCAGGAGCATCGGGTACGACCACCTCGACGTCGACTACGCCGAACGCGTCGGCATCACCGTCGGGAACGTCGCCTACTCGCCCGACAGCGTCGCCGACTACACGGTGATGCTGATGCTGATGGTGCTGCGGAACGCGAAGTCCCTCATCAGGCGTGCCGACGCCCACGACTACCGGTTGCCCGACGTGCGCGGGAAGGAGCTGCGCGACCTGACCGTCGGGGTGGTCGGCACCGGCCGCATCGGCGCCGCCGTCATCGATCGGCTGTGGGGCTTCGGCTGCCAGAAGCTGGCTTACGACATCCGGCCCCGGACCTCCGCCGACTACGTGCCCCTCGACGAGCTGCTCCAGCAGAGCGACATCGTCACGCTCCACACCCCGCTCACCGCCGACACGCACCACCTGTTGGACCGCCGGCGCATCGGGCAGATGAAGCACGGCGCGTTCGTCGTCAACACCGGGCGAGGTGGGCTCATCGACACCGAGGCCCTCGTGCCGGCGTTGGCGAGCGGCCGGTTGGGCGGCGCCGCGCTGGACGTCCTCGAAGGAGAGGAAGGGATCTTCTACGCCGACTGCCGCGACCGGCCCCTCGCCGGCACCCCGCTGTCGCGGCTGCAACAACTCCCGAACGTGCTGATCAGCCCGCACACCGCCTACTACACCGACCACGCCTTGAGCGACACGGTGGCGAACTCCCTCGCCGGCTGTCGCGACTTCGACCGCAGAAAGCAGCACTGGATATGAAGATCGGAATCCTGTTCGGCGGCCGCTCCGAGGAGCACGACGTCTCCGTCAAGTCCGCGCGGGAGGTGGCGAAGCACCTCGACCCCGGGAAGTACGAGCCGTACTACGTCGGGATCACGAAGAGCGGCTCCTGGCAGCTCTGCGACGGGCCGGACGCGGACTGGGAGGACGGCGAGTGCCGCCCGGTCGTGCTGTCACCGGACAGCGGCGTGCGCGGGTTGCTCGTGCTGGACGACGGGCAGTACAAGACGATCGGCCTGGACGTGGTGCTGCCCGTCCTGCACGGCAGGCTCGGCGAGGACGGCGCGGTGCAGGGCCTGCTGGAGCTCTCCGGCATCCCCTACGCCGGATGCGACGTCCAGAGCTCGGCCCTGTGCATGGACAAGTCCCTGACCTACCTCGTCGCGCGCGGCGCGGGGATCGCGACGCCGGACTTCCGGACCGTCCCGGCGGGCGGGCACGTCGACCCGGACCGGCTGACCTATCCCGTCTTCGTGAAGCCCGCCCGTTCGGGATCGTCGTTCGGGGTCGTCAAGGTGACCCGGGGAGAAGACCTGGTGAGCGCGGTGGAGACCGCGAGGCGGTACGACTCGAAGGTGCTGATCGAAGAGGCGGTCGTCGGCAGCGAGGTCGGCTGCGCCATCCTCGGCGACGACGGCGAGCTGATCGCCGGCGAGCCGGACCGGATCGCGCTGTCGTACGGCTTCTTCCGGATCCACCAGGAGAACGACCCGGAAAGCGGATCCGAGAACTCGACCACGATCGTCCCGGCCGACATCCCGGCCGAGTCGCGCTCGCTCGTCCAGGAGACCGCCAAGGCCGTCTACCGCGCGCTCGGTTGCCGAGGGCTGTCACGCGTGGACATGTTCTTGAAGGAGGACGGCACCGTGGTCCTCAACGAGGTCAACACCCTGCCCGGCCTGACCTCCTACAGCCGGTACCCGAGGATGATGGCGGCCGCCGGGATGTCGCTCGGCGACGTGATCGACCGGGTCGTGTCGTCGGCGCTGGCCGGGAAAGCCCGATGAACGACGACTTCGTCTTCCTGGACGAGTTCGCGCCCGGCATCCGCTGGGACGCCAAGTACGCCACCTGGGACAACTTCACCGGCAAACCGGTGGACGGCTACCTGGCGAACCGGATCGTCGGCACGAGGGCGTTGTGCGCGGCCCTGGAACGCGCGCAGGAGAAGGCCACGACCCTCGGCTTCGGCCTGCTCGTCTGGGACGGCTACCGCCCGCAACGCGCGGTGGACTGCTTCCTGCGCTGGTCACGGCAGCCCGAGGACGGCCGGACGAAGCCGCGGCACTACCCCCGCCTCGATCGCGCCGAGATGGTCGAGAAGGGGTACGTGGCCGCCAGGTCGGGCCACAGCCGGGGCGGCACGGTCGACCTGACGCTCTACGACTCGGCCACCGGCGAACTGGCGCCCATGGGCGGCGACCACGACTTCATGGACCCGGTCTCGCACCACGGCGCACCGGGGATCACGCAGGTCGAGGCGACGAACCGCCGGCACCTCCGTTCGATCATGGAGGACTGCGGTTTCCGCGCCTACGACTACGAGTGGTGGCACTACACCCTCGTCGACGAGCCGTACCCGGACAGCTACTTCGACTTCCCCATCACCGGCTCGACGCCGCTCGACTGCCGGTGCGGGGCGGCGCGACGGGTAGCCGCACGCTGATGCGGAGGCCACCGCCGACCCGCGGGGTCAGGGTGAGGACGCCGTCGTGGGCCTGGGCGATGCTCTCGACGATCGCGAGGCCGAGCCCGACACCGGCGTGGTCGCTGCGCGCGCGTCGGGTGCCGCGCTGGAACGGTTCGGTGAAGGTCCTGATCAGCTGCGGCGTGAGCTGCTCACCGGTGTTCTCGACCGTGAGCACCGCCTTCTTGGCCTCGACGGCGGTCGTGACCCACACGGTGCCCTGGTCGGGCAGGTTGTGGACGATCGCGTTGTGCACCAGGTTCGTCGTCAGCTGCAGCAGCAGCGCGTGCGAGCCGGTGGTGGGGGTCAGGTCGCCGGAGGTCTCGATGGTGAGGCCGCGCCGCTCCGCGAGCGGGAGGAGCGTTTCGGCGGCCTCCTCCGCGATGAGCGACAGGTCGACGTGCTCCCGGTTGAAGGTCCGCTGGTTGGCGCGGCTGAGCAGGAGCAGCGCCTCGGTGAGGTCGATGGCCCGGCTGTTGACGAAGCGCAGGCGTTCGACGAGTTCGCCGGCGTCGCGGTCCGGGTCGTCGCGGGCGACGTCGAGGAGCGTCTGGGTGATCGCCAGCGGGGTGCGCAGCTCGTGGGACGCGTTGGCGGCGAACCGCCGCTGTTCGCCGTCGTGCGCTTCGAGCCGCGCGAGCATGGTGTCGAAGGCGTCGGCGAGTTCGCGGAACTCGTCCTGGCGGCCTTCCAGCGCGATCCGGTGGGAGAGCGATCCCGCCGCGGCCAGGCGGGTGGCGTGGGTGATGCGGGTCAGGGGCGCGAGCATGCTGCCGGCCAGCAGCCACCCGCCCAGGAGGCCGAACACCAGCAGGACCGCCATCGCCAGGCCCGCCTTCGGCACGAAGGCCTCCTCCAGGGCGGCGCGGTCGGGCACCACCGGGCCCGGCCGCCAACTCCCCGGAGGCTCGGGGTGGACGATGACCTCGGGCACGTACCGCAGCAGGAACACCCACACGACCGCGAGCAGCGAGCCACCCGCGAGCATGAGGAACCCGGCGTAGCTGAGGGTGAGCTTGAGGCGGACGCTCAACCCCGGCTGCCTATCCACGGTCGCGTCCCCCGCGCCCGGCGCCGGACGCCGGGTCGATGCGGTAGCCGACGCCGGGCACGGTCGCGATGACCCACGGTTCGCCGAGGCGCTTGCGCAGTGCCGAGACCGTGATGCGCACGGCGTTGGTGAAGGGGTCGGCGTTCTCGTCCCACGCCCGTTCCAGCAGCGCCTCGGCGCTGACGACACCGCCCTCGGCGGCCACGAGCACTTCGAGCACGGCGAACTGCTTCCTGGTCAGCGCGACGTACCGGCCGTCCCGGTAGACCTCGCGGCGGAACGGGTCCAGCCGCAGCCCCGCGATCTCGCGCACGGGCGGCCTGCTGTGCGCGCGCCGGCGGTCGAGCGCCCGGAGCCTGAGCACGAGCTCCTTGAGCTCGAACGGCTTGGTGAGGTAGTCGTCCGCGCCGAGCTCGAACCCGGAGGCCTTGTCGTCGAGCCGGTCGGCGGCGGTGAGCATCAGGATCGGCATGCCGCTGCCGGACGCGACGATGCTCTCGGCGACCTCGTCACCGGAGGGCCCGGGGATGTCGCGGTCGAGCACGGCGATGTCGTAGGAGTTGACGCCCAACAGCTCCAGCGCGGTGTCGCCGTCACCGGCGATGTCGGCGGCGATCGCTTCCAGGCGCAGCCCGTCGCGGATCGCCTCGGCCAGGTAGGGCTCGTCCTCGACGACCAAGACACGCATGCTTGCGATGCTACGGTCGGGTGCATATCGCGGGCATATCGAAAAGCTCGAACGCGCCCGCAACACCGCGTCGCCTTGATTGGGGGCATGCGCCACCTCGAATCAGCACGCACCGCGACCCGATTGCCCGCGTCACCCGCCGACCTGCGCGCCCACGGCGCCGTCCCCGACCCCGTGCCGGTCTTCGACCAGGACGTTCCGGCCGTGGCCAACCTCGATCCCGACCTGCTCGCCGCGCTGCGCCGCGCCGCGACCGACGCCGCGGCCGACGGGATCGAGTTCTCGGTGAATGGCGGTTGGCGTTCCCCGGAATACCAGGAGCGGCTATTCGACGAGGCGGTCGCGAAGCACGGCTCGGAAATGGCGGCCGCCCGCTGGGTGGCCACTCCCGAGACGTCCGCCCACGTGTCGGGGAACGCGGTCGACATCGGCCCGGCCGCGGCCAGGGCGTGGCTCGCCGAGCACGGCGCCCGGTACGGGCTGTGCCGGATCTACCGCAACGAACCGTGGCACTTCGAACTGCGCCCCGAAGCTGTCGTCCACGGCTGCCCTCCGCTGTACGCCGACCCGTCGCACGATCCCCGGATGCGGCGGTGACCGATCCGAGCCCGCGCGGGACGGCCGTCAGTGGCGCAGCCGGCCCGTGATGCCGCGGTCGTCGGTCGCCACGCCCTCGATCCTGGTCGGGTCGACGCTCCACCGGTGGGCCAGCGCCATGACGTCGTGCTCGCCCGGGATCCTCTTCCACCAGGTGTCGTCGTCCGGCGACTCGGGCCGGGTGCCGATGCCGAGCGCGGTCTCGTCCACCGTCACCTCGCCCTCGAACAGCGGCACGCCGCCGCCGTCGAAGTGGTAGGCCCGGCGCACCTCCCCGCCCGAGGCCAGCACCCAGGCGCACGTGCCCGTGGCGCGGTGGGTCTGGAAGAACTGCACGTGCCCGAGCCGCTCGCTCAACCCGGCGATCCAGTCCAGGAAACCCGGGCTGGACGCGTCGGGCAGGCCGCGGCCCGGCACCAGCACCCAGGGACCGATCGGCGGAGCGACGAACACCGCGCCGTCGTAGGCGAGGTCGACGCCGTGCGCCCACGTCACCCGCTTGCGCCGGATCAGACCGAGCACGTCGGCCGCGGTCGCCGCGTCCGGCGCGGTGACGGCGAGCCACCAGCACTGGTAGCCGAACGGGACTGCCCGGTCCACGCCCATGCCGAAAGCCACGCCCAATCCTCGCATCCCGCACGCCCCCGCCGCTCCCGTTTACGGCGGCCTCGACGTGTCGGGCCCGTCGCGTTCCCCGGCGGCACGACGTGGCCGGCCGGTATGCTCGGCCCGGCGTCGGAGGGCGCCGCCGGGTCCGCGGGCAGGACTGAGTCCACCTCCACCACCGAAGCGAGTCGCCTCTCGTGACGATCTCTTTCGACCCGGACGCGGACCACGGGTGACGAAGGAGACGTCATGCCCGACCTCCCCGCGCGGCCGAACCTCGACCAGTTGCGGCACCAGGCCCGGGACCTGCTGCGCGACGCCCGACGGGGTGGCGTCGACGCGCTCGCCCGGATCGGGGCGGTGTCCGACCGGGTCGTCCTCGCCTCGGCGCAGCTCGCGATCGCCCGGGAGCACGGGTTCCCGAGCTGGGCCAGGCTCAAGCTGGAGGTCGAGCGCCGCGAGGTGCTCAACCGGCGCGACGCGTCCCGGCTGGCGGACCTGCTGGCCCGGCACCCCGAAACGGCCACCACGAGGATGGAAGGCTGGTCCGACCACCGCAAGGGCGCCGACGTGCTCGGCTACCTGGCCATGCTGCGGCTCGACCACCGCCGCCTCGGCCTGCCGCGCGACCTGCCCGGCTCGGACGTGGCGGCCAGGGCGCTGATCGAGGCGGGCGCGCCGGTCGACGGTCATCCCGGCGACCAGGAGACGCCCCTGATCACCGCCGCCAGCTGTGGTGACGTCGACGTCGCGAGGGTGCTGATCGAGGCGGGCGCGGACCTCGACGCGGTGGCCGCGCCGGACTCCGGCGGCGTGCCCGGCGGCACGGCGGTCGAGCACGCGGCGGTGTTCGGGATGACCGACGTCCTCGACCTCCTGGTCGCCGCCGGCGCCCGGGTCGACGGCCCGGAGATGGCCGCCGCGGCGGGAGACCTGACCGCCTGGCCGCCGGAACGGCTGAGCCCGCAATGCCGATTGCGGTCCCTGGTGTTCGCCGCCGACCACCAACGGCTGGACGTGATCGACCGGCTCGTCGCCGCCGGCACCCCCGTCGACGAGGCCGACGCCGTCTGGCAGCGGATGCCGCTGCACGTCGCGGCGGCCAACGGCAAGCCCGCCGGTGTCCGGCGGATGCTCGACCACGGCGCGGACCCGGCGCTGCGCGACCCCAAGCACCTCCGCACACCGCTGGAGTGGTGCCGGCTCTCGGACGGCGACAGCCCGGGGCACGCCGAAGTCGCCGCCCTGCTCGTGGAACAAATGAAACAAAGGCTGTAACTCAGGCGGGCACAGGACCGGTGGAGTCACGCACGACCAACGTCGTGGACAGCTCCAGGTGCAGGGCTTCGGGCCGGTGCCCGTCGAGCACGCGCATGAGCTGCGTGACCGCGATGCGGCCCATCTCCTGCAACGGCTGGCGGACCGTGGTCAGCGCGGGACGGGTCGCGCGGCTGAGGTCGATGTCGTCGAACCCCGCGACCGAGAGGTCCTCGGGCACCCGGAGCCCGCGGTCGTGCGCGGCCTGGAGCGCGCCGACCGCGAGCTTGTCGTTGAAGCAGACGATCGCGGTCGGCCGGCGCGGCTCGTCCAGCAGGTCGGCCGCGGCGCGCAGCCCCTCGGCCGCGGTGGGCTCCACGTGGTGGACGCGGTGCCGGGCGGGCAGCACGCCCGCCTGGGCCAGCGCGGCGTGGTGGCCCGCCGTGCGCGCGTCGCCCGCCAGCCAGTCCAGGGGTCCGGCGATGACGCCGATGTCGCGGTGGCCCAGGTCGACCAGGTGCGCGGTGAGCGCGCGGGCGCCGGCGAGGTGGGCCGCGGACACCGAGGCGATGTCCGGCGGCGGCGCGGTGCGCGGGTCGACCACGACGAACGGGAAGCCGCGCCGCGCCAGCGCGACGAGCCGGTCGCCGTCCTCTGGCGGCAGGATCAGGATCGCGGCGTCCACGTCCGCGTCGTCGGGCAGCGTGGTCAGCACGTCGTCCTGCTGGGAGGACACGCCCGCGTCGAGGACCATCCGGACGCCGTGCAGCCGCAGCGTCTCGGCGATCGAGGAGACGATCAGGCCGAAGTAGTCGGTCAGCACGTAGGGGCACCGGACGTGCACCGTCCGGCGGCTCCCGGGCGCGTCCGCGCGGCTGCGCGCCATCGCCCGGAGCACGAGTTCGCGCGTGCGCGGCGCCACGTTGACGTGGTCGTTGAGCACCCGGGAGACGGTGGCGATCGAGACGCCCGCCTCCGCGGCGATGTCGCGCACCCGCGCACGCCTGGTCACCTCGGCATCTTAACGGCGACTTGCACCTTGACTTGTCCCGCACGTCAAGTGTTCCATCACGAAACACATTTTCCGAGCTTGTTACATTGCTCGAAGGAGAGCGATGAAGAGATCCCGGACGATCGCCCTGACCGCCGCCGCGGCGCTCTCGGTCGGCCTGACCGGCGCCGTGCAGGCGGCCGACCGCGACCCGACCTCGGCCCGGGTGTGGGTCACGACGGTGGATCGGAGCGAGCTGCTCGCCGAACGCCCGTCCGTGGCGTTCCGGACCGGCACGTCGCCGCACCAGACCATCGTGGTCGACCCCGACGTGACCTACCAGGAGGTCGACGGCTTCGGCGCGTCGATCACCGACTCCTCGGCCGACGTGCTGCACCGGCTCACGCCGGCGGCGCGCGAGGAGACGATGCGCAAGCTGTTCGACCCGGTGCGCGGCATCGGCGTGAGCTTCCTGCGCCAGCCGATCGGCTCGTCGGACTTCACCGCCGAGGCCGAGCACTACACCTACGACGACGTCCCGCCCGGCCGGACCGACTTCGAGCTGCGCCACTTCAGCATCGCCCACGACCAGGCCGAGATCCTGCCGCTGCTGCGCCGGGCGAAGCAGCTCAACCCGGCGTTGAAGGTCATGGGCACGCCCTGGAGCCCGCCGGCGTGGATGAAGACCACGGACTCGCTGGTCGGCGGTCGGTTGAAGGACGACCCCGCCATCTACGACGCCTACGCGCGCTACCTGGTGAAGTTCGTGCAGGCGTACGCCGCCTCCGGTGTGCCGGTGGACTTCCTGTCGTTGCAGAACGAGCCGCAGAACCGGACGCCCGACGCCTACCCGGGCACGGACATGCCGGTGGCGCAGCAGATCAAGGTGATCGAGGCGCTGGGACCGCTGCTGCGCAAGGCGAGCCCGCGCACGAAGATCCTCGCCTACGACCACAACTGGAGCACCCACCCGAACGACGTCGCCGCCACGCCGCCGGGCGAGGACCCGGAAACCGACTACCCGCACCGGATCCTGGCGAGCCCGGCCGCGCGGTGGGTCGCGGGCACCGCGTACCACTGCTACTCGGGCGACCCGGCGGCGCAGACCGCGTTGCACGACGCGTTCCCGGACAAGGGCATCTGGTTCACCGAGTGCTCCGGCTCGCACGGCCCGGGGGACCCGCCCGCGCAGGTCTTCCGCGACACGCTCAAGTGGCACGCGCGCAACGTCGTCATCGGCACCACCCGCAACCGGGCGAAGTCGGCGGTGAACTGGAACATCGCGCTGGACAGCGCGGGCGGGCCGCACAACGGCGGCTGCGGCACGTGCACCGGCCTGGTCACGGTCCACCCGGACGGGACCGTGTCCACCGACGCCGAGTACTACACGATCGGCCACTTGGCGAAGTTCGTGAAGCCGGGCGCGAAGCGCGTCGCCAGCACGTCGTTCGGCACGACGGGCTGGAACGGCCAGATCATGGACGTCGCGTTCCGCAACCCGGACGGCTCCACGGCGTTGGTCGTGCACAACCAGAACGACGAACCGCGCACGTTCGCGGTCGAGTTCGGCGAGCGGATGTTCGAGCACACCCTGCCCGGCGGCGCGCTGGCCACGTTCACCTGGCCGCGTGCCAAGGGTTTCCACCACGGGCTCGACCCGGTCTCCCTGGCCGGCGCCACCGCCACCACCGCGCCGCACGGGCAGGACCCGGCCGCGGCGGTGGACGGCGACGCGTCGACCCGGTGGAGCAGCGGCCAGGCGCAGGAGCCGGGCCAGTACCTCCAGGTCGACCTCGGCCGCGAGGCGAAGTTCCGGCGGGTGGCCATCGACAGCGGCGGCAACCTCGGCGACCACGCCCGCGGCTGGCAGCTGTCGGTCAGCGACGACGGCGTCGGCTGGCGGACCCTGGCGTCCGGCGCGGGCGTCGGCCAGTTGACCGCGGTCGACGTGCCGCGCACGCGGGCCCGGTACCTGCGCGTCAGCACCACCGCGTCGGCCGGCAACTGGTGGAGCGTCGCCGACCTCCGCCTGTACCGCTGAGGCCCGCCCGGTCGGGGTCACGCGATCGCGGACCCCGACCGGGCCGCTGGTGTTAGCGTCCGGGTGATCATCCAGGGGGGATGCGCGATGACAGGTCCGGACGACGCGGTGAGCCGCACCGCGGCGGCGCTCGAGTGGTGGGGCCGGGTGTCCCCCGAGCTCGACTGGGCCGCGGTCGAGAGCCGGGAGGGCTTCCGCTTCCCCGCCGACTACAAGGAGTTCATGGCCCGGTTCCCGTCCGGGTTGTTCCGGGACGTCGTCAGGCTCCACAACCCGGTCCAGGACCAGCGGTCCCTGGCGGGGTTCGAGGACGACCTCGACCGGATGCTGACCGTGGTGGAGGAGTTGCGGGAGTACGACGACTCCTACGCGCCGTTCCCGGAGCCACGCGGGGTGATCCCGTTCGCCGACGACGTCGCGGGCGGGGCGCTGTTCTGGCTGCCGTGGACCTCCGACCCCGACCACTGGCACGTCGTGCACCTGAGCAGGGGCAACCACTGGACGAGGACGAAGCGGTCGATGACGGCGGTGATGCTCGAACTCGCGACCAGCCGCAGCGAGCGCAACGTCCTCGGCTGGGACCTCGCCGCGAAGGACCCGGTGTTCGAGCCCTTCGACCAGGACCCGTGACGCGGACGCCGTACCGTGGACCGGGTGAGCACCGCACCGGCAACCGTCACCCTGAGCGACCACTTCGCCCGAACGCTCCCGGAGCTGGCCCTCGCGTGGCAGGCCGAGCACGCTCCCTCGCCGACCCTGCTCGTGCTCAACGAGCGGCTGGCCGCCGAGCTGGGCCTGGACACCGACTGGCTGCGGAGCCCGGAAGGCCTGCGGCTGCTCGTCGGCGAGCACGTCCCCGACGGCGTCACCCCGGTGGCGCAGGCCTACGCCGGGCACCAGTTCGGCCACTACGCGCCACGGCTCGGCGACGGTCGCGCCCTGCTCCTCGGCGAAGTGGCCCACGCCGACGGCGGCACGCGCGACCTGCACCTCAAGGGCTCCGGGCGCACGCCGTTCGCCCGTGGCGGCGACGGCCTGGCCGTGGTGGGCCCGATGCTGCGCGAGCACGTCGTGAGCGAGGCCATGCACGCCCTCGGGATCCCGACGACCCGTTCGCTGGCCGTGGTGGCGACCGGGCGGGCGGTGCGCCGCGAGACCGTGCTGCCGGGCGCCGTGCTCGCCCGCGTGGCGAGCAGCCACCTGCGCGTCGGCAGCTTCCAGTACGCCCGCGCCACCGGGGACGTCGACCTGCTGCGCCGGCTGGCCGACCACGCGATCGCCCGCCACCACCCCGGGGCCGCGGACGCAGGCAACCGCTACCTCGCCCTGTTCGAGGCGGTGGTCTCGGCGCAGGCGTCGCTGGTGGCGCGGTGGATGCTCGTCGGTTTCATCCACGGCGTCATGAACACCGACAACATGACGATCTCCGGCGAGACCATCGACTACGGGCCCTGCGCGTTCATGGACGCGTTCGACCCGGCCACCGTCTACAGCTCGATCGACCACGCCGGGCGGTACGCCTACGGCAACCAGCCGCGCGTGGCGGAGTGGAACCTGGCCCGGCTCGCCGAGGCGCTGCTGCCGCTGTTCGCCGAGGACGAGGAGCGGGCGGTCGCGTCGGCGGTCGAGGTGCTCGGCACGTTCCGCGGGCGGTACGACGACGCCTGGTCGGCCGGCATGGCGGCGAAGCTCGGCCTCGCCGACACCCCGCCCGCGCCTCTCGTGGACGACCTGCTCACCCTGCTGCGCGACAACCACGTCGACCACACCTCGTTCCACCGGCGCCTGGGCGCGGCGGCCGACGGCGCCACCGGGCCCGCGCGCGAGCTCTTCCTCGACCTGGCCGGGATCGACGCCTGGCTGGCCCGCTGGCGCGCCCTCGGACCCGACGCCGCGGCCATGCGCCGGGTCAACCCGGTCTACGTCCCCCGCAACCACCTGGTGGAGGAGGCGCTCGCCGCCGCGACGGAGGGCGACCAGGTCCCGCTGGGTCGGCTGCTCGACGCGGTGACGTCCCCGTTCGACGAGCGCCCCGGCCTGGAGCGCTACGCCGAACCGGCGCCGGAGCACTTCGCCGCCGCCTACCAGACGTTCTGCGGCACCTGAGCGACCACGTCGCGGACGGCGGCGGCGATGCGCTCGCCGCCGCGAAGCTGCGGATGGACAACCGGGTCCAGGCCGCGCTGCTCGCCGCCGGCTGCGGCTGACGCCCGGCGATCACCCGTCCGGGGTCAGCGCTTGGGCACGAAGGCGTAGACGCTGGCGGGCGAGCCGGACCCGCGGCGGTTGACCGTGCCGCCGACCAGGACGTGCGCGCCCTGCTCGGGCAGCTCGGCCAGGTTCGCCAGGACCTCCAGGCTGATCCGGTGCTCGCGGTAGAGCAGCTTGGAGACCCGGTACTCGGCGTCGAGCGCGGACTCGGGGCTGAACGTGTCCGTGCCCAGCGCGCCGCGCCGGCCGAGGCGACCGGTGTCGACCAGCCACCGCACGGCCTCCAGCGAGAACCCCGGCTGGTGCATCCGCCCGTCGGCGTCGAAGTTGAAGAACGCCGGGGTGCCCCAGCGCTCCTCCCACCCGGTCCACAGCACGACCGCGGCCTCGTTCGGGATGCGGCCGTGCTGCTTCTCCCACCGCTGCAGGTCGGCGACGCTCACCTCGTGGTCGGCGTCGCGCGCGGCCCGCTCCCGCACGTCGATCTTGACCGCGGGCAGGAACAGGTCCTCCGCGTCGAGCTCGTCGGCGTGCGGCTGGTCGTCGTTGAAGTGCGAGGGCGCGCCCCAGTGCGTGCCGGTGTGCTCGCCCTGCTGCACGTACTGGAGGTAGTACCCGTGCTCCGGCACGGTGGTCACGGTGGTGAGGGTGAACGCCGGGTCGCCGGGGTAGACGTTGGTCCGGTCCGGGTCGTTGACGTGCGCCAGGTTCACCAACCGGTAGTCGGCCAGGCCGAGCCTGCCCGAACGACCCGAAGCGCCCGCCGCACCACCGCCCGCGAACATGCCGCCCACCGCTGTCGCCACACCCGCGAGCATCGAGCGTCTCCGCACCGCCGACCACTCCTCCGCCTAGCCGTCACCCGATCCGGGCAACCGTACCGGCTGGGTGATCACCAGAGGATGACCTGGCGGACGGCTTCTCCGGAGGCCAAACGGGTGAACCCGGTGTTGATGTCGTCCAGTGCGAGGCGTCCCGACAGCAGTTCCTGCACGGGCAGCTGCCCGGCCCGGTAGAGGTCGACGAACCGGGGCACGTCGCGCCGCGGCACGCACGAGCCGAGGTAGCTGCCCTTCAGCGTCCGCTCCTCGGCGACCAGGCTCAGCGCGGGCAATGTGATCGTGCGGTCGGGGTGCGGCAGGCCGACGGTCACCGTGGTGCCGCCCGCGCCGGTCGCCAGGTACGCCTGCTCCAGCACGGCCGCGACACCGGTGGTGTCGATGACCTTGTCCGCGCCGCCGCCGGTCAACGAGCGCACCTCCTCCACCGCGTCGGGACCGCCGGCCACGTCGTGGGTCGCGCCGAGGCCGCGCGCCAGCTCGCGCTTGTGCGCCACCACGTCCACCGCGATGATCTGCGACGCGCCGGCCGCCCGTGCGGCGAGCAGCGCGGCGAGCCCGACGCCGCCGAGACCGAACACCGCGACCCGGTCCCCCGGCGTGACGGCCGCGCTGTAGAACGCCGCGCCCGCGCCGGTGAGCACCGCGCAGCCGAACAGGGCGGCGATCTCGAACGGCAGGTCGGCGGGCACGAGCGTGGCGGACTTCTCCGACACCACGGCGTAGTCGGCGAACCCGGACACGCCGAGGTGGTGGTGCGGGCGCGTGCCGTCGGGCAGCCGCAGCCGCCGTCCGCCGCCGAGCAGCGTGCCCGCGCGGTTGGCCGCCGCGCCCGGCTCGCACAGCGCCTGCCGCCCGGACACGCACCGGCGGCACGAACCGCAGGCCGGCACGAACGACAGCACCACGCGGTCGCCCACGGCGAAGTCGGACGCGCCGGGCCCGGTCTCGACCACCTCGCCCGCGGCCTCGTGGCCCAGCAGCATCGGCAGCGGCCGCACCCGGGAACCGTCGATCACCGACAGGTCCGAGTGGCACAGCCCGGTGGCGCCCACCTTGACCAGCAGCTCCCCCGGGCCCGGCGGGTCGAGGTCCAGGTCGAGCACCTCGAGCGGTCCGCCGACCCCGGTCAGCACCGCGCCCCTGGTCTTCACGCGACCACCAGCCCTTCCATCGCGGCGCGCAGGCCGTCCGGGATCGCCACCGGCTTGCGGGTCCCGCGATCGGTGAACACGTGCACGAAGTGCCCTTCGGCGACCACGTCGTCCCGTCCCTCCGGGTAGAAGCCGACCTCGTAGCGGACACTGGAGCGCCCGAGGTGCCCGATCCGCAGGCCCGCGTCCACGGCCTCCGGGAACGCGATGGACGCGCGGTAGTTGCAGTGGGACTCCACGCACAACCCGATCGCCTGCCCGCGGTGGATGTCCAACCCGCCCTCCGCGATCAGCCACGTGTTGATCACGGTGTCCATGAAGGCGTAGTGCACGACGTTGTTCACGTGCCCGTACACGTCGTTGTCGTGCCACCTGGTCGGTATCCGCTGCCAGTGCCGGTACTGCTCGCGCACCAATCCTCCTGAGTCAGTCGAGCATCCGGGTCAGCTCGACCCGGGACCGCACCTCGAGCCTGGCGAAGATGTTGCGCAGGTGGTGCTCGACGGTGCGGTGGCTCAGGAACAGCCGCGCGGCGACCTCGCGGTTGGTCGCGCCCTCGGCGACCAGGCGGGCGATCTGCGCCTGCTGCGGGGTCAGGCCCGCGGTCGGGTCGACGTCGGAGCGGCCCGCGGCCCGGTTGGCGGCGCGGTCGGCGGTCCGGTCGGCCTGGGTCGGGCCGACCGCCTCGCCCGCCGCGCGCAGCTCCGCGCGGGCCCGGGCGACCCAGCGGTCGGCGTCGTAGCCCTGGAAGATCTTCACCGCGTCGCGCAGCAGGTCCCGCGCGGCGCGCGGCTTGCGGTCGCGCCGCAGCCGGTGGCCGTAGAACAGCTCGGTCTTGGCCAGTTCCATGGCGGTGCCGCTGGCCCGGTGCAGCCGGATCGCCTCGCGGAAGTGGTCCTCGGCGCGCAGGCCGTCGGCGAGCAGACCGCGGCAGCGGTGCGACAGCGCGAGCCGGGCCGCGCTGCCCGTGGTGCCCGCCCACTTCTCGTACCGGCGCAGCGCGCGGTCCGCGGTGGCGGGCCGGCCGCAGCCGACGGCGGCCTCCACCACGTGCGGCGCGGCCATCACCTTGATGCCGGTGTGCACGCCGCCCGAGCCGGCGGCCATCAGCCGCAGCCGGTCCAGCGCGTCGGCCGGCCGGTCGAGCACGAGGTCCACGCAGGCGAACGCCCACGCGCCGAACGTGCCGGAGCGGCCGAGCCCGCGTTCGGCGATCTGCTCGGCGGCGGCGTCGATGCGGTGCATCGCGGTGTCGGTGTCACCGCGCAGGGCAGCGACCAGCGCGAGGATCGTGAGGTGGTCGACCACGGCGTTGTGCTGGCCGATGGCGGTGGCCGCGTGCACGCCCTCGAACGCGGCGGACAACGCCACCGAGTGCTGGTCCAGCAGCAACGCCGACAACGCGCGGTAGACCAGCGCCCAGGGCACCAGCGCGGTCAGGCCGTGCTCGTGCGCCGCGGTGACCGCGCTGGTCGCCAGCTCGTGCGCCCTGGACGCGTCGCCGAGGGTGTAGGCCGCCTGGCCGCCCCAGATCTTGGCCTGCGGGTGCGGCACCCGTTCGGCGAGCTCGATCACCGAGCGCAGCACGGGCAGGGCCTCCTCGTGCCGGCCGGCGAACGTGGCGGCCATGCCCGCGAGGTGGTCCAGGGTGATCCGGGTCTCGTCGGGCTCGTCGGGCCGGCGCAGGCTCGCGGCGAACGCGGCGGTCTCGGCGTACCGGGCGTGGTCGCCCGCGATGCTGGCCGCCTCGCCCGCGAAGCCCAGCGCGGTGATGGCCAGCGTGCGGTGCGTGCCCACGAGCTCGCCCGCCGCGTGCAGCAGCCGGCGCACCGCGACGTCCGGCAGGCCGTTGCCCAGGTCGATGCCGCCGCGCAGCAGCTCGGTGCGCGCCCGCAGCTCGCCGCTGTCGGTCAGCCGTGCCGCGGTGCGCAGCGCGACGCGGGCCCGGCGGGGCGCGCCGGAGGCCCAGTGGTCGGTGGCGGCGGCGATCAGGTGGCGCGCCCTGGCGTCCGGGTCGGCGGCGAGCGCGGCGGCGCGGTCGTGGTCGCGGGCGGCGGCCGGGTAGTCGCCGCAGCGGCGGGCGCGGCTCGCGGAGGCTTCCAGGCGTTCGGCGAACGCGTCGCGCACGCCGGGCACGCGGGCGGCCTCGTGCCAGGTGCGGCGCGGTCCGGGCGGCAGGTTCTCGGCCAGCGCGGCGTGCGCGGCGTAGCGCAGGGCCAGCGGGATCGCGGTGCGCAGCGTGGAGCGGACCAGCGGGCCGCCGTCGAGCAGGGCGTCGGCCTCCTCGACCGCGGCCAGGTCGAGGTCGGGCATCCGGGCCAGCGCGTCGGCGTCGACCTCGTCGTCCACCACGGTCAACGCCACCGCGTGCTTGGCCTGCGGCGAGAGGGCGTGGAAGCGGGCGCTGAACCGGGCCCGCAGCGAGCTGTCCTCGGGCAGCTCGTCTGGCGCGGGCGCCGTGCCGCCGAGCTGCTCGGAGGTCAGCGCGCGGGCCAGTTCGGTGAGCGCGAGCGGGTTGCCCCTGGCCAGGTCGGCGACGTCGTCGGCGAGCCCCGGCGCGAGGCCGGGCCGCAGGTCGCGCAGCACGCGCAGGCTGTCGGCGTGGTCGAGCGGGTCCAGCCGGACCCACGGCAGCCCGAGCGGCTCGCCCTCCGTGGCGATCAGCACGGCCACCGGCTCGTCGGCGGCCTCGGCGGCCAGCTCCACGAGCCAGTCGGTGTCCTCCAGGAGGTGGGCGTCGTCCACGCAGAGCAGCACCTGGCGGTCGGTCGTGGCGGCGGACTCCCGAACGGCGGCCAGCATCGCCGTCTTGCCGGCGCCCGGGCCGCCACGCAGGACCAGCGCCCCGCCGTGACCGGCCCGGGCGCGGGCGAGCAACGCGTCGACGGCGACGCGCTGCCGGTCACGTCCGCGCAGCATGTGGCCAGTCTGGCGGGAGGGCGACGTCCGGCGGAAGAGTTGCGGCAGAAATTATCTACCAGTGTTAGTTTTCGCGCCGGGACCGGTGGTTGCACCGATGCGGAGCGCTCACGTAGTGGCGCAAGGTCATCGCTGTCCGTAGTTCCCTGCCAAGCGAGGTGTACACCGACGTGCAACTCCGCAAACTGATCCCCGCGCTGATCCCCGCGCTGGCCCTGTCGCTGGTCGGCGTGACGCCGGCGCACGCCGAGGAGGAGTACCGGCGCGGTCCCGCGCCGACCAACTCCAGCATCGAGGCGTCCCGCGGCCCGTTCGCCACCGCCTCCACCACGGTGTCCTCCTTGTCGGTCACCGGCTTCGGCGGTGGCACGATCTACTACCCGACCAGCACCGCCGAGGGCACCTTCGGCGCGATCGCCATCTCGCCCGGCTTCACCGGCACGCAGTCCAGCATCGACTGGCTGGGCCCGCGCATCGCGTCGCAGGGCTTCGTGGTGTTCACCATCGACACCAACACCATCTACGACCAGCCCGACAGCCGGGCGAGCCAGCTGCTGTCCGCGCTGGACTACCTGACCCAGCGCAGCACGGTGCGCACCCGGATCGACGCGTCCCGGCTGGGCCTGATGGGCCACTCGATGGGTGGTGGCGGCACCATGCGGGCCGCCGAGCAGCGCCCGTCCCTGCAGGCGGCGATCCCGCTGACCGGGTGGCACACCGACAAGACCTGGGGCAGCAACCGGGTGCCGACCCTCGTCGTCGGCGCTGAGAACGACTCGGTCGCGCCGGTGTCGTCGCACTCGATCCCGTTCTACACCTCGCTGCCGTCCACCCTGGACAAGGCGTACCTGGAGCTGAACGGCGCCAGCCACTTCGCGCCCAACACCTCGAACACGACGATCGCGAAGTACAGCATCGCGTGGCTCAAGCGGTTCATCGACAACGACACCCGCTACGAGCAGTTCCTGTGCCCGTCCCCGGCCAACAGCTCGCTGATCTCGGACTACCGGGACACCTGTCCGCACTCGGTCTGACCCACCGATCGCAGACCCGGGCGTGGCGTCGCGACCGATCGCGACGCCACGTCCGTTCCACGAATCGACCACGCGGTGTCGACATCACGTCGGCACCGCGTTTTCGTGTCCCACCGACGATTGAACTTTCCGCCCGCACATGCGCGGACTGACGACCGCACGTCGCATCGGCCATTGTCAACGACACGTTCCGGTGAACATTCTTACGACAAACGAAGGAGAGATTCCCTTTCGCCACGAATGTTCACCAATGCACGCCAAGATCACCCGTTAATTACTTGCGAGGTGGACAAGGTCCACGGTGAGTACGCGCAACAGGCCCGATTGACCCTCAGGGATGTCGTCACATCGGCCGCTTCCCGTAAGGCATTCAGGCTCACTACGGTCG
Organism: Actinosynnema sp. NPDC049800; assembly: GCF_040656635.1. NCBI lineage: Bacteria > Bacillati > Actinomycetota > Actinomycetes > Pseudonocardiales > Pseudonocardiaceae > Actinosynnema > Actinosynnema sp. NPDC049800. The sequence continues at coordinate 18,172 of NZ_JBFAMT010000057.1, read as the reverse complement.
ATCCGGACCATCGAGAGAATCCGATTGGCGGTGTGAGCGGTGACTGTGACCGATCCGGACTTGGAGACCGAGCGACCTCGCTTGAGCCTCGGCACGGCGGCGGCGCGAAACCTCGCGACCACGACCAAGTCCGTTCCCCAAATGCAGGGCATCACCTCGCGGTGGCTGCTGAAAGTCCTGCCCTGGGTGGAGGCGAAGGGCGGTGCCTTCCGGGTCAACCGCAGGCTCAGCTACGAAATCGGCGACGGCCGGCTGACGTTCACCAACATCGGCGCGGACGTGCGGGTCATCCCGCAGGAGTTGACCGAGCTGGCGCTGCTGCGCGGCTACGAGGACGTCGAGGCGCTCGGCGCGCTGGCCGACCGGTTCACCCAGCGCGAGTACGAGCCCGGCGCGGTGATCGTGGAGGAGGGCCGGCCGCAGGACGCGGTGCACCTGATCGCGCACGGCAAGGTGAACAAGATCGGCCGGGGCGAGTACGGCGACCAGACCGTGCTCGGCTCGCTGGCCGACGGCGAGTACTTCGGCGGCGGCGTCCTGGCCGGGCCGCAGGGCGAGTGGGAGTTCACCATCAAGGCCGTCACGCCGGTGATCGTCCTGGTGCTGCCGTGGGAGGAGTTCGAGCAGCTCAACGGCGAGGCGGGCGGCCTGCGCGCGCACATCCAGCGGATGTCCACCACGGGCGGCAGGTCCAACGCCTACGGCGAGGCCGAGATCGACATCGCCTCGGGCCACGAGGGCGAGCCCGACCTGCCCGGCACGTTCGTCGACTACGAGGTCGCGCCGCGCGAGCTGGAGCTGAGCGTCGCGCAGACCGTGCTGCGGGTGCACAGCCGCGTCGCCGACCTCTACAACCAGCCGATGGACCAGGTCGAGCAGCAGTTGCGGTTGACCATCGAGGCGCTGCGCGAGCGCCAGGAGCACGAGATGGTCAACAACCGCGACTTCGGCCTGCTCAACAGCGCCGACCTCAAGCAGCGCATCCACACCCGCACCGGCCCGCCGACCCCCGACGACCTGGACGACCTGCTGGCCACGGTGTGGAAGGAGCCGACGGCGTTCCTGGCGCACCCGAAGGTGATCGCCGCGTTCGGCCGCGAGTGCAACAAGCGCGGCATCTACCCCTCGACGGTCGACCTCAACGGCCACCACGTGCCCGCGTGGCGCGGCGTGCCCGTGCTGCCGTGCAACAAGATCCCGATCACCAAGACCCGCACCAGCTCGGTGATGCTGCTGCGCGCCGGCGAGCACAACCAGGGCGTCATCGGCCTGCACCAGACGGGTCTGCCCGACGAGTACCAGCCCGGTCTGTCGGTGCGGTTCATGGGCATCAACGAGAAGGCGATCATCTCCTACCTCGTCAGCGCCTACTACTCCACCGCGATCCTCGTGCCGGACGCGATCGGTGTGCTGGAGCACGTGGAACTCGGCCGCGAAGACTGAACCAGTCCCCCCGACCAGATTGGGCAGCCCAAGTGACCGTGACAGACCCCGGCCTCGCACCGGAAGAGGCCGAGCAGCAGCGGCAGAGCCTGAGCACCGCGGGCGCGCGGAACCTGGCGAGCACCACCAAGTCCACCCCCCAGATGCAGGGCATCTCGCCGCGGTGGCTGCTGCGCAAGCTGCCCTGGGTGAGCACCCAGGCAGGCACGTACCGGGTCAACCGCCGCCTCACCTACGCGCTCGGCGACGGGCGGGTGAGCTTCACCAGCACCGGCGCCGACATCCGGGTGATCCCGCAGGAGCTGCGGGAGCTGCCCGTGCTGCGCGACTTCCCGGACGACGACGTGCTGGTCGCGTTGGCCGACCGGTTCCGGCAGCGGGAGTTCCAGCCGGGCGACGTGCTGGTCTCGTCGGGCGAGCGGGCCGACGAGGTCTACCTCGTCGCGCACGGCAAGGTGAACAAGATCGGGCAGGGCAAGTACGGCGACGCGACGGTGCTCGACACCCTGGCCGACGGCGACCACTTCGGCGACGAGGTGATGTACGGCGGCGAGGTGGTGTGGGACTTCACCATCAAGGCGGTCACCCCGGTGATCGTGCTGGCGCTGCCGTGGCGGTCGGTGCAGGAGCTGAACGGGCAGGCCGACGCCCTGCGCGCGCACATCGACGCGTTCGCCGCCAACGCCGGCAAGCCGCAGAACAAGCACGGCGAGGCGGCGATCGAGATCGCCTCCGGCCACGAGGGCGAGCCGGACCTGCCGGCGACGTACGTGGACTACGAGCTCTCGCCGCGCGAGTACGAGCTGGAAGTGGCGCAGACCGTGCTGCGGGTGCACAGCCGCGTCGCCGACCTCTACAACCACCCGATGAACCAGACCGAGCAGCAGTTGCGGTTGACCATCGAGGCCCTGCGCGAGCGCCAGGAGCACGAGATGCTCAACAACCGCCGGATCGGGCTGCTGCACAACGCGGACCTCAGGCAGCGCATCCACACCCGCACCGGCCCGCCCACCCCGGACGACCTCGACGAGCTGGTGTCCCGGCGGCGCAAGACGGCGTTCATGCTGGCCCACCCGCGGGCGATCGCCGCGTTCGGCCGGGAGGCGAGCAAGCGCGGCCTGTACCCCGGCACCGCCGACGTGGACGGCACGCGGGTGGTCACCTGGCGCGGCATCCCGCTGCTGCCGTCGGACAAGATCCCGATCACCCCGCAGGGCACGACCTCCATCCTCGCCATGCGGATCGGCGAGAAGGACAACGGCGTGATCGGGCTGCACCAGCCCGGCATCCCCGACGAGGTGCAGCCCAGCCTGAACGCGCGGTTCATGGGCATCAACGAGAAGGCGATCGTGTCCTACCTGGTCACCGCCTACTACTCGGTGGCCGTGCTGGTGCCCGACGCGCTCGGGGTGCTGGAGCACGTCGAGCTCGGCCGGTCCTGACCGCACCGTCGTGCACGGCAGCCGGGCCGCCACGCCCGGCTGCCCCACCTCCCCCGCCCGCGCGTGCTCCGTGGCCGGGCGCATCCCCCGAACAGGAGCTGTGGCGATGACCGACCTGGACGTGAGCCGCGATCACCGGACCGCGCGCGAGGTGCTGGACTGGAGCCGTGCCGGGCTCGACCCCGCGATGCGCACGGCGGTGGACCGGTTGCCGGACTCGATGCGGGCGATCGCGGGGTACCACTTCGGCTGGTGGGACGAAAACGGCAGGCCGACGGGCGCGGACGCGGGCAAGGCGATCCGGCCGGCGCTCGTGCTGCTGGGCACGCAGGCGGTGGGCGGCGCGGCGCACGCGGCGCTGCCGGCCGCGGTGGCGGTGGAGTTGGCGCACAACTTCTCGCTGCTGCACGACGACGTGATGGACGGCGACAAGACCCGGCGGCACCGGCCGACGGCGTGGCACGTGTTCGGCGTGAACCCGGCGATCCTGGCCGGTGACGCGCTGCTGACGCTGGCGCTGGACGTGCTGGCGGGCAGCGGTCACCCGAAGGCGCAGCAGGCGATCCGGGTGCTGTCGGCCGCGGTGCAGCGGCTGCTGGACGGGCAGAGCGCCGACCTGGCCTTCGAGGAGCGCGACGACGTGCGCCTGGCCGAGTGCGTGCGGATGGCCGAGTGCAAGACCGGCGCGCTGCTCGGCGCGGCCTGCGCGCTGGGCGCGTTGTTCGGCGGCGGGCGGGCGGACCAGGTCGAGCACCTGCGGTCGTTCGGCGAGAAGGTGGGGCTGGCGTTCCAGTTCGTGGACGACCTGCTCGGCATCTGGGGCGACCCGGCGGTGACCGGCAAGCCGGTGTACTCGGACCTGCGCAACCGCAAGAAGTCGCTGCCGGTGGTGGCGGCGCTGACCTCGGACACGCCCGCCGCCCGCGAGCTGGACGCGCTGTACCACTCCGAGCAGCCGCTCGGCCAAGCCCAGCTGGCGCGCGCGGCGGAGCTGATCGAGATCTCGGGCGCGCGGGCGTGGAGCCAGGGCCGGGCGGACGACCTGCTGGCCCGGGCGCGGGAGCACCTGCGCGCCGCCGGGCCGTCCGAGCGGGCCGCGCGCGAGCTGGACGCGGTGGCCCGCCTGGCCACCCGACGCGACCACTGACACCCGCCTACCCAGGAGTGGCCATGGCTTTCCCCGTTGTGCTGCTGGCGTCGCCCCGGTCGTTCTGCGCCGGTGTGGAACGGGCGATCGACATCGTGGACCGGCTCCTGGACCAACGCGGCGGGCCGATCCACGTGCGCAAGCAGATCGTGCACAACACCCACGTGGTGACCGAGCTGGAGGCGCGTGGCGCGGTGTTCGTCGACGAGCTGGACGCGGTGCCCGACGGCGCGACCGTGGTGTTCTCCGCGCACGGGGTGTCGCCCGCGGTGCGCGAGGAGGCCGCGCGCCGCGGGTTGGACGTGATCGACGCGACGTGCCCGCTGGTGACCAAGGTGCACGCGGAGGCGAAGCGGTACGCCGCGCGCGGCGACACGGTGGTGCTGATCGGGCACGCCGGGCACGAGGAGGTCGAGGGCACGCTCGGCGAGGCACCCGCGCGGACCGTGCTGGTGGAGACGGTCGCGGACGTGCGGGCGCTGGAGGTGGCCGACCCGACCAGGGTCTCCTACCTGACCCAGACGACGCTCTCCATGGACGAGACGGCCGAGGTGCTGGCCGCGCTGCGGGAGAGGTTCCCGGCGCTGCGCGGTCCTTCGTCGGCGGACATCTGCTACGCCAGCACCAACCGGCAGGACGCGGTGCGCGAGATCGCGCAGGAGGCCGACGTGGTGCTCGTGGTGGGTTCGCGGAACTCGTCGAACTCGGTGCGGCTGGTGGAGACCGCCCGCCGGATGGGCACGCCCGCGCACCTGATCGACGACGTCTCCGACATCCGGGAGGACTGGCTGGACGGCACGCGGGTGGTCGGGGTGAGCGCGGGCGCGTCCGCGCCGCCGCGGTTGGTGGACGAGGTCATCGAGGCGCTGGGCGCGTGGGACGTCCAGGTGCGCGAGACGGCGCGGGAGACGATCCGGTTCACCCTGCCCGCGGCGGTGCGCGGGGCCGGGCCCACCGCCTGACCGACCCCGACGGTGCAATCGACGGGCACGCCGGGTGCCCGGCCTGATCCGTTGGCGTGAGAACGTCCGGCGAGGCTGGAGGCGCGCGGAGGCTTCGTGGAAGGTTGTCCCATGCGATTCAGCTTCGTACTGCTGCCCGACTACCCGCTCGACGACACCATCGAGTCGATCAAGCTCGCCGACGCGTTGGGGTTCTACGCCTGCTACGCGGCGGACGAGACGTGGCACAAGGACCTCTGGCTGCTGTTCGCCGCCGCGGCGGACAAGACCGAGAACATCCGGTTCGGCCCGAGCCTGTCCCCGGTGACGCTGCGGGAGCCGTCGCTGATCGCCCAGGCCACCGCGACCCTCGACGAGCTCACCGGCGGTCGTGCCGAGTGCGTGCTCGGCTCGGGGAACTTCGGGCTGCTCGCCCAGTACGGCATCGACTGGGCGGGGACGAAGCCGTTGTCCCGGCTCAAGGAGGCGCACCACGTGCTGCGCACCCTGCTCGACGAGGGCTCGATCGACTACGCGGGCGAGTTCTTCCGCTACCGCGGTCTGTTCACCTTCGCCCGGCCCGTCCAGCGGCACGTCCCGGTCAAGCTCGGCGCGATGCGCGGGCCGAAGTCGTTCCAGGTGGCGGGCGAGCTGGCCGACGGGGTGCACCACGCGCTGAGCTACACCAGGTCCGCGTACGAGTACATGGTCGAGAACGTGCGGATCGGGGCCGAGCGGGCCGGCCGCGACATGTCCACCTTGGACTTAGGGGCGTGGGTCGTGTTCGCCACGGGCCCGGACGGGCGGGCTGCGAAGGACGCCGCGAGGGCGATGGTCGGGCTGTACGCGTCGTCGATGTCGAAGGAGCAACTGGCCCGCAACGGGGTGGACCCCGCGTCCCTGACCGACGTCATCGCCGCGGTGGGCGAAGGCCGGCTCGACCGGGCGTTCGAGCTGACCCCGCCCGAGCTGGCGGACAAGCTGTCGGTGGCCGGCACGCCGGAGGAGTGCGCGGACAAGCTCAGGTCCGAGATCGCGTCGACCGGCGTCAACCACCTGATCCTCGCCATCACCGACGCGGCGCTGGTGAAGTCCTTCACCGGCATGGACCTGCCCGGCGTGGCCACGATGCGCGAGCAGTTGCGACTGGTGCACGACCACGTGATGCCGGCGCTCGGGGACCGGCCCGCCGGGTGAGCGGGACGCCCGGCCGGCCACGAGCAGACCGACCGGGCGCGTCACCGCTCACTCGTAGGAGATCGCCCGCAGGACGTCCAGCCGGGCGGCGCGGATCGCGGGCAGGATCGCCGCGACCACCCCGACGCCGGCGGCGATCAGCAGGTAGCCGCCCAGCTGCGCCCACGGGATGCCCAGGTCGGTGATGCCCAGGTCGCCGAGCGCCCGGACCGCCGCGGCGCCCAGCGCGGTGCCGACCACCAGGCCGAGCAGCGCGCCGAACACCGAGATCACCACCGACTCGACGGTGATCATCCGCATCACCTGCGCCCGGCGCATGCCGATCGCCCGCAGCAGGCCGAGCTCGCGGGTCCGCTCGATGACCGACAGCGCCAACGTGTTGATCACCCCGAGCACCGCGATGAGGATGGCCAGGGCGAGCAGGACCTGGATCATCAGCAGCACGGTGTCGAGCTGCGAGGCCTGCTGCCGCACGTAGGAGCTGAGGTCCTGGACGGAGACCTCGGGGTTGTCGGCGAACACCGGCTCGATGCCCCGGCGCAGGGCGGCGACGTCCGTGCCGGGGTCGGCCTTCACGAACGCGGTGTTGACCTGCGCCAGCGCGAACTCGCCGACGACCGACTCCGGCAGGAACACGGACTCGGTGACCATCCTGTTCTTGGCCAGCACGAACGCGACCGTGTACGTGCGCTCCCCGCCCTTGGTCGTCTGCACGGTCGCCGTGCTGCCGGGCTTCAGGCCCAGCGCGGTGGCCGTGGTCTCGTCGAGGCCGATCTCGCCGTCCGCGAGGTCGGCGAGCGTGCCGCCGGCCGCGCTGAGCCCGAAGACGCGCTGCATCGCGGGCACGTCGGTCGTCACGGTGGCGAACTTCCGCTGCCCGTCGATCAGGACGCCGTCGTTGTACCAGCCGAACGCGGACTCGACGCCCGGCGTGGCGAGCACCCGGTCGAGCCGGTCCGCGGTGAACGCGCCGCTGCTCTCGCCGTTGACCGACTCGCCGGAGATGATCAGGTCGGCCTTGATCTGCGTGTCGGCGACCTTGGTCATGCTGGTGGTGGCCGAGGTGAGCACCACGCTCACGCCGGTGATCAGGGCGATGCCGACCATCAGCGCGGCGGCCGTGATGGCGGTGCGGCGCGGGTTGCGGGCGGAGTTGCGCCTGCCGAGCGTGCCGGGCATCGACCACGCCAGCAGCTTGCCGATCACCGACACCACGGGCCTGCTGACCAGCGGCGTCAGCAGCGCGACGCCGACGAACGCCACCAGCAGCCCGGCCATGATCAGCCACAGCGTCCCGTCGGCGAACCCGAGCCCGAGCATCGCGCCGCCGGCCAGCGAGAGCACGCCGCCCCCGACGGTGAGCCTGGTCAGCGGCCGGTCCGGGGTGGCGGCCTCGCGCAGGGCCGCGACCGGCGCGATGCGGGACGCGCGCACGGCGGGCAGCAGCGCCGCCAGCACGGTCACCACGATGCCGACCGCGAACGACGAGATGATCGCCGAGGACGGCACCGCGATGCCCGCGAGCTGCATGCTGCCGCCGCCGACCGCGCTGAACACCGCGGCCAGCAGGGCGCCGACGCCGATGCCAGCGCCGAGGCCGACCACCGAGGCGATCAGGCCGATGACCACGGCCTCGATCACGACGGAGGCGATCATCTGCCTGCGGCTCGCGCCCATCGCCCGCAGCAGCGCGAGTTCACGGGTGCGTTGCGCGACGATGATCGAGAAGGTGTTGAGGATGATGAAGATGCCGACGAACAGGGCGATGCCCGCGAAGCCGAGCAGCACGTAGTTGAAGAACGCCAGGCCCTCGCCGATCTCGTCGGCGGACTCCTTGGCCAGCTGTTCGCCGGTCTTGACCTGGTAGGTGTCGCCCAACGCGGCCTGCACGCGGTCCCGCAGCACCGCCTGCGACACGCCTTCGTCGGCGCGCACCGTGATCCCGCTGTACGCGCCGGGCGCGGCGAGCAGGAGCTGTTGGGCCGCGGGCTGGGTGAACGCGGTGGTGAGCTCGCCGCCGAGGGAGTCGCGGTTGCCGGGGTAGCCGAAGATCCCGGCGACGGTGAACGTCCGCTTCGGCTCCAGGGTCAGCACGGAGATCGGCTCGCCGACGGAGAACCCGCCGGTCTTGGCGAGGTAGGCGCTGATCGCCACCTCGTCGTCACGCCGGGGCGCGTGCCCCTCGCGCAGTTCCTCCTGACCCCCGTCACGCCACGCGATGCCGACCCGCGGCGCGCCGGAGGTGGTGAGCACCTTGCCGTTCTCGCCGATGGGCCGGGCCGACCCGGCCACGTCGCCGACCGCCGTGCGGACACCGGCCACGGCCTCGACGGCCTTGACGTCGTCGGCGGTAAGGGTGCCGGCGCGGGCGGCCTCGGGGTCGTCCTGGTCGACCTTCGGCTTGACCGCGACCTCGACGTCCACCTCGGAGTAGACGGTGGCGAACAGGTCCTTGAACGACCGGTCCAGCGTGTCGGTCAGCACGAGCGACCCGGACACGAACATCACGCCCAGCACCACGGCCAGGCCCGACAGGACCAGCCGCAGCTTGCGCGCCAGCACGCTCTTGAGCGTCGCCTTCAGCATCACGCCACGACCAGCCGGTCGTCGCCGTCGAGGGCCTTCATGGTGTCGAGCACGGCCGCCGCCGTCGGGTCGTGCAGCTCGCGCACGATCCGGCCGTCGGCCAGGAAGATCACCCGGTCCGCGTACGAGGCGGCGTTCGCGTCGTGGGTGACCATGACGACGGTCTGGCCGAACTCGCGGGCGGAGCGGCGGAGGAAGCCGAGCACCTCCGCGCCGGAGCGCGAGTCGAGGTTGCCGGTGGGCTCGTCGGCGAACACGACCTCCGGCCGGGCCACCAGGGCACGGGCGCAGGCCACGCGCTGCTGCTGGCCGCCGGACAGCTGCGTCGGCCGGTGCGTGAGGCGGTCGCGCAGGCCGACGGTGTCCACCACGGTGTCGAACCACGCCCGGTCGACCTGCCGGCCGCCGATGGCCAGGGGCAGCGTGATGTTCTCCTCGGCGGTGAGCGTCGGCAGCAGGTTGAACTGCTGGAAGATGAAGCCGACCTGGCGGCGGCGCAGGTCGGTCAGGCCCTTGTCGCGCAGGCCGTTGACCTTGGTGTCCCCGATCCAGACCTCACCGGAGTCGATCGCGTCCAGCCCGGCGAGGCAGTGCATGAGCGTCGACTTGCCCGACCCGGACGGTCCCATGATCGCGGTGAACCGACCGCGGTCGAACTCGACGCTCACCCCGGCCAGCGCCGTGACCGCGGCCTCCCCCGTGCCGTAGGACTTCCACACGTCCACCGCTTTCGCGGCGGCACCCCCGTTGCGCGTCACCGGACTCCACCCCTTCGCACCGGACGGCACTCGCCGTCCACTCGGGGTAAATGTGGCCGACGGGCGGTTCGCGGCGCGTCGGGAATGACCCCGGAATCGCGGTCGGGGTAATTCCCCTAGCCCCGTGCGGGAAACCCGAACATCAAACCTTGGTCAACAACCGTTGTGAGAGCGCTCCAGCCGTCACTACCTTCGGTTCCGGCCACAAGCCGCTCGGTGGTGAGCTCATCGCCAGGACACCCGAAAACCCCCGACGTGTTCTGCGAGGTAAGCGTGATCGCGAATCCCACACCCATCGGGTAGACCCCCGGCGGACGCCTGGGACGAGCAGTCCCAGGCGATCCGAAGCCGAACGACCGGCGAACGGACGGTGAAGATGTCCGATCATCCGATGCCTGCGCACGGGCCGCGCACCGCGTCGGACACCCCCTGGAAGCGACCGGGCACGGACCGTCGCGACGACACGTCGAATCTCCCACATACCGGGAAAACCGAGACAGGAGCGGTGATCGCTCGTAGGGTCTAGCGGCGTCGGCGACCCTGACCCCCGCTCGACCATGATCACTTCGACGGCTTTGAGGAGCTGGTGTGTCGACCCTCCGGGTGCGTCCCTACACCAGAACCGGCGGGCGGACGCGCTCCGCGACGACGCTGGCCATCGAGACCATCGTGACGACGAACGAAAGAGCGGCCAGAGACGCTCTCACGTCGACCGCGGAACACCGCATCATCAGCGACCTGTGCCGCAATCCGCATTCCGTCGCGGAAGTCGCGGCGACTTTGCGGTTGCCGCTCGGCGTGGTCCGGGTGTTGTTGGCCGACATGTCCGACATGGCCCTGATCAACGTGCACGAGGATCAGGCGATCGACGCCGCGGGCCGGCCTTCACTGGAGTTGATGGAACGCGTCCTCTCCGGGCTGCGCCGAATCTGAGCGTTCCCGCAGGACCTGCACGACGGCGGCCATGTCCTGCTTGCCGTGCCCCAGTTCCACCGTGCGACCCATGAGGGCCAGGCACTGGTCGATCAGCGGCGAGGAGACCCCGGCGGCGCGGGCGGCGGCGGTGATCAGCCGGGTGTTGGTGAAGACGTCCGCGGCGGCGGCCTGCGCGTCGAAGTCGTCGGCGAGCAGCTTGGCGGCCTTCGCCCGGGACACCTTGCTGGCCATCGGGCCCTTGTCCAGCACCTCGACCAGCGTGCCGAGGTCGAGCTCGTGCCGTTCGGCGAAGTGGAACGCCTCGACCAGGCCGGTGGTCATGGTGATCAGGAACAGGTTCACGGACAGCTTCATCAGCAGCGCGTTGGGCGTCGGCCCGCACGACACGGCCTCCGCGCACATCGGCGCGATCACGTCGCGGACCCGTGCCACCGCGTCCCGGTCGCCGGCGAGCATGGCGACGAGCTCGCCGGCCTCGGCCGGGCCGCGCGAGCCGGAGACGGGCGCTTCGACGTAGTCGCCGCCGGCCGCGCGGACGTCGGCGCCGAGGGCGTGCGAGTAACCCGGCGAGGTCGTGCCCATGTGCACGATCGTGCGGCCGGCGACGTGCCCGGCGAAGCGGTCCGTGCCGCGGTCGAGGACGGCGTCGATCGCGTCCTCGCCGGAGAGCATGAGGATCACGACCTCGGCGGCGGCGAAGACTTCGCCCGCCGTCGCCACGACCCGCGCGCCGGCCTCCCGCAGCGGTTGCGCCCGGTGCGGCGAGCGGTTCCACACCACGAGCGGCCGACCGGACCGGGCCAGGTTGAGCGCCATCGGCTGACCCATGATGCCGAGACCGACGAATCCGACCTCCACCAAGACCTCCCTCGCACGGCGGCACGGCGCCGCCTCCCTGGTGGGATTAAACGCCGTGCCGGCGGTGCCCGTCGCGAGGTGGTGCGCCGCGCGTGTCCCGGGCGATCGACTCGGGCGTTCCGGACGTAGGACCCGCGCGTTCCGGAGGTAGGACGCGCGCGGGTCAGGAGGAGGTCGGGAGGCGGACCAGGGTCGCGCCTTCCTTCGTGTCCCGCACGACGAACTCCGCGATGTCGTGCCAGCGCATGCCGACGGAGGCCTGCAACGTCACCGGGTCCTTGCCCGGCCCCGTCGTGGTCACCAGCCAGGAGCCGAGGACCATCGCCTCGCCGGTGCGCGACTTCGCCACCAGCTCGCACCTGGTGGGCCCCTTCGCGCCCTTCACCTCGACCTGCACCGACGTGCCCCACGGCTCGGGGCTGGCCGAGAGCCGGGCGAACACGCCGGTCGAGGGGTCGGTGCGGGTGATGGAGCCGGAGGCGTCCGGGGCGCCCTTCGCCACGTTGGACTGCTCCGGCACCGACGGCGTGGTGGGCGTGGCGACCGGGTCGGACGGTGCGGCGACGTACACCGACACGACCGCGGTCAGCACGACGAGCAGCGTCGCGGCGGCGGCGGCCAGCAGCGCGACGTTGCGGCGCTTGCGCGCCCTGGTTTCCGAGACCGAGTCGAGCATCGCGCGCACCGAACGGCCGTCTGGCCGCTCCCCCGCGTTGGCGCGCAGCATGCCGTTGGCGTCGGCCTCGTCGAGCAGATCGGGAAGTTCGGCGAAATCGCGCAGGTCGAGCGCACATCGACGGCATTGGGCGAGGTGGTTCTCGAACGCGTCGACCTCGTCCTCGTCGAGGACACCGAGGACGTACGCCGCCACGTCGACGTGGAACGGCTGCGAAGTCACCTGTTCAGCCCCGATCCTGCAAAGCACGCCGCAGGGCGCGAAGCGCGTAGTACACCCTGGACTTCACCGTGCCGGGCGGTACCCCGAGCACCGCCGCGGCTTCCCCGACCGTTCGATCTCGCAAGTACGTCTCGAGAATAGCCTCCCGGTGTTCCTCCGTCAGTCCGTTCATCGCTTCGGCTACGACTATGGCCGCCAGCGTGCGGTCCGCTTCGTCCCGCTGCGGGGCCTCGTCGGACGGCGTCAACTCCGACTCCTGCGGTCGGACGCTCCGCTTGCGACGGTCGTCGATGACCAGTCGCCGGGCGACGGTGAACAGCCAGGAGCGCAGCAGGACGGGGTCCCGCTCCAGCTTCTCGGCGTTGCGCCACGCCCGCACGAGCGTCTCCTGGACGATGTCCTCTGCCCACTGCCGGTCGCTGCCGGTCAACCTCATGGCATGCCCGAGCAGCGCGCTGCCGAACTCCTGGTAGAGCCTGCGGATCAGCTCGTCTTCCAGACTCACGTCCGGCCAACTGCGATCTCTCTGGGGGGAAGTGCTGCGTCTGTGCCGCGCCACGCCGAGCATCCAAGCGCGCCGAGGGCTTCCGCGTCGAGGGTTCGGCCGCAAAAAAAGTCGTCGATTTGTTCGTGAACCGTCATCGCATCGTGTCCGTACTCCACGGTATCCGCTTCAAAGGCTCGGACCCGGACACCGGTTCGCTAGCCCTTTCGGCGGACCCGCCGGCAGGAGAAAGGACCAACGATGCGAAGTCGACGTACCCGGAAAGCGTTGCTGCTGGTTCCGGCAGCCGCGGCGTTGATGCTGGTCAGCGCTTGCGGCGCGACCGGTGTCGACAACGTGGCGAGCCAGAACGCCGCGAACGGCGCCGGTTCCGGTTCGACGACTCTCCAACAGCAGCCGGAATTCGGCAAGGAGCCGCACCAGATGCTCTCGGCGACCGAGTCGAAGCAGGTGGGCTGGTTCGTCGCGGACGCGGGCGGCTTCGCGCTGTACCGCTACGACAAGGACACCGCGAAACCGTCGAAGTCCACTTGCGACGCCGAGTGCCTGAAGACGTGGCCCCCGGTGCTGGTCGGCGACCACACCATGACCTCCGGCGTCGACCCGACGCTGGTCGGGTCGGTGGCCCGCGCGGACGGCAGGAAGCAGGTCACGCTGGCCGGGTGGCCGCTGTACCGGTACGCGGGCGACAAGAAGGCGGGCGACCTGACCGGGCAGGGCAAGGGCGGCACGTGGTTCGCGGTGACGCCCGAGGGCAAGAAGGCGCAGGCCGACGACGGCGCGGCGCCCGGCCAACCGTCCACCGGCGACGGCTACTAGGACGAGAAACCCATGTCAGCCAAGCGTTTCGCGGCGGTCGCGGTGGCCCTGCACCTGCTGTTGGCGCCCGCGCTGCCCGGTGTCGCGCACGCCGACGACCCGCCGGGCGCGGGACCGGTGGAGCAGACGCCGCTGGGCCCGATCACCGCGCAGGACAAGGAACTCCTGGTCAAGGTACGGCTGGCGGGCCTGTGGGAGATGCCCATGGGCGAGGAGGCGCAGAGCCGCGCCGCCAGCACCCGGGTCAAGGAGGTCGGCGCCCAGCTGGCCGGCGACCACGCGTTCCTCGACGAGCGGGTGGTGCGGCTGGCGTCCCAGATGGGCGTCGCGCTGCCGGACGAGGCCAACGCCGACCAGCAGTCGTGGATGGCGGAGATGCGCGCGCGCACCGGCGCGGCGTTCGACGACTCGTTCGCCAACCGGCTGCGCGCCGCGCACGGCTCGATCTTCCCGGCCATCGCCACCGTCCGGGCGACCACGCGCAACGAGGCGATCCGGCAGTTCGCCCAGGTGTGCAACCAGATCGTGCTCAAGCACATGACCCTGTTGGAGAGCACCAACATGGTCACCGACATGGGCCTGTCCAAACCCGTGGCCGCCGGCGCCGCGCCCGGGAACGCGGTGACCGCCGACCCGGTGCGGGCCTCGGCGCAGCTGCCGGCGGGCGGCCCGAGTCCCCTCTCCGTGCTCCTCATGTGCCTGGTGGGCGCGGTCGTGACGATCGCAATCCTGCGCCTGCTGCGGCCCCGCAACACCGTCAAGTGAAAGGAGGTGGTGGCCGGACCGACACCACGACGCGTCTCCCACGCGGAGAACTTCCACACCCTCGAAACCCGCCCGGCAGGTCGTGACCACTCCTGCGCGGCCCGCCGGGCGGGTCGGCCCGAACGGCGGCCGGCCACGGGTCGGCCCCCTCCCACCGCCTGCGAGTTCTCTCCCGCCATCTCGGAGGTACAGACCAGTGCTCACCCAGGTTCCGCTGCTGATCGCCCAGGCGACCGGCGGCGACCACGACGCCGGAGTGCGCCACGTGGCGCAGATCTCGGCCCGCCTGGCCTACGCGACCATGTGCGCCACCCTGTGCTGGGGCGTGCTGATCGCGACGGGCTGGGCCAACAAGATCTCCGGCAGACAGGGGTTGCGCAACAGCCACATGGTGCTGGCGACGATGGCCCTCACGTTCGGGTCGCTGCACGCGTTCGCGTTCACCCTGTTGCAGCTCGGCGCTTTCCCGTACTTGAAGCTCCTGGTGCCGTTCTACGACGGCGGCCTGCTCCGGCACGCCCTCGGCATCCTCGGCCTGGAGATCATGCTGACCCTCGCGATCACCGCGGGCCTGCGCAAGAAGGTCTACTACCGCAAGTGGCTGCGGCTGCACCAGCTGGCCTACCCCGCGGTCGCCGTCACCGTGGTCCACTCCTGGTTCGGCGCGATCGCGAACGGCAACCTGGCCGTGCTGTGGTTGGCCGGCCTCACGATCCTGGTGCCGACGGCGACCATCGCCATCGCCCGCTTCCTGCCGCCGGACTGGCTGGTGAAGCTGGGCATGCTGGAGCCGGAGCCCGGTTTCGAGCCCGAGCCGGACGGCGCGGGCGGCAGCGCGCTGGACATCAGCGTCGACAACGAGCGCTGCCACCGCTACGGCATCTGCCAGGCCGAGGCGCCGGGGCTGTTCCAGCTGGTCGACGACGAGCGCCTGCGCTACGAGCGCAGGCCGCCACCCGAGCAGTTCGCGAAGGCGCGGGCCGCCGCGCGCGCCTGTCCGATGCGCGCGATCGAGCTGCGGGAGCGTGTGCGGTGAAGAACGAGGAACGCGTGGTCATCGCGGGCGGCGGGTTGGCCGGCCTGCGCGCGGGCGAACGGCTGCGCGAGCTCGGCTTCCGCGGCGAGATCGTCATCGTGAGCGCGGAGCGGCACCTGCCCTACCACCGGCCCGCGCTGTCCAAGGAGGCCATCAACGGCGAGCTGGTCGCCTCCGACCTGCGGCTGACCATCAGCCGCGAGCTGAACGCGGTGTGGCGGCTGGGCACGGCGGCGACCCACCTGGAGCCGGACCGGCGCGTGGTGGGCCTGCCCGGCGGCGAGGAGCTGGGGTACGACGGGCTGGTCATCGCGACCGGCGTCGAGCCGCGCCACCTCGCGGGCGCGCCGCGCCAGGACCCGCGCATCCACGTGCTGCGGACCGTGGACGACGCGATCGCGATCAAGCAGGCGATCAACTCGACGCAGGGGCTGGTCGTGGTGATCGGCGGCGGCCTCATCGGCTGCGAGATGGCCGCGTCGGTGAAGTCGATGGGCCGGGACGTGGCCATCGTGAGCCGGTCGTCCACGTTGCTGGGCAGCGCGGTCGGCAAGAACATCGCCGACACGGTCACCGAGGCGCACCGGGTGCGCGGTGTCCGGATGGCGATGGGCGTGAAGATCCGGCACTGGGTGCGCCAGGCGGGCGGGGTGGCGATCCACCTCTCCGACGGGCAGGTGTTCTTCGCCGCGGTCGTGGTGATCGCGGTGGGCGCCTCGCCGTCGACCGCCTGGCTGCGCGGGTCGGGTCTGGTGCTGGAGGACGGCGTGCTGTGCGACCCCACGTGCCACGTGGTCGGCGGGTCCGACATCGTGGCCGCGGGTGATGTCGCGCGGTGGCCGAACCTCCGGTTCGGAGGGCAGCCGCGTCGGGTGGAGCACTGGCTCAACGCGGTGGAAATGGGGCGGGCGGCCGCGGAGAACCTGTTGGCGGGCAGGGACAATTCGCGGCCGTTCACCCCGGTCCCCCGGTTCTGGACCGAGCAGTACGGCATGCGCATCCAGGGGTCGGGCCTGCCGGCGATGGGCACGGACACGACGACGTTGGCGGGATCGCAGAAGGACCACCGGACCATCACCGGGTTCGTCAACGACGGGCGGCTGGTCGGGATGGTCGGGTTGGACGCGCCGACGGCGATGATCAAGCTGTCGACGGAGCTGTGGCGGCAGAACCGGGTGACCGCGAGCGCACCCCGGCGCCGCCCGCCGCAGCCCGTGCCGCAGCCCGTGCCGCAGCCCGCGCCAGAGCCCGTGCCGCAGCCGGACGCCGCGCCCCCGACCGTCGCGCGGAACGTGCCGCCGAACGTGCCACCGATGGCCTCACCGGTGCGGCACGAGGAGTCGGTGCGGTTCGAGGCGCCGCGCACCGAGTCGGTGCGGTTCGAGGCGCCGCGGGCCAAGCCGACGCGTTCGGAGCAGTCGATGCGGTTCGAGGCCGTGCGCTCCGAGGCGTTGCGCCTGGAGAACGCCCTGCTCCAGGAGGCGGTCCGGTCCGAGGCCGCGCGCTCGAACGCGGCACGCGCGGCGTCGGCGCGCGCCGAACCGGCGCGCTCGGAGTCCGTGCGCTCCGAGCCCGGCCCGGCCCGCACGCAGTTCTCGGACCCGGTCGAACTGGCCAGGGTGCCGCGGCAGCAGCAGGAGTCCCAGCCGCTGCCGCTACCGCCGTCGCACGCCCCGGTCGTGCGCTCGCGCGGGCAGAGCCGGTCGCTGGTCCGCACCGGGCCGAAGGCGAGACCCCGTTGATCGTTACCTCGACGCCGTGCCGCCGTGATCCCGACCGCCGAGCATGTGCTCGCGGTCGTGGACCGGCGGCGTCCGGCCGGCCTGCTTCGCCGCACCGAAGGCACCGCACGACCAGTTGTTCACAAACTGTTCGCGTGGTGTGAAATATTCAGACATCAAGGACAGATTGACGCAAGTTTACCTGTCCGACAGGCTCCAGAGCCGTCCCCCAACCCGGTCTGGAGGTCCCTGTGCTCCGACTAGTGTCCTACCTGGCGTCGTTAGCGCTCGTCGCCGTGGTTCTCGTGACGGGTGGCGGCACGGCGCAAGCCGACGGCTGCTACACGTGGTCCCGCACCCTCTCGCAGGGAGCGTCCGGCGCGGACGTGCGGCAGTTGCAGATCCGCCTGTCCGGCTACCCGGGCTACGGCTCGGTGCTCGCGCTCGACAGCAGTTTCGGCCCGGCCACCAAGTCGGCCCTCGTGCGCTTCCAGCAGGCGTACGGCCTCGCGGCCGACGGCGTCGCCGGCCCGGCGACCTATTCCAAGCTCTACGCCCTGCAAGACGACGACTGCACGCCGATCAACTTCTCCTACGCGGAGTTGAACACGTGCAACTCCACCTGGTCGGGCGGCGCCGTGTCCGCCGCGACGGCGAAGGCCAACGCGCTGGTGTCGATGTGGAAGTTGCAGGCGATGCGGCACGCGCTCGGTGACCAGGCGATCCGGGTCACCAGCGGGTTCCGCAGCGTCGCGTGCAACAACGCGGTCGGCGGCGCGTCCAACTCGCGGCACCTGTACGGCGACGCGGTGGACCTGGGCGCGGGTCCGCACTCGCTGTGCCGCCTGGCGCAGCAGGCCCGCAACCACGGGTTCAACGGCATCCTCGGCCCGGGCTACCCGGGTCACGGCGACCACACGCACGTCGACCACCGGAGCAGCCGCTTCTGGTCGGCCTCGTCCTGCGGCATCTGACCGATCCGCCAGGGCACCGCACGGCCGCCCGCCGGTCCGCCCCCCGACCGGCGGGCGCCGAGCTCCGGATCCCGCCGGCGCCAACCCCTTCACCCGGTGGGATCCGCTGAAGCACCGCGGGCCGCGGACGGGCCTCCACACCCCGT
>NZ_JBFAMT010000056.1:0-58695 GCF_040656635.1 Actinosynnema sp. NPDC049800 | reverse complement strand
CGGGGGGGGGACCGGGCGCCGGGCCGGGCGGCGCCCCGCCGGGGGCGCGGGGCGTTCGGGGGCCCGGCGCCCCGCCCCACCTACCGCCGTAGGACCGCTCACCGGGCGGCGACCCGCCGGTAGGCGCGCATGCTCAGCGGCACGAACACCGCCACGATCAGCAGCGACGACAGCCACGCGTAGGTCAGCGCGTGGTCGTCGGGCCACGAGCCGGACACGACGTCCAGCCCCGGCACGGTGTTGCCGAACAACCCGCGCACCGCGTTGATCACGGCGGTCAGCGGGTTCCACTCGGCGATCACGCGCAGCGGGCCCGGCATCGACTCCTCCGGCACGAACCCGGACGACACGAACGTCAGCGGGGTCAGCCAGATCAGGCCGGCGCTCTGCGCGGCCTCCGGGCTCGGCGAGACCAGCCCGATGAGCGCCCCGATCCACGACATGGCGAACGCGAACACCAGCAGCACCAGGAACGCCAGCACCGCGTCCAGGAAGCTGCCGCGCACCCGCCAGCCGATGAGCAGGCCGCACAGGCACGTCACGAGCATCGCCACCACGCTCACCGCCAGGTCGGACAGCGTGCGGCCGACCATCACCGACACACCGGACATCGGCAGCGACCGCAGCCGGTCGATGAAGCCCTTGCGCAGGTCCGTCGACAGGCCGATGACGGTGAACGCGGAGTTGAACGCCAGCGTCTGCACCAGGATGCCCGCCAGCAGGTACTCGCGGTACGCCGCGCCGCCGAGCAGGCCGCCGAACACGAACCCGAACAGCAGCACGAACATCACCGGCTGCACCACCGCGGCGAACGCCCAGTCGACGCTGCGCCGGACGTGCAGCAGGTTGCGCCAGGCGATCATCCAGCCGTCGACGGCCACCTTGGCCACTGCGGTCACGAGTCCTCCCCGTCGTCGGCGCGGTCGGTGAGCATCAGGAACACGTCGTCCAGCTTGGGCCGGTGCAGCGACACGTCGAGCACCCGCACGTCCCGCGCGTCCAGCCGCTGCAACGCCTCCATCAACGTCTTCGGGCCGACGTGCACCAGCACGTGCGCCCGGCGCAGGTGCTCGTCCACCACGGGCTCGGCCGCGCCGACCTCGGCGAGCACGCGGGTCAGCTCGGGCAGGTCCGCGTGGTCGGCGACGACGATCTCCAGGCGTTCGCTGCCGACGCGGGCCTTCAGCTCGTCGGACGTGCCCCGCTCCACCACCCGACCCCGGTCGATCACCACGATCGAGTCGGCCAGGTGGTCGGCCTCCTCCAGGTACTGGGTCGTGAGCAGCACGGACGCGCCGTCGTCCACGAGCCGCCGCACCATCTCCCAGGTGTCCAGGCGCGACCGCGGGTCCAGGCCCGTGGTCGGCTCGTCCAGCACCACCACCGGTGGCCGGGCGACGAGCGCGCCCGCCAGGTCGAGCCGCCGCCGCATGCCGCCCGAGTAGGTGCGCAGCAGCCGGGACGCGGCCTGCTCCAGCCGGAACAGCGCCAGCAGCTCCCGGGCCCGCGCCCGCGCCGCGGCGGCCTTGTAGCCGTACAGCCTGCCGACCAGGTACAGGTTCTCGTACCCGGTCAGGCTCTCGTCCACGGCCGCGTACTGCCCGGACAGGCCGATGCTGCGGCGCACGTCGGCCGACTGCGAGACCACGTCGAAGCCGGCCACGCGGATGTCGCCCGCGTCCGGCCGCAGCAACGTCGTCAGCACCCGCACCATCGTGGTCTTGCCGGCGCCGTTGGGGCCCAACAACCCCAGCACCGTCCCGGTGGGCACGGTCAGGTCCACGCCGTCGAGGGCGCGGTGCGCCTTGTACGACTTGACGACGCCTCGCGCCTCGACGGCTGCGGTCACCGCTCCTCCTCCGTGTGGTCGTCCGCCCCGACCGGCGCCCTGGGCGGGAACAGCGTCACGCGCACCGGCCAGCCGACGAGCCAGATCGCGGTGACGGCGGCGAGCTGGATCTCGAAGTTCCACAGCTCGACCGTGCTCGGCCCGCCGATCAGGAACATCACCAGCGTCAACGCCGACGAGATGGCCAGCGCCGCGAGGCAGCGCAGCCACATCGCCCACTCGTGGTGCTGCCGCGCCCGGCCGTGCCGGGGCGGGCGCGCCGGTGGCGGGCCGCCGGCGAAGCGGTGCGCGAACCACGCGTCCGCCCGCCGCACCAGGTGAGGGCCGAACGCCACGCTGATGCCCAGGTAGGCCGCGGCCAGGCTGTGCGTCATGCCCGGCGTGCCGCCCGTGCGCAGGTCGACGGCGCACGCCACCACCAGCACCAGGTCGACCACCGGCACGCCCAGCAGCAGCACGCCGCCGAGGCGGGGCATCCGCAGCGCGTACCGGGCGAGCAGCCCCGAGGCCAGCACGACCCAGAAGGCGATCTCGCACGCCACGATCAGGTACAGCACGAACGGGTCCTGCCCCGCCTGTGCTCGAAGCCCTTGAGCCGGCACCGGGAACCCCATCCCCCGTGATCACGAGCCCGCCGACGGGGACGGCGCCGTGACGGGGACACCGGGCCGGTCCCCGATCACGTGCGCGCCGCCGTCGACGTGGACGATCTCGCCGGTCGTCGCGGGGAACCAGTCCGACAGCAGGGCCACGCACGCGCGGGCGACGGGCGTGAACTCCTGGTCGTCCCAGCCCAGCGGCGACTTGCCGTGCCACCGCAGGCCTTCACGGCGGGCGGCCTCGTCCCCGCCCGGCCCGATCGCGACGGCCGCGGTGGTGCGCAGCGGACCGGCGGCGACGAGGTTGACGCGGATGCCGTCGCGGCCGAGGTAGGACGCCAGGTACCGGGCGCAGGACTCCAGCGCCGCCTTCGCCACGCCCATCCAGTCGTACTCGGCGTAGGCGTGCGAGGCGTCGAAGTCCAGGCCCACCACCGAACTGCCCGGCCGCAGCATCGGCCGCACGGCACGCACGAGCGCCTGCAACGAGTAGGCGGAGACGTGGAACGCGGGCGCGACGTCGTCCCACCGCGCGGTGAGGAAGTTGCCGCCGAGCGCTTCGGCCGGCGCGTAGGCGACGGAGTGCAGCACGCCGTCGATCCGGTCCGCGTGCGCGGCGATCCGGGTCGGCAGGGACGCGAGGTGCTCGGCGTCGGTGACGTCCAGCTCCACCACCGGCGCGGGTGACGGCAGGCGTTGCGCGAGCCGTTCCACCAGCCGCACCCGGCCGTAGGCGGTGAGGACGACGTTCGCGCCTTCCTCCTGCGCCAGGCGTGCCACGTGGTAGGCGATGGAGTTCGGCGTGAGCACGCCCGTGACGAGCAGGGTCTTGCCCTTCAGCAGGTCCACGGCTCAGCTCTCCAGCACGTAGCCGTCACCGGGGCGGTGGCCCCGGGAGCGGCGGAGGTCGGCGAAGACGAACGTGCGCTGCAGCCAGCGGTCCGCGCCGTCGTAGCGCGGGGTGAACGCCGACCGGCCGTGCACGGTGACCCGGTTGTCCACGATCGCCAGGTCGCCCGCGGTCAGCCGCAGCGCGTTGAACGAGTTGTCGAACAGCTCGCCCAGCTCGGCCATCGCCGCGACCGCGCGTTCGGTGACGGGCCGGGTGGCCGCCTGGTCGATGCACAGGTCCGGGTCGTCCGCGTCGCCGTGCAGCACGGCTCGCGGCGGCACCTCGCCGGACGTCGCGCCGAACGAGGGCGGCGGCGCGGTGACGAACTCCGCCGACGACAGCGCCGAGCGGGCCTGCTCGCCCAGCTTCGGCAGCACCTGGCGCGAGCACACCAGCCGCAGCTCGGCGATCCGCTCGTGGTCCGGCCGCACGCACCCCAGCAGCACGAAGTCGGGCCGGTGCTGGTGGAAGGCGTTCTCGGTGTGGAACGTCAGGTGCGCCGACCCGACGTTGCCCTGCACCTCCTCCTTGCCCGGCACCGGCACCACGTTCTGCACCAGCGCGCCGGACTTCTCCGCCCGGAACGCGCCCGGGTCGCCGAGGCCGTGCGCCACGAGCACGAGCACGGCGGCGGACACCGTCGCCTCGCGCACCACGGAGCCCTCGGCCTTCGGCGTCGGCGGGAGGTTGTCCTCGTCCACGGGCAGGTTGCGCAGCAGCAGCGCGCCGCCCGCGCCCGAGTCGCGGCGGAACTCCTTGAGCGCGTGCCGCAGCGTCGCGGGCGCGTCCTCCCACGCCCGCCGTGCGGCGGCCACCCACTCGGGGCTGTCGAGCCGCCCGCCGGCCACGTCCAGCAGGTCGCGGGCGATCCGGTCGAGCCACTCGTGCTCGACGGCGTCCAGCGTGGCGGTGGTCAGCGTGTCTTCGTTGGCCAACAACATGTCCCTCACCCTCAGTGGGTCGTCACCGGGCGGACCCGCCCGAGCTGTGCGGAGATCGCCCCGAGCAGGGCGGTCGGGTCGTGCCGGAAGTAGAAGTGGCCGCCGTCGAACGCGCGGTGCTCGCGCAGCTCGCCGGACGCGGCGAGGTCGCGCCACGCCTCGCCGCCGTCCGCGTCGACGTCCGGGTCGGCGTCGCCGCGGTAGACCACGAGCGGCGTGGCCACGGGCGGTGGCGCGGCGGGCGCGTACCGCTCGATGAGCCGGTAGTCGGCGCGGATCATCGGCAGCAGCAGGTCGCGCAGGTCGGGGCTGCCCAGCGCGGCGGCGTCGGCGCCGGACACGCGGGTGATCTCGGCGACGAGCGCGTCGTCGTCCCGGGTGTGCAGGTCGCCGGGCGTGCGGCGGTGCGGCGCGGTGAACCCGGAGGCCACGAGCAGGGCCGGCGGGTGGCCGCGCTCCTCGCACCGCCGGGTCACCTCGTAGGCGATGGCCGCGCCCATGCTGTGCCCGAACAGCACGACGGACCGGTCGGACAGCGGCGCGAGGACGTCGGCGAGCACGTCGGCCATCACCTCCATGTCGTCGACCGGCTCGTCGACGAGGCGTTCCTCCCGGCCGGGGTACTGCACGACGCGCACCTCGACCGACGCGGGCAGCCGCCCGCCCCAGTCGCGGTAGTAGCTCGCCGATCCGCCCGCGTGCGGCAGGCACACGAGGGTCGTCGCGGCCGACGGCCGGGGTGTGCGCGTGCGCAGCCAGCGGTCGGCGGTGGTCGTGGCCGCCATGCGCGCCTCCTTGTCGTAGACGGGTCTGCTCAGGCGCCCATGGCGTCGACGAGGCTCTTGGGGCGCATGTCGGTCCAGTTCGCCTCGACGTGGTCCAGGCAGTCCTGGCGGGACGCCTCGCCGAACACCACGCGCCAGCCGTCGGGCACGGGGATGAAGTGCGGCCAGAGGGAGTGCTGGTTCTCGTCGTTGACCAGCACGAAGTAGGTGCCGTTCTCGTCCTCGAACGGGTTGGTGCTCATCGCGGGTCTCCTTCGGGTCGCGGCGTCGTCAGGGCGGCGTCGACCGCCGTGGCGACCTCGTCGAGGACGTCTCGACGAGTCATCTCTTCGTGGGGTGCGGGCACGTCGTGCACGCGGATGGCGCCGGTGACGTGCGGCGCCCACCGGTCCGGGTCGCGTTCCGGGTGGTCGGCGGCGTCGGTGGCGCGGAAGAACAGCAGGTCGCCGTCGAAGCGGCGCGGGGTGTGGGCGGACAGGGCGCGGCCGTTGGCCAGGTAGGTGGTCAGGACGGCGCGGGCGAGGTCGTCGGTGGTCTGCTCGTAGCCGCCGAGTTCGGTGCGCACCGCGGCGACGGCCCGGGCGTGGCCCTCGGGGGTGGTGAGGTCTTCGGGGCTCAGGCCGGTGCCGGCGAACGCGTCGGCGAAGACCTCTTCGGTGCTCAGCGGTGTGGCGTCGGCGCGGGGGTAGGAGTCGAGGACGGCGAGCAGGTCGACGGTCTCGCCGGCTTCCTGGAGGCGGACCGCGACCTCGTGCGCGAGGTGGCCGCCCATGGACCAGCCCAGCAGGCGGTACGGGCCGTGCGGCGCGACGGTGCGGATGTGGTCCACGAAGCGGGCCGCTTGGTCGCCGAGGGACGGAGGATCGCCGAGGGGGCGGTGGTCGCTCGGTTCGAGGGAACGAGACCGGCTGCCGAGCGAGCGGTCGTCGGGCGGGTTCTGGCGGGCCGTTGCCGGGAAGTCCGCCTGGAGGCCGTAGAGCGGCACGTCCGGGTCGAGCGCGCCGAGCAGCCCGGTGTAGCACCAGCTCAGGCCGGAGGCCGGGTGCAGGCAGAACAGCGGCGGCGCGGTGCCGCCCGGCCGCAGCGGCAGGACCGGGCCCAGGGCGTCCACACCGGTCGCGGCCGGGTCGCCGTCGAGGCGGCGGGCGAGCTCAGCCGGGCTGGGCGCCTCGAACAGCGTCCGCACGGTCACGTCGGCGTCGAACCGCGACCGCACCCGGTCGGCCAGCGTCACGGCCAGCAGCGAGTGGCCGCCCGCCGCGAAGAACCCGCGATCCGGGTCGAAGGCGTTCACCCGCAGCACCTCGGCGAACATGCGGCACAGCAGGTCCTCGGTGAGGTTGCGCGGCGCACGGCCGGCGGTCGCGACCGCCGTGGGCACGGGCAGGGCGCGGCGGTCCAGCTTGCCGTTGGCGTTGAGCGGCAACGACTCCAGCGCGGTGAACGTGCCGGGCACCAGGTGCGCGGGCAGCTCGGCGGCCACGTGGTCGCGCACCGCGTCCGGGTCCGGCGAAGCACCGGGCTCGGGCACGAAGTACGCCGCCAGCCGCTGGTCACCGGGCACGTCCTCGCGCACCGCGACGGCCGCGTGCGCCACCCCGGCGCACCGCGCCACGGCGGCCTCCACCTCGCCCAGCTCCACCCGGACGCCCCGGATCTTCACCTGGTCGTCGACACGGCCCAGGTACACGAGCACGCCGTCGTCGTCCCACCGCGCCAGGTCGCCGGTGCGGTACAGGCGCGAGCCGGGCGGGCCGAACGGGTCGGCGACGAACCGCGTCGCGGTCACGCCCGGGCGGCCGAGGTAGCCGCGGGCCAGCTGCACGCCCGCCAGGTACAGCTCGCCCGGCGCGCCGGGCGGCACGGGTGCGAGCCGGGCGTCCAGCACGTACGCGCGGGTGTTCCACACCGGCCTGCCGATGGGCACGCGCGGGTCGTCCGCGTCGCACTGCCACGACGTGACGTCGACCGACGCCTCGGTGGGGCCGTACAGGTTGTGCAGTTCGGCGGAGTACGCCGCCAGGAACCGGTCCCGGGTCGCGGGCAGGAGCGCTTCGCCGCTGCACACCACCCGGCGCAGGGTCGGGCAGGGCGCGGGCTCCACCAGGAACGAGTCCAACATGGACGGCACGAAGTGGACGGTCGTCACCCCGTGGTCGTTGATCGCCCGCGCGAGGTACGCGGGATCGCGCTGGCCGTCCGGCTTGGCGACCACGATCGCCGCACCGGTGATCAACGGCCAGAAGAACTCCCACACCGACACGTCGAACGTGTACGGCGTCTTGAGCAGCACCCGGTCGTCGGCGTCGAGGCCGTAGCGGTCCTGCATCCACCGCAGGCGGTTCACGATGCCCCGGTGCGGCACGCCGACGCCCTTGGGCGTGCCCGTGGAGCCGGAGGTGTGGATGACGTACGCCAGGTCGTCCGGCCGCGCCCGGCTCACCGCCACCTCCCGCACGTCCGCGCCGCGCACCTCCACCACCGGCAGGCCGTCGAACGCCGCCGGGTCGTCGGTCACCACGCACACCGGCCGGGCCTCGGCCAGCAGCACGGCGCGCCGCCGGGACGGCAGGTCGGTGTCCAGCGGCAGGTAGGCCGCACCGGACTTCAGCACGGCCAGCAGCGCCACGACCAGGTCGGCCGAGCGCGGCAGCGACACGGCCACCAGCGCGTCCGGCCCGGCGCCCGCGGCGGCGAGGCGGCGGGCCAGGCGGTCGGCGGACGCGTGCAGCCCGGCGTAGTCCAGCACCCGGTCGTGGTCGATGACGGCCGTGGCGTGCGGCGAGGACGCCCCTTGCCGGTCCAGCAGGTCGGTGAGCGTGACGTCCTCGACGGGCGACGCGGTGGCGTTCCACTCGTGCAGCACGCGGTCGCGGTCGGCGTCGTCCAGCGGCGTGATCGCGCTCAGCGGCCGGTCCGGGTGCTCGACCAGGTCTGCCAGGACGCGCAGCAGCCAGTCCAGCAGGCGGCGGGCGACGGCCGCGTCCACCAGGTCGGGCCGGTGGTCCAGCCGGAACGCCAGGTCCTCCCCCGGCACGCCGATCAGCGTCACGGGGTAGTGCGTGGCGTCGCGGGCCTCCACGTCGATCAGGAACGCGCCGCCGGCCAGCTCGGTGTTGTCCTCGTCGCCGGCCGGGTAGTTCTCGAACACCAAAGTCGTGTCGAACAGCGGCCCGCGCCCCACCCGGCCCTGCAGGTCGGCGAGGTTGACGTGCTGGTGCTCCAGCAGGCCGGTCTGCTGCGACTGGAGCGCGTCGAGCAGGTCCGCGGCGGTGTCGTCGGGCGACCAGCTCACCCGCACCGGCAAGGTGTTGATGAACAGGCCGATCATGCGCTCCACGCCCGGCAGCTCGGGCGGGCGGCCGGACACCGTGCCGCCGAACACCACGTCGGTGCGACCGGTGTGCACGCCGAGCGTGAGGCCCCACGCGGCCTGCACGACGGTGTTGACCGTCCAGCCGCGCTCACGGGCCAGCTCGCCGAGCCGCCCGGTCAGCTCCACGCCCAGCTTCGCCTTCAGCCGCGCGGGCGGCGCCTGCTCCCCCGGCCGTCCCGCCCCGCCGACCAGCGTCGGCTCGGAGACCCCGTGCAGCACCTCGTCCCACGCCTTGCGGGACACCTCGTGGTCGCGGGCGTCGAGCCACGCCAGGTAGTCGCGGTAGGGCGCGACGGGCGCCATGCCCTTCTCGTCGCCGTGCCGGTCGTACAGCTCGAACAGCTCGTCCAGCAGCACGGGCATCGACCAGCCGTCGACCGCGATGTGGTGCAGGGTGAGGGCGAGCCGGAAGTCCTTGAACGGCATCCGGAACAGCACGCACCGCAGCGGCACGTCCTCGTGCAGCGCGAAGCGGCGCAGCCGTTCGGCGTCGTAGCGCTCCTCGAACCGCGCTTCCGCCTCGGCGACGGACAGCTTCGAGCAGTCCACCACCTCCCACGGCACGTCGACGTGGTCGAGCACGACCTGCACGGGCTGGTCGAGCCCTTCGTGCACGAACACCGACCGCAGCCCGGCGTGCCGCCGCACCAACGCCCGCACGGCGTCGTGCAGCGCGTCCACGCCGAGTTCGCCGTAGAGGTCCACGGCCACCTGGACGGTGTAGAAGTCGAGGCCGTCGGTGTCGTGCAGGGCGTGGAACAGCAGGCCCTGCTGCAACGGGGCCAGCGGGAGGATGTCCTCGATGCGCGGTGCGGCGCTCATGCTCGGCCCGCCTTCCTCATCATGGCCTCCAAGTGGTCGATGTTCTTCTGCGACAAGGGCACCAGCGCCACGTCGGAGGGCGTGAGGCCGCCGGCGCGCGGGTCGCGGGCGTGGGCGGCGAGCGCGGCCAGGGCGTCGCGCCACAGCCCGCCGAGCGCGACCACGTCCGGTTCGTCGAGCAGGGCGGCGGGCCACGACAGGGCGGCGACGAGACGCGGCCCGCCCGCGCCGTCCTCGGTGAAGGCGTTGACCTCCAGCACGTGGGCGAACGGCAGCCCGTCGTCGCCCACCGCGCCACCCGCGTCGGACGACGGCGTCCAGTCGCGGCCGGTCGCGCCGACGCTCGTGCGGCCCAGGTAGTTGAACCCGATCTGCGGCGCCGGGCAGGCGGCGAGCTTGCCCGCGGTGTCCGGGTTGAGGTGGCGCAGCAGGCCGTAGCCGAGGCCGTGGTCGGGCACCGCGCGCAGCCCTTCCTTGACCTGCTTGAGCGCCGCGCCCACGGGCTCGCCGGCGGCGAGCACGTCGTCCCACCTCAGCGGCGGCACGTCCACCCGCACCGGGTAGAGGTTGGTGAACCAGCCGACCGTGCGGGACAGGTCCAACCCCGGCGCCACGGCGTCCTCGTGCCTGCCGTGGCCCTCGCGGTCCACCAGCAGCGCGTCGGGCAGCCGTTCGCCGCGCCGGGCCAGCCACTCGCGCACGGCCAGGCCGAAGCCGGTGAGCAGCACGTCGTCCACGCTGACGCGGAACGCGGCGGGCACGGTCGTCAGCAAGGCCGTGGTGACGTCCGGGTCGACCTCGACCACCGCGGTCCGCGCCGTGGCGAGGGTGTCGCGGCGCGGGTCGAGCGGGCGTGCGGCGAGGGCGGGTTGGGCGGTGTCGGCGGTGGCGAGCCAGTGCGGCAGCTGCTCCGCCCACCGCGGTTGCGTCGCCGCCTCGGCGAGGCGGGTGGCCCAGCGCCGCCACGACGTCCGCACCGGCGGCAGCTCGGGCGGGACGCCCAGGCGGGCGGCGGTCGCGGCGGAGGCGAGGTCGGGCAGCAGGACCCGCCACGACACGCCGTCCACGACCAGGTGGTGCGCCAGGACGAGCAGCCGGCCGGGCGCGTCGGGCCCGGCGTCGAACCAGACCAGGCGCAGCATCACCGCGTCGTCGGGTCGCAGGGCGCGGCGGGCGGTCTCGGTGTGCTCGGCGACCACCGCCGCCAGGTCGCCCTCGGCGAGTCCGGCGACGTCGACGCGGGCGACGTGCTCCTCGGCCCTCACCGCGCCGTGCGGCAGGACTTCCAGCGCCCAGCCGTCGTCGTCGCGGTGCAGCCGGGTGCGCAGCGCGTCGTGGTGGTCGAGCACGACGGCCAGGGCGTCCACCAGGTGCCCGGTGGTGGTCCCGGCGGGTGTGGCGACCACGTGCGACTGGTTGAACCCGTCGATCGGGCCGCCGCCGGCGCGCAGCCACTCCACGATCGGCAGCAGCGGCACCTCGCCCACGCCGTCGCGGTCGGCCACGTCGTCCTGCTCGGTCAGCGGCACGGCGACGTCGGCGAGGCGTCGGACGGTCTTCAGCTCGAACACGTCGCGCGGGGTGAACACCCAGCCGGCCGTGCGGGCGCGGCTGACCAGCTGGATCGACATGATGCTGTCGCCGCCCAGATCGAAGAACCCGTCGTCCACGCCGACCCGCTCCACCCCGAGCACGTCGGCGAAGACCATGGCCAGGGCCTCTTCCACGGCCGTCCGGGGCACGGTCACCGGCGCGGCTTCCCGGTGCGGGGCGGGCAGCGCGCGGCGGTCGACCTTGCCGTTGACGGTCAGCGGCAGCTCGGGCAGCACCACGAACGCCGACGGCACCGAGTAGTCCGGCAGGGCGGCGACGGCCGCGGCACGCGCTCGCGCCACGTCCACGTCGTCGCCGACGAGGTAGGCGACGAGCCGGCGTTCACCGGGCCGGTCCTCGCGGAGCACGACCGCCGCGCCCGTGACGCCCGCCCGGCCGGTCAGCGCGGCCTCGACCTCGCCCGGCTCGATCCGGAAGCCGCGCAGCTTCACCTGGCCGTCGGTGCGGCCGACGAACTCCAGCCTGCCGTCGCGCGACCAGCGGGCCAGGTCGCCCGTGCGGTACATGCGGTCGCCGGGCGCGCCGTGCGGGTCGGGCAGGAACCGCTCGGCGGTGAGCCCCGGTCGGGCCAGGTAGCCGCGGGCCAGCTTGCCGCCGGCCACGTACAGCTCGCCCGTCACGCCCGGCGGCACGGGCTGGAGGCGGCCGTCCAGCACGCGCAGCGCGGTCCCGGCCATCGGGGCGCCGATGGGCAACGGGCTCGCGGCCACGTCGCCGGGCAGCACGGCGTGGCGCGAGGCGAACGTGGTGGTCTCGGTGGGGCCGTAGCCGTTGACCAGCACCAGGTCCGGGCACGCCCGGCGCACGGTGGCCACGGCGTGCTCGGACACCACGTCACCGCCGGTCCACACCTCGCGCAGGCCCGCCAACGTCTCCGGCGCCTCCTCCGCGACCACCCGGAACAGGCCCGAGGTGAGCCACAGCGCGGTCACGCCGTGCCGGCGGATCGCGGCGGCCAGACCGGCGATGTCCACGTCGTCCGGCGAGTCCACGACGGCGGCGCCGCCGTTGAGCAGCGGCACCCACATCTCGTACGTGCTCGCGTCGAACGCGTAGGAGGAGTGGACGAGGACGCGGTGGTGCGCGCCCGTGGTGAAGATCGAGTCGGTGGCCAGCTCCACCACGTTGGCGTGGGTGACGGCCGCGCCCTTCGGCACGCCCGTGGAGCCGGACGTGTGGATGACGTACGCCAACTGGTCCGGGTGCGGTGTCGGCAGCCCGGTGTCGGGTGCGGGCGGCAGCCCGGCCGTGAAGTCCACGACGTGCGCCGGCACGGCCAGGCCCGCGGGCAGGTCGGCGCGGTCGGTGAGCAGGACCGCCGCGGCGGTGTCGGCGAGGATCAGGTTGTGCCGCTCGACGGGGTTGCCGTCGTGCAGCGGCACGTAGGCGCCGCCCGCGTAGAGCGTGGCGAGGGTGGCGACGGTCCGCTCGGCGGTGCGGCGGGCGAGCACGGCCACCCGCGTCTCGGCCCGCACCCCGATCCCGACCAGGTGGTGGGCGAGCGCGCGGGCGCGGGCGTCCACCTCGGCGTAGGTCAGCT
This sequence comes from Actinosynnema sp. NPDC049800, assembly GCF_040656635.1. Lineage (NCBI taxonomy): Bacteria > Bacillati > Actinomycetota > Actinomycetes > Pseudonocardiales > Pseudonocardiaceae > Actinosynnema > Actinosynnema sp. NPDC049800. The sequence continues at coordinate 46,277 of NZ_JBFAMT010000056.1, read as the reverse complement.
CGCGGTCGCCGTCGACCAGGGCCACCGCGTCCGGGGCCTTCGCGACCTGGGCGCGGAAGCGGCCGACGACCGTGTTGCGGGCCCGGTGGGAGGGGTTGCGGCCCCACACGTCCAGCACGATGCCGCGTTCACCCTCGCCCAGGACCGGCAGTGCGCTCACCGGGGTGGCGGCGTCGGCGGCGACGGTCCTCAGCACGCGCGTCAGGCGTGCGCCGAGGGCTTCGGCGGTGGGGCGGTCGAACAGGTCGGCGGCGAACTGGATGGTGCCCTCCAGGCCCGCCGGCGCGCCGTCGCGGTGGGTCTCGCCCAGGTCGAACGACAGGTCGAACTTCGCCGGGCCCTCGCCGAGGTCCACCAGGTCCAGGCTCAGGCCGGGCAGCTCCAGGTCCGGCTCGGGCGCGTTCTGGAGCACGAGCATCACCTGGAACAGCGGGTGCCGCGCGACGGACCGCTCGGGGTTGAGCGCGTCCACGAGCCGGTCGAACGGCAGGTCCTGGTGCGCGAACGCGGCCAGGTCGGTCTGCCGGACCCGGCCGAGCAGCTCCTCGAACGCGGGGTCGCCGGACGTGTCGGTCCGCAGCACGAGCGTGTTGACGAAGAATCCGACCAGGTCTTCCAGCGCGGCGTCCGTGCGGCCCGCGACGGCCGTGCCGAGGACCACGTCCTCACCGGCGCCCAGCCGGGTCAGCAGCGCCGAGATCGCCGCCTGGAGCACCATGAACAGGCTCGTGCCGGTTCGGCGGGCCAGGGTCAGCAGGTCGGCGTGCAGGTCGGCGTCCACGTGCCACCGGACGAGTCCGCCGCGGTGGGAGGCGACGGCGGGCCGCCTCCGGTCGGTCGGCAGCTCCAGCGCGTCGGGGATGCCGTCGAGCTGCCGCCGCCAGAACTCCAGCTGCGCCGTGCCCGTCGAGTCCGGGTCGCCGTCCGCGCCCAGCACGTCGGCCTGCCACAGCGCGTAGTCCGCGTACTGGACCGGCGGTTCCGGCAGGTCGGGGGCGCGTCCGGCGAGGCGGGCGCGGTAGGCGTGGCCGAGGTCGCGGGTCAGCGGCGTGAACGACCAGCCGTCGCCCGCGATGTGGTGCAGCACCAGCAGCAGCACGTGCTCGGAGGGCGACAGCTCGAACAGCCACGCCTTGAGCGGCAGTTCGCGGGCCAGGTCGAACGTGCACGCCGCCGCCTCGTCCAGGCGTTCGCGCAGCACGCTCGCGTCGGTGGTGCGCACGCTGAACGCCCGGGTCAGCGCCTCGTCGGCCTCGGCGGCGGGCACCACGAGCTGGCGCGGCGTGCCGTCGGAGTCGGGGAAGACGGTGCGCAGCGACTCGTGGCGGGCCAGCACGTCGCCGAGCGCGGCGCGCAGCGCGGTCACGTCCAGGTCGCCGGAGAGCCGCAGCGCGATCGGGATGTTGTACATCCCGTTGGCGTCCTCCAACCGGTCGAGGAACCACAGGCGGCGCTGGGCGAACGACAGCGGCACCACGTCGGGCCGCTCGGCGCGGGTGACGCCCTCGCGGGCGGCGCCGGCGGCGGTGGCGCGGGCGGCCAGCAGCGCGGGCGTCGGGGCTTCGAACACCGCGCGCAGCGGCAGTTCCACGCCCATCGCCGCACGCACCTGGCTCACCAGGCGCGTGGCGAGCAGCGAGTGGCCGCCGAGGTCGAAGAACCCGTCGTCCACGCCGACCCGGTCCAGGCCGAGCACGTCCGCGAACACCGCGCACAGCACCTCTTCGGCGGGTGTGCGCGGCGCGGCGTCGCCGATCGCGGCGGCGTCCGGCGCGGGCAGGGCCCGGCGGTCGAGCTTGCCGTTGGCGTTCAAGGGGAACGCGTCGAGCACGACGAGCGCGGCGGGCACCATGTAGGCGGGCAGGGTCGCGCGCACGGTGTCGAGCACGGCGGCCGGGTCGAGGGCGCGGGCGGGCACGACGTACCCGACGAGCCGCTTGTCCCCCGGCCGGTCCTCGCGGACCACGACGGCGGCGCGGTCCACGTCGGCGTGCCGGGCGAGCGCGGACTCGACCTCGCCGAGCTCGATCCGGAAGCCGCGCAGCTTCACCTGGTCGTCGGAGCGGCCGAGGTACTCCAACTGGCCGGCCGCGCCCCAGCGCACGAGGTCGCCGGTGCGGTAGAGCCGCCCGCCGCGGCCGAACGGGTCGGCCACGAACCGCTCCGCGGTGAGCGCGGCGCGCCCGACGTAGCCCCGGGCCAGGCTCTCGCCCGCCAGGTACAGCTCACCGGGGGTGCCGGGCGGCACGGGCCGCATGGCCGCGTCCAGCACGTAGGCGCGGGTGTTCCACAGTGGACGGCCGGTGGGCGCGGGGCCGTCGAGCGGGTCGGGCGCCGTGGAACCCCACTGGAGGGTGTAGACGGTGGCCTCGGTGGGTCCGTAGATGTTGTCGATCCGGGCGGCCGGGAGGGCGGCGCGCACGTCGTTGTAGACGCTCGCGGGCAGGCCTTCGCCGGCCAGCACGACGGCCCGCGCGTCCAGCTCCACCCCGGCCGCGAGGACCTGGGCGAACACCGAGGGCACGCCGCTGACGAGGCCGCCCGTCCAGCCGCCGCGCTCCACGAGGGTGGTCAGGTTCTCCACGACCTCGACCCGACCGCCCACCGTGAGCGGGGTGAACAGCTCGAAGACGGACACGTCGAAGTTCAACGAGGTGGACAGCAGCACCGAGGACAGCTCGTCGGCGGTGAAGTGGTCGGCGGCCCAGCCGACGAGGTTCGCCATGCCGTGCCGCGTCACGGCGACGCCCTTGGGACGGCCGGTGGAGCCGGAGGTGTGGATCACGTAGGCGAGCGACCCGCCGTGCACGGCCGGGGTCGGTGGCGCGACGGGCCGGGTGAGGCGTTCGGCGACGGCCGGGTCGTCGAGCAGGACGAGCCGGTCGGCGGCGGCGGTGGTGAGGCGGGGAGCCGTGGTGCGGTCGGCGACCACGCACACCGGTCGGGTGTCGTCCAGCACGAACGCCACCCGCTCGGCCGGGTGGCCGGGGTCCAGCGGCACGTACGCGCCGCCCGCCTTCAGCACCGCAAGCAGCGAGACCACCGCTTCGGACGTGCGGGGCAACGAGACCGCGACCACGGTCTCCGGCCGCACGCCGCGGGCCACGAGCAGGGCGGCGAGCCGGTCGGCGCGGGCGTCCAGCTCGGCGTACGTGAGCACGCGGTCGGGGCCGACGACGGCGATCGCGTCCGGCGTGCGGCCCGCCTGCCGGGCGACGAGCCGCTCCACGAACACCTCGGGCACGGGCCGCGCGGTGTCGTTCCACGTGTGCAGCACGCGTTCGCGTTCGGCGGGATCCAGGACGTCCACCTCGCCGAGCCGGATCGCCGGGTCGGCGACGACGGTCTCCAGCAGCCGCACGAGCCGCCGCACGAGCACCCGGGCGGTCGACGCGTCGAACAGGTCGAGGGCGTGTTCGAGGTCGCCTTCCACACCGGCCGGCCGCCCCGCGTGGTCGTGGGTCTCGCGCAGGTCGAGCAGCAGGTCGAACTTCGCCGCGCCGCCGGGCACGTCTTCGAGGTCGATGGCGAGGTCCGGCAGGTCCAGGTCGGCCTCGGGGGTGTTCTGCAGCACGAGCATCACCTGGAACAGCGGGTGGCGCGCCAGCGACCGGCGGGGGTTGAGCACCTCCACCAACCGCTCGAACGGCACGTCCTGGTGCGCCAACGCGGCCAGGTCGGTCTGCCGCACCCGTTCCAGCAGTTCCTTGAACGTCGGGTCGCCGGAGGTGTCGGTGCGCAGCACCAGCGTGTTGACGAAGAACCCGACCAGGTCGTCCAACGCCTCGTCGGAACGCCCGGCCACCGCCGTGCCCAACGGGATGTCGGTGCCCGCGCCCAACCGGGTCAACAACGCCGCCACGGCCGCCTGGAGCACCATGAACACCGTCGTGCGGGTCTGCCGCGCCAGCGCCACGAGCCTGGTGTGCGTGTCGGCGTCCAGCCGCAACGGCACCCGCCCGCCCCGGTAGGACGCCACCGCCGGGCGCGGCCGGTCCGCCGGCAGCTCCAGCACCTCGGGCAGCCCGGCCAGCTGGGCGCGCCAGAACTCGACCTGCGCGGCGAGCGCGCTGCCCTCCTCCTCGTCGGACCCGAGAACGCGCCGCTGCCACAGCGTGTAGTCCGCGTACTGCAACGGCAGCGGCGGCAGGTCCGGCGCCGTGCCGGCCAGCCGCGCGCGGTAGGCCGTGCCGAGGTCGCGCAGCAGGGGCGTCAACGACCAGCCGTCGCCCGCGATGTGGTGCACCAGGAACAGCACCACGTGCTCGTCGGGCGCGAGCTCGAACAGCCACACCCGGCACGGCGGCTCGGCGGCCAGGTCGAACCGGTGGCCCAGGGCGTCGGCGATGGCGGCGGGCAGGTCGTCCTCGTCCACCTCGACGTGCGCCACCGGCAGGTCGGGCGCGTCGAGCACGTGCTGGCGCGGTTCGCCGTCGACCTCGGGGAACGTGGTGCGCAACGACTCGTGCTGGGCCACGACGTCGCGGAACGCCGCCGTGAGCGCGTCCCGGTCCAGCCGCCCGGTCAGGCGCAGCGGCAGCGGCACGTTGTACATGCCCGCCGCCTCCTCCAGGCGGTCGAGGAACCACAGGCGCCGCTGGGCGTACGACAGGGGCAGCACGTCCGGGCGGGGCAACACCTCCACGTCGTGGCGGGTGCCGCGGGCGCGTTCGGCCAGCGCCGCCAGCGCGGCGGGCGTGGGCGCTTCGAACACCGAGCGGATGGACAGCTCGACGTCCAGCACCGACCGGACCCGGCTGACCAGGCGGGTGGCGAGCAGGGAGTGACCGCCGAGGTCGAAGAAGCTGTCCTCCACGCCGACCGACGGCAGGTTGAGGACCGTGGCGAACACGCCGACCAGCACTTCCTCGGTGAAGTTGCGCGGGGCACGGCCGGTCGCGGCGGTGCCGCCGACCACGTCCGGCGCGGGCAGGCCGCGGCGGTCCAGCTTGCCGTTGGTGGTCAGCGGCAGCGCGTCGAGCCGGACGAACGCCGACGGCACCATGTAGTCCGGCACGGCGGCGGTGACGTGCGCGTGCAGCGCGACCGGGTCGAAGTCGTGGCCCTCGGCGGGCACGACGTAGGCGACGAGCCGCTGGTCGCCGGGCTGGTCCTCGCGCACGACCACGCCGACCGGCCCGGTCGAGGGGTGCCGGGACAGCACGGACTCGATCTCGCCCAGCTCGACGCGGTAGCCGCGGATCTTCACCTGGTCGTCGGCGCGGCCGGCGAACAGCAGGTCGCCGTGCTCGCCCCACCGGGCCAGGTCGCCGGTGCGGTACATGCGCGAGCCGGCCGGGCCGTACGGGTTGGCGACGAACCGGCCGGAGGTGAGACCGGGCCGGGCCACGTAGCCGCGGGCCAGGTTCTCGCCCGCGATGTAGAGCTCGCCGACGACGCCGGGCGGCACCGGGCGCAACGCGTCGTCCAGCACGTACGCCTGCGTGTTCCACAGTGGACGGCCGAGCGACAGCACCTCGGCCGGGATCTCGTCGCCCGGCTCGACCACGAGCGACGTGCAGCCGACCGTGGTCTCGGTGGGGCCGTACTCGTTGACCACGCGGGCGCCGGGGTGGCGCTTGCGCCACACGTCGAGCTGCGCGCCGGGCAGCGGCTCGCCGCCCAGGACGAGTTCGGCGGTCGGCGAGTAGGCGTCCGGCAGCACGTCGAGCACGGACAGGTGGCTGGGCGTGCCCTTGAGGTACGCGAAACCGGCCGCGGTGGGGCTCGCCGGGTCGATGCCCCCGTCGGCCAGGTCGCCCAGGTGCACGGCGCCGCCGGAGATCAGCGGCGCGTACAGGCCGGTGACGGTGAGGTCGAACGTGACGGGCGAGTGCAGGAACGCGCCGGACCGCACGGACGGGTAGGCGTCGACCGACCACTGGAGGTAGTTCACCGCGGCGCGGTGCTCGACCAACGTCCCCTTGGGACGCCCGGTGGAGCCGGAGGTGTAGATGACGTACGCGGCGTGCTCCAGCCGCAGCGGCGCGCGTCGGTCGGCGTCGGTCAGCGGTTCGGCGGAGCGGGTGGCGTGGTCCAGCTCGTCGAGGACCGACGTCGGCACGTCGAGCGCGGCGAGGCGGGGCGCGAGGGTCGCGTCGGTGACCAGCCGCACGGGCCGGGTCTCGCCGAGCATGTCGGCGAGCCGTTCGGCGGGCTGGTCGGGGTCGAGCGGCAGGTAGCCCGCGCCGGTCTTGAGCACCGCGAGCAGCGTCGTGACCAGGCGCGTGCCGCGCGGGAGCGCCACCGCCACCAGGGTTTCCGGCCCGGCGCCCTGCTCGACCAGCAGGCGGGCGAGGCGGTTGGCGTCGGCGTGCAGCTCGGCGTAGGTGCGCTGCTCGGTCCCGTGCACCACGGCGGTCTCGTCCGGGGTCTCGGCGGCCTGCCGGTCGAGCAGCGCGGTCAGGTGCAGCGGCTCCACGGGGTGGTCGGTGTCGTTCCAGTCGACCAGGATGCGGTCCCGCTCGTCCGCGTCGAGCAGGTCGACGGCGTTCACCGCCCGGTCGGGGTCGGCGGCGATGGCGCGCAGCACCAGCCGCAGCCACTCGCCCATCCGCGCCACGGTCGCCCGGCCGAGCACGTCGGGCCGGTAGTCCAGGCGGAACGCCAGCCGCTCGCCGGGCAGGCCGACGAGGCTGATCGGGTAGTGCGTGGCGTCGCGGGCCTGGAAGTCGGTGATCCGCACGCCGCCGCCCAGCACGGGCGCGGTGTCGACGTCGACCGGGTAGTTCTCGAACACCATCGTGGTGTCGAACAGCTCGCCGTGGCCGGTGCGGCGCTGCACGTCGGCCAGGCCCACGTGCTGGTGCGCGATCAGCCCGGCCTGCCGGTCCTGCACGGCCGTCAGCAGGTCGCCCAGCGACTGGCCGGCGGTCCACGACACCCGCACCGGCAGCGTGTTGATGAACAGGCCGAGCATCGTCTCCACGCCCGGCAGCTCGGCGGGCCGGCCGGACACCGTGCCGCCGAACACGACGTCGCGGCGGCCGAGGTAGCGGCCGAGCACCACGCCCCACGCGCCCTGGGCGAGGGTGTTCATCGTCCAGCCGCGGGCGCGGGAGGTGCGGGTGAGGGCGTCGGTCAGCTCGTCGTCCAGCTCGACCAGCACGCCGTCGGGCACCACGGAGGCGTTGTCCGCGGCCGACCCGACGAGCGTCGGCCCGTCGAGGCCCGCCAGCACCTCGTCGTAGGCGGACAGCGCGCCGTCCACGTCCTGGCGCTTGAGCCAGCCCAGGTAGTCGCGGTAGGGGGTGACGCGGGGCATCGCGGAGTCGTCGCCCGCGTGCTCGTAGAGGGTGAACAGCTCGTCCAGGAACACTGGGGTGGACCAGCCGTCCATCAGGATGTGGTGCATGGTCAGCAGCAGCCGGTGCACCCGGCCGGGCAGCACGACCAGCACGAACCGCAGCAGCGGCGCGCGGGCCATGTCGAAGCGGCGGGCGCGTTCCTCGTCGACCAGGTCGGTGTAGTCCGCCTCCGGGTCGGCGGCGGCGGTCAGGTCGACCTCGCGCCACGGCGCGCGCACCTCGCGGCGCACCACCTGCACGGGCCGGTCCAGGCCCTTGTGCCGGAACCCGACGCGCAGGTTCGCGTGCCGGCGCAGCAACGCGTCGGCGGCGGCGCGGAGCGCGGGCACGTCCACCGGGCCGGTCAGCTCGGTGGCCATCTGCACGGTGTAGACGTCCAGGCCGTCGCGGTCGTACAGGGCGTGGAAGAGGAACCCCTCCTGCAACGACGACAGCGGCAGGACGTCCTCGACTGCGGACTTCTTGCTCATCGGTCCAAGTCCTCGCTCTCGTCGTCTTCGTCGTCTTCCAGCAGGTCCAGCTCGTCCTGGCTGAGCGGGACCAGGTCGACGTCGGACGGGGTGAGCCCGCCCGCCGCCGTGCCCCGGACGTGCTCGACCAGCCCGCGCAGCGCCTCCCGCCACGCCGTGCCGAGGTCGGCGGCCTCGGTGTCGGCGAGCAGGTCGGCGGGCCAGGCGAGGGTGGCGGCCAGGCGTGGGCCGTCCGGTGTGTCCTCGGTGACGGCCGTGACCTCGATCGCGTGCACGAACGGCAGGTCGTCGTGGCCGACGGGCGCGGTGAAACCGGGCGCGGGCAGCCACAGCCGGTCGCCGCCGGGCGCGGCGGTGTCGACGCGGCCCAGGTAGTTGAACGCGATCTGCGGCGCGCCCAGGCCCGCGAGCTTGCCCGCCGTGTCGTCGTTGAGGTGGCGCAGCAGGCCGTAGCCGACGCCCTTCTCCGGCAGCTCGCGCAGCTGTTCCTTGACCCGCTTCAGCGCGGTGCCCGCGGCGGGTCCGCCGGCGAGCAGCTCGGGCCAGCCGACCCGGCCGGGGTCCAGCCGCACCGGGTGCACGCTGGTGAACCAGCCGACCGTGCGGGACAGCTCCACGTCCGGCACGACGTCCTCGCGGCCGTGGCCCTCGACCTGGAGCAGCACGGAGGTCTCCGCGCCGCGGCCGCGCCGTTCCCGCCACCGGCCGACGGCCAGCGCGAGCGCGGTGAGCAGCACGTCGTCCACGCCCGCGTGGAACGCGGCGGGCACCTCCGTGAGCAGCGGCGCGGTGTCCGCCACGGTGAGGACGACTTCGCTGGTGCGCGCGGTGCCGACGGTGTCGCGCGCCGGGTCGAGGGGGCGTGCGCCGAGCAGCGGGTCCGGGCCGTCGAGGACGGCGGTCCAGTACGGGAGCTGGTCGGCGCGGGCCGGGTCGTGCGCGGCGTCGTGCAGCAGGTGCGACCAGCGCCGCCACGACGTCCACACGGGTTCGAGCACGGGGTCGCGGCCGGCGGCGAGGGCGTGCCACGCCTGGGCGAGGTCGGGCAGCAGGATGCGCCACGACACGCCGTCCACCGCGAGGTGGTGCACGACCAGCAGCAGGTCGCCGGGGTGCGCCGGGCCCGCGTCGAACCACACCGCCTGCACGAGCACGCCCCGTGCCGGGTCGAGGCGCCGCCACGCGGTGTCGGCCTCGGTGCGGACGGCCGCGGCACGCGCGGTGTCGTCCAGCCCGGTCACGTCCACGCGGCGGGTGAGGTCGGCGGCGCGGACCGTGCCGCGGTCGGCGATCTCGTAGACCCACTCGCCCTCCGCGTCGCGGTCGAGGCGGGCGCGCAGGGCGTCGTGGTGGTCCAGCAGCGCGTCGAGCGCGCCCAGCAGCCGGTCCCGGCCCAGTTCCGCCGGCACGGCGACGAGCTGGGCCTGGTTGAAGCCGTCGAGCGTGCCGCCGCTGTCGAGGAACCAGCGCACGACCGGCGTGAGCACGGCCGGGCCGCTGCCGGTCGGGTCGGCCACGAGGCGGGCGTCGGCGGGCTCGACGGCCACCCGGGCGAGTTCGGCCGCGGTCTTGCGCTCGAACACGTCGCGCGGGGTGAACACCAGGCCCGCCCGGCGGGCGCGGCTGACGAGCTGGATGGAGCCGATGCTGTCGCCGCCGAGGTCGAAGAAGCTGTCGTCCACGCCGACGTCGGGCAGGCCGAGCACGTCGGCGAACACCGCGCACAGCGCCTCTTCACGTGCGGTGCGCGTGCCCTCCGGTCGGGGTGTCGGATCGGGGGCGGCGGGCGCGGGCAGCTCGGCGTGGTCGAGCTTGCCGTTGCGGCTCAACGGGAGTTCGTCCAGCACCACCACCGCGGACGGCACCATGTAGTCGGGCAGTTCGGCGCGCAGGGCGGACCTCAGGGCCGCCGGGTCCAGCCGCGTGCCCGGTGTCGCGGTGACGTAGGCGACGAGCCGGGGCGTGCCGCCGTGGTCCGGGCGCAGCAGGACGGCGCACGTGTCGACGCCGTCGTGGCGGCGCAGCGCGGCTTCCACCTCGCCGGGTTCGACCCGGAAGCCGCGCACCTTCACCTGGCCGTCGACGCGGCCGAGGAACTCCACGTGCCCGTCGGGCAGGCGGCGGGCGAGGTCGCCGGTGCGGTACATGCGCGTGCCGGCGCCGGTGAAGGGGTCCGCGACGAACCGGTGGGCGGTGAGGGCGGGTCGGTCGAGGTAGCCGCGGGCGACGTTCGGGCCGGACAGGTACAGCTCGCCGGGCACGCCCACGGGCACGGGCCGCAGCCAGGCGTCGAGGACGTGCGCCCGGGTGTTGAGCACCGGCGTGCCGATGACGGGGGCGGGGTGGTCGGCCAGGTCGGCGATCATCGAGTCCACTGTGGACTCGGTGGGGCCGTAGAGGTTGAGCGCCACCAGTCCGGGCGTGGCGCGCAGCGTCTGCCAGAGGTGGGAGGGCACCGCCTCGCCGCCGAGCAGCACGACGGAGGGGTGTCGCTCTTCGCCGTCCAGCAGGCCGTGGGCGATGAGGTGGTCTGCATAGGACGGTGTGGTCTCGATGACGTCGATGCGCTCGTGGCGGAGGTGGGCCACGAGGGCGTCCGGGTCGCGGCGGGCGTCGTCGCCGATGACGTGCAGCTCGTGGCCGGCGAGCATCCACAGCACCGGGTCCCATGACGCGTCGAACGCCACCGGCGCCGTCAACGCCGCCCGCAACCGATCACGGCCGAGGCGGTTCGCGATGGGGGCGAAGACGTGCTCTTGGTGGTGGCGCAGGAGGTTTGCGAGCGACCCGTGCTCGACCACAACCCCCTTGGGCCGACCGGTCGACCCGGAGGTGTAGATGACGTACGCGGCATCACGCGCCGTCAACGGCCGGGTCCGGTCGGCATCGGTGGGCGCCGCGTCAGTGCGGTCCGTGTCACCGGAGGCGATGTCGATACGGGCCGCGTCGCCAAGAATCGCATCCCTGCCAATCCCATCGCCACCAACCAGATCAGCGCGCACGGCATCCATGCGAACCGCATCGGCGCGGACCGACTCGACACCGGCCACGTCGGCGCCGACCGCCTCGGCGCGGACCGACTCGGCGCGGGCCGCGGCGGTGTGGGCCGCGGCGGTGGAAATTGCAGGTTTGCGGATTGAACCGACATCAGGCGCGTCGGCGCGGGCCGATGCAGTGATGACCGCCTCGGTGCGGGCCCTGTCGTGGTGGGAAATGGCGGTGGGAATTGCAGGGTTGCGGTTTGAACCGGGGTGGGGCGTATCGGTGTGCGGGGATGCGGTGCCGACTGTGGTGGTGGGTGGGGTGTCCAGGATGATCCTGGCCGGTTCGGGCGGCAGGGTGGCGGCCGTCACCGTGTCCGTGATGATCAGGACCGGGCGGGCGTCGGAGAGGGTGGTGCGCCGCCGTTCCTCCGGGTGGTCCGGGTCGAGCGGCAGGTACACGGCGCCCGCCTTCAGCACGGCCAGCAGCGCAACGACCGTGTCGACCGAGCGCGGCAGCACCACGGCCACCAAGTCGCCGACCGCCGTCCCCCGGCGGAGCAGGGTGTGTGCGAGCCGGTTGGCCCGGAGTTCCACCTCGGCCGCCGTCAGCCGAACCTCACCGGCCACCAACGCCTGCCGATCACCGTGCACCGCGGCGAACCGCTCGAACACGGCGAGCACCGTCTGATCAGGCACCGAACCGACCGGTCCGGCGGCACCCCGGGCCAGGTGGTCCGCCTCCCCGGGCGCGAGCAGGTCCAGCTCACCGACCCGCCGCGACGGCTCGGCCGTGGCCTGGTCCAGGACGCGGGCGAACCAGCCCGCCACCCGGATCGCCGTGTCCTCGTCGAACAGGTCCCGGCTGTACTCCAGCTCCCCGCTCAACCCCGCGGGCTCACCGTCGGACTGCCGCTCGGCCAACGTGAACGACAGGTCGAACTTGGCGGGCCCGGCCGGCAGGTCCACCACCTCCGGCGTGACGCCCGGCAGGTCCAGGTCCGGGTCGGCGTTGTTCTGCAGCACGAGCAACACCTGGAACAACGGGTGCCGAGCCAGCGACCGCCGCGGCGCCAGCTCCTCGACCAACCGGTCGAACGGCACGTCCTGGTTGGCGAACGCGGCCAGGTCGACGTCGCGCACCCGCTCGACCAGCTCGGCGAACGACGGCTCACCCGACGTGTCCACCCGCAGCACGAGCGTGTTCACGAAGAACCCGACCAGGTCGTCCAACGCCTCGTCACGCCGACCGGCCACGGGCGTGCCGACCGGGATGTCGACGCCCGCACCCAACCGGGTCAGCAACGCGGCCAGCGCGGCGTGCAGCACCATGAACGGGCTCGCGCCGTGCGCAGCGGCCAATCGCGCCACACGGGCGTGCACGCCCGCATCCAGCCGCAACGGCACGGAGCCGCCCTCGTGCTCCGGCCGACCGGCACGGGGCCGGTCCGCCGGCAGGTCCACCGTGTCGGGCAGGTCGGCCAGCCGGGCGCGCCAGTGGTCGAGCTGGGCGCGCAACGGGCTGTGCTCGTCGTCGTCGGAACCGAGCACGTCGTGCTGCCACAACGTGTAGTCCGCGTACTGCACGGGCAACGGCGTGAACTCCGGCGCGACGCCGGCGTGCCGGGCGCGGTAGGCGACGCCGAGGTCGCGCAGCAGCGGCGCGAGGGACCAGCCGTCGGCGGCCACGTGGTGCAGCAGCAGGAGCAGCACGTGGTGGTCGGCGGCGAGCCGGTACAGCCGGACGGCCACGGGCAGGTCGTCGGCCAGGGCGAACTTGTGCCGCACGGCGTCGGCCAGCTCGCCGGTCAACGCCTCCTCGGTGGTCTCGACCCGCCTGGTCGCGGCGCTGAGCAGCGCGACCGCCGCCGCCGGGTCCAGCACCGCCTGCCGCGGCGCGCCGTCGACCTCGGGGAACACGGTCCGCAGCACCTCGTGCCGCACCACGACGTCGGCCACCGCCGCGAGCAGCGCCGAGTCGTCCAACGCCCCGGTCAGCCGCACGGCCAGCGGCACGGTGTACATGCCGCCCGCCTCGTCCAGCCGGTCGAGGAACCACAGGCGCTGCTGGGCGGCGGACAACGGCACCACGTCGGGCCGGGGCCGGGGCGTCACGCGGGCACGGGCGGGCGCGGCGTCGTGCAGGGCGCGGGCCAGCCCGGCGGGCGTCGGGTGCTCGAACACCGCGCGGATCGGCGCCTCCACGCCCAGCACCGCACGGACCCGGCCGATCAGCCGCATGGCGAGCAGCGAGTGGCCGCCGAGGTCGAAGAACCCGTCGTCCACGCCGACCGACTCCACCCCGAGCACGTCGGCGAACAGCCCGCACAGCGCCTTCTCCACGCCGTGCGCCGCGCGGGACGGCGACGGGGCGGCGGTGGCGGGCGCGGGCAGGGCGTGCCGGTCGACCTTGCCGTTGGCGTTGAGCGGCAACGAGTCCAGCTCCACCACCACCGACGGCACCATGTACGCGGGCAGCACGTCGCCGACGTGGGCGCGCAACGCCGCCTGGTCCACGACCACGCCCTCGCCGGGCACGACGTACGCGACGAGCCGACGTTCACCGCGGTGGTCGGCACGCACGGCGACGACCGCGTGCGCCACGTCCGGGTGCCGCGCCAGCACGGCCTCGACCTCGCCGGGCTCGATGCGGAAGCCCCGCAGCTTCACCTGGTCGTCGGCCCGCCCGTGGAACGCCAGCCGTCCGTCGGGCAGCCGCCGCACCAGGTCGCCGGTGCGGTACATGCGCTCGCCGGGCGGCCCGTACGGGTCGGGCACGAACCGCTCGGCGGTCAGCCCGGCCCGGCCCAGGTAGCCGCGCGCGAGCCCGGTGCCCGCCACGTACAGCTCGCCCACCGCGCCGGGCGGGGTGAGCCCGAGGTCGGCGTCGAGGACGTGCACGCGCGTGTTGTCCATCGGCAGACCGATGGGCATGGCCTCCGGGTCGGGTTCGCCGGGCCGCAGGGCGAAGCGGGTGGCGAACGTCGTGGTCTCGGTGGGGCCGTAGCCGTCGACGACGGTCAGGTCCGGGCAGTGCGCGCGGACGCGGGCCGCCGCGGCGGCGGGCACGACGTCACCGCCGGTCCACACCTCCCGCACGCCCGCCAGGCACGTCGGCGCCTCCTCCGCGACCAGCCGGAACAGCCCGGCGGTCAGCCACAGCGCGGTGACGCGGTGGTCGGCGACGACCCGGCCGAGCGTGACGATGTCCAGCACGCCCGGCGGCGCGACGACGACCGTGCCGCCGGACAGCAGCGGGGCCCACAGCTCATAGGTGGCGGCGTCGAAGGCGTGCGACGAGTGCAGCAGCACGCGGGCGTGCGCGGGCGTGGTGAACAGCCGGTCGGTGGCCAGTTCCACGACGTTCGCGTGCGTGACGGCGACGCCCTTGGGCACACCCGTGGAACCGGACGTGTGCATCACGTACGCGAGCTGGTCGGGGTGCGCACGCCGGTTCAGCGGTCCCGCGGCGGGCGGCTGCTCGTCGGTGCGCACGACGTGCACGGGCGCGGTCAGCCCCTCGGGCAGCGCCGGCCGGTCGGTGACCAGGACGGGCGCGTCGAGGTCCGCGAGCACGAAGTCCAGGCGCTCCACCGGGTACGACTCGTGCAGCGGCACGTAGTAGCCGCCCGCCTTGAGCACCGCGAGGATCACGACCACCAGCGCGGGCGACCGGTCCATCAGCAGCGCGACCGGCGTTTCGGCGGCGACGCCCGCGGCGGCGAGCCGGTGCGCCCACCGGTCGGCCTCCGCGTCGAGCTGCCGGTAGGTCAAGGAGCCCTCGTCGGACACCACGGCGGGCGCGTCGGGCGTGGCGGCGGCCCGCGCCTCGAACCGGGCGACCAGGGACGTGCCGTCGACGGGCCGGGCGGTGTCGTTCCAGGTGACGAGTTCGGCGTGCCGTTCGTCGGCGGTGAGCAGGTCGAGGCGTCCCAGCGGGGTGGCGGGGTCGGCGGCGACGGCCGCGAGGAGCGTGACCAGCCGGGTCACCAGGTGCCGCGCGGTGGCCTCGTCGAACAGGTCGAGCGCGTACTCCAGGGCGCCGGCGACACCGGTGACCGCGCCGCTGTCGTCACGCGTCTCGTACAGGTCGAACCACAGGTCGAACTTGGCCACGGCCGTGCGCAGGTCGGCCACGGCGACGTCCAGGCCCGGCAGCTCGACGTCCGGGTCGGGCGTGTTCTGGAGGACCAGCATCACCTGGAACAGCGGGTGCCGCGCCAACGACCGGCGCGGGTTCAGCTCCTCCACCAGCCGCTCGAACGGCACGTCCTGGTGCGCCAACGCGGCCAGGTCGGTCTGCCGCACCCGTTCCAGCAACT
Source organism: Actinosynnema sp. NPDC049800 (assembly GCF_040656635.1). Taxonomy (NCBI): domain Bacteria; kingdom Bacillati; phylum Actinomycetota; class Actinomycetes; order Pseudonocardiales; family Pseudonocardiaceae; genus Actinosynnema; species Actinosynnema sp. NPDC049800. Next base: position 31,197 of record NZ_JBFAMT010000056.1, on the reverse strand, counting down.
CGCGGAAAGTCGGGTCGCCGGACGTGTCCGTGCGCAGCACCAGCGTGTTGACGAAGAACCCGACCAGGTCGTCCAGCACCTCGTCGGAACGCCCCGCCACCGCCGTCCCCAGCGGGACGTCGGTCCCCGCGCCCAACCTCGTCAACAACGCCGCCACGGCCGCGTGCAGCACCATGAACACGCTCGTGCGCGTCTCCCGCGCGATGTCGGCCAGCCGACCGTACAGCTCGCCGTCCACGGTCAGCGGCACGCGGGCGCCCCGGTGCGACGGCACGTCCGGGCGCGGACGGTCGGCGGGCAGCTCCAGCACGTCGGGCAGGCCGGCGAGCCGGTCGCGCCAGAACCGGACCTGGCGGCTGAGCGCGCCGTCCGGGTCGTCCTCGTCGCCGAGCGCGTCCCGCTGCCACAGCGCGTAGTCCGCGTACTGCAACGGCAACGGCGTGAACTCCGGGGCGACGCCCGCGTGCCGGGCGCGGTAGGCCGTGCCGAGGTCGCGCAGCAGCGGTGCCAGCGACCAGCCGTCGGCGGCGATGTGGTGCACGACCAGCAGCAGCACGTGCTCGTCGGACCCGGGTCGATCGCCGCCGGTCTCGAACAGCCACAACCGCCACGGCAGGCCGTGCGCGAGGTCGAAGCGGTGGCCGGTGGCGGCGGTCATCTCCGCCGCCGGGTCGGCGACGGCCACCGCCTCCACGTGGTCGGGCAGCAGGCGCAGGGCGTCGGCCGCGTCGAGCACGTGCTGGACGGGCTCGCCGCCGACCTCGGGGTAACGGGTGCGCAGCGGCTCGTGGCGGGCGACGACGTCACCGAGGGCGGCCAGCAGCGCGGCCCGGTCGAGCGGTCCGGTCAGGCGCAGCGGCAGCGGCACGTTGTAGGTGCCGCCGGTCTCGTCCAGGCCGTGCAGGAACCACAGCCGGCGCTGGGCGGACGACAGCGGCACGAGGTCCGGGCGCGGCCGTGCGGCGGGACGGGAGCGGGCGACGGCGGCCCCGTCCACGACGAGCGCGAGCCCGGCCGGGGTCGGGTGGTCGAACACCGAGCGCAGGGACAGCTCCACGCCGAGCGCGGCCCGCACCTTGCTGATCAGCCGGGTGGCGAGCAGCGAGTGCCCGCCGAGGTCGAAGAACCCCTCGTCCACGCCGACCCGCTCGACGCCGAGCACGTCGGCGAACACGGCGACCAGCAGTTCTTCCAGCGGCGTGCGGGGCGCGCGGCCGGCGGCGCCCGCGTCGGGCGCGGGCAACGCGTGCCGGTCGAGCTTCCCGTTGGGCGTCAACGGCAACGCGTCCAGCCCGACGAACGCCGACGGCACCATGTACCCCGGCAACCGGGACTCCGCGGTCGCCCGAAGCGCCGTCACGTCCACGTCGGCGGGCGTCACGTACGCGACCAGCCGCTTGTCCCCGGGCCGGTCCTCGCGCACGACGACCGCGACCGCGTCGACGGCGTCGGTGAGCGCGGCCTCGACCTCGCCCAGCTCGATGCGGTGGCCCCGGACCTTCACCTGGTGGTCGCGGCGCTCCAGGAACACCAGCGACCCGTCGGCGCGGCGCACCACGTAGTCGCCGGTGCGGTACATGCGGCGGCCGGGACGCGGCGTGAACGGGTCGGGCACGAACACCACGCCCGTGCGGCCCGGGTCGCCGAGGTAGCCCCGGCCGACGCCCTCGCCGCCGACGTAGAGCTCGCCGGGCGTGCCGACCGGCACCGGCCGCAGCCGGTCGTCCAGCACGTACAGGCGGGTGTTGCGCAGCGCGCTGCCGATCGGCACGCCGTCGGCCACGTCGGCGGGCGAGGTGATGAAGGCGTGCGTGACGTCATCGGCGCACTCGGTGGGTCCGTAGGCGTTCATCAGCGGGATGCCGGGGAACGCGTCGAGCCAGCGGGCGCACAGGTCGGCGGGCAGCGCCTCGCCCGTGGCCACGAGCAGGCGCAGCGAGGCCAGCCCGGGCCGGCCGCCGTCGGCGTCCCACAGGTCCAGCGCGGCGCGCAGCAGCGACGGCACGACCTCCAGCACGGCCACGCGTTCGGCGTCGGTCCGGTCGAACAGGCCGCGCGGGTCGGCGGCGAGCTCCCGGGTGACGACCCGCGCCGTGCCGCCGGCCACGAGCGGCGCGAGCATCTGCCAGATGGAGATGTCGAACGTCAGCGGCGCGTTCTGCACCACGGTGTCCACTTCGGACAGCGCGCAGTCCTCGACCTTGGCCAGCAGGTGGTTCACCATGCCCCGGTGGGTGACCATGGCGCCCTTGGGCTTGCCGGTCGACCCTGACGTGAACAGCACGTACGCGAGGTCGTCCCCCGCGCCGACGGGCTCGGGCCAGTCGTCGGCGATCTCGTCGGTGACGAGCACCAGCTCGGCACCCAGGTCGCCGGCGAAGGAGGCGACGGCCGGCGAGGCGAGCACGAGCCGTGCGCCGCTGTCGGCGACGAGCGCGCGGCCGCGGGCGATCGGCGCGTCGGAGTCCACCGGCACGTAGGCCGCGCCCGCGCCGAGCACCGCCAGCACGGACACCACGAAGTCGCGGCCCGGGGCGGTGGGCAGCGCGACGACGTCACCGCGCCCGACCCCCGCGTCCCACAACCGGCGGGTCAGCGCCGCGGCGCGCCCGGCCAGTTCGGCGTAGGTGGTCGGCCCCTCGTCGTCCACCACGGCCACCGAGTCGGGGGTGCGGCGGGCGTGATCCCGAACCCGGCGCACCACGCCGTCCTCGTCGTCCAACGGGGCGTCGGTGCGGTTCCAGCCGTCCAGCGCCTGGTCGCGCTCGGCGGCGTCGAGCAGGTCGAACGACGCCAGCGGCGCGTCCGGGTCGGCCAGCAGCCGGTCGAGCAGCCGCAGCAGCCGGTCCAGGTGCCCGGCCACCTCGTCGGCGGTGTAGAGGAACTCGTTGCCGTCCAGGTCGATCCGCACGGGGTTGCCGTCGGACCGGTCGTAGGCGGTGATCTCGACGTCGTCGATCACGCCGTTGGACAGGTTGTGCGCGGTGACCGGGTGTCCGCCGAAGGTCACGTTGTAGTCGAACGGCATGATGTTGACCACGACGTTCGCCAGCTGGCCCGCGCCGCGCACCAGGCCGAGGTCGCGGAGCACGTCCTCCTGCCGGTACCGCTGGTGCTTGAGCGTGGTGCGGGCCTCGACGGTGGTGCGGCGCAGCACGTCGACGAACGTCACCGCCGGGTCGAGGTCCACGAACAGCGCGAGGATGTTGCTGACCATGCCGGGCGTGTCGCGCAGCAGCTTGCTCTTGCGCGCCATCACGGGGAAGCCGACGGGCGTGGTGCGGGCGCCCGTGACCAGGTGCAGGTAGACGGCGGTGGCGGCGGTCAGCGCCATCGGCCAGGTGGACGCGTTGGCCCGGGTGAGCTCCTTCATCCGGTCCATCAACGCCGGGTCGACGTGCGCGGTGGCGCGGGCGGGACGGGCGCTGGCGGGCGCGGTGCCCGAGGTGAGGCCGACCGGCGCGGGCCGGTCGGCGAGGCGGGTCCGCCAGTGCTCCTGGTCGCGGCGGTAGGCGTCCGAGGCCCGGTACGCCGCGTCGTCGTCCAGGTACTGCTGGAGGGTGGCGAACGCGCTGGGCGGCGGCTCCTCCCCCGCCACGAGCGCCGAGTAGACCGTGGCGAGGCGGTCGGTGAAGATGCGCCCGCTCACCCCGTCCGCGATCACGTGGTGGTTGCGCTGGTAGTACAGGTACCGCTCGTCCTCGACCTTGAACAGCGCGTCCACCGACAGCGGGCCCTTTTCCAGGTCCATGGGCCGGTAGAGGTCGTCGTCCATCCACGCCACCGCGTCGCCCACCGGGTCGGCGCGGTCGGTGTGGTCGAAGAAGTGCAGGTGCGGGTCCGGAGCGAGGAACTGCCACACGCCGTCGGCGTCCTCGGCGAACCGGACCTGGACGGTCTCGGCCTCCAGCACGGTGCGGCGCAGCGCCTCCTCGAACAGCGCCACGTCCACCGCGCCGTGGATCTCCAGGTACTCCGACATGACGAACACGTTGTCGGGGTTCAACCGCTGGCCGTACCAGATCCCCAGCTGCCCCGGGGAGAGCGGCCACCGCCGCCTGTCCTCGCTCATGTCCCTGGTCCTCCCTAGCCCTCGTCCCGTGGTCCCGGCCCGGGATTCCCTAGCCCTGCCACCGGCGCAGCACGACCACGGCGTTGTGCCCGCCGAAGCCGAAGGAATTGCTCATGACCACGTCCACGTCGTGCGCCTGCGCCTCGTGGGCGACGAAGTTGACCGCGCGGTCGATCGGCCGGTGGCAGTTGATCGTCGGCGGCACCAGCCCGCGGTTGATCGCCATCGCGCCGACGATCGCCTCCACCGCGCCCGCCGCGCCGATCATGTGGCCGGTCATGGACTTCGTGGAGCTGATCGGGACGCGCTCGGCGTGCTCGCCGAACACCGCGCGGATCGAGTCCAGTTCGGACTGGTCGTTGAACACGGTGCTGGTGCCGTGCGCGTTGACATAGCCGACGTCCTCGGGCGCGAGGCCCGCGTCGGCCAGCGCGCCGCGCATGGCGGCCCGCGCTCCCCGGCCCTCGGGGTGCGGCGCGGTCCAGTGGTGGGCGTCGGACGTGGCGGCGTAACCGGCCACCTCGGCGAGGATCGTCGCACCGCGCGCGAGCGCGTGCTCCTCGGACTCCAGCACGACGATCCCGGACCCGGAGGCCATCACGAACCCGTCGCGGTCCTCGTCGAACGGCCGGCACGCCTCGGTGGGCGCGTCGGTGCGGGTGGACAGCGCCTTGGCGTTGCCGCTGCCCGCCAGGTCCACGCGGGTGAGGATGTTCTCCGCGCCGCCCGCGATCACCGCGTCGACCACGCCGTAGCGCACCCAGCGGGCCGCATCGCCGATGGCGTCGGTGCCGGTCGCGCACGCGCTGCTCACCGCCCGGGTCGGGCCGGTGACGCCGAACGCCAGGCTGATCTCGCCCGCCGCGCTGTCGATGGCGCCGGTGATGGGCGCGAACGGGCTGACCGCGCGCGGCCCCTTGGCGTTGAGCGCCACCACGTGCTCGCCGAGGGACTGCATCGGCCCGTAGCCGCTGCCGATGAGCGCGCCGACGCGGTGCGCGTTGTCCTCGGTGATCTCCAGCTTGGCCGTGCCGACGGCCTCCGACGCGGCGGCGAACGCGTACCGCGCGTAGGGGTCCATGCGGCGGAGCTGCTTGTGGTTGAGGTACTTCTTCGGCTCGAAGCCCTTGACCTCGCCCGCCAGGTCGGTCGGCAGGTCGGAGGCGTCGACGACGGTCACGTTCCCGATGCCGCTGCGCCCGGCGACCAGCGCGTCCCACGTCTCGTCGGCGGTGAGGCCGACCGGGGACACCACGCCCCAGCCGGTGATGACGACCCGCCTGCCGTGTCGTTCAGCCATGTGCTGCTCCTCGCTCCAGTCAGGGGGTCAGTCGGCGACCGGGAAGGCGCCGCCGAGTTCGTGGTCGGCGAACAACGCGTCTTCCAGGCGTGCGGGGACGTTGAGGACGACGACTTCGCCCTCCCGCGAGCGCCGCCACGCGTCGGCGACGTCGGCGCGCAACGACTCCTTGGTGACGGTCACCTGGTGCACGCCGCGCAGTTGCGGCGCGCGGGCCGTGACGGCGTCCGGGTCCACGAACGCCGTGCCCGCCAGGCCCTCGTTGTGCGGGCCGAGCTGGGAGTGCAGCCAGCCGTAGCCGCCGTTGCGCAGCACCACGTACAGCAGCCCGGAGCCGAGGGCCGCGGCCGTCGGCAGGTCGGCGTCGAACAGGCCGAACGCGCCGTCCCCGACGAACGCCACCACCGGCCGGTCGCCCGCCGCGGCCTTCACGCCGATCGCCGCCGCCGCGCCGAACCCGAGGCTGGTCTGCTCGGACGGCACGACCGAGCCCGCGCCGTGCGCGCACTCGAACCGGGGGAAGCTGTAGGACCACATGTCCTGCAAGCCGTTCTCCTGCACCAGGACGCGGTCGGCGGGCAGCTCGGCGTCGAGCGCGGCCAGCACCTCCACGACGTGCGGCCCGGGTTTCGCGGCGAGGTCGGCCAGCTCGCGGCGGTGGTCGGCGCGCAGCCCGTGGTGCACCTCGTCCACGCGCTTGGACCACTCGGCGGGCGCGCCGTCCACGACCTGCTCCAGCCAGGCCGCGCACACGTCCGCGCCGTCGCCGAGCACGACCGGTCCGGCGTACTGGGTGGCCACGCCCGCCGCGTCCACGTTGACCTGCACCACGGGCACGGTCGTGCCGAGGGCGGCCGGCCAGCCGTAGGTCGCGGTCTCCTCCAGCCTGCTGCCGAGCACGACCACGCAGTCGGTGTCGTCCCACAGCGCCTTGGCGCGGTCCGGCGCGTACAGGCCGGCGAGCCCGATGAACCGCACCGACGACTCGTCCACCACGCCGCGCCCGCTGGCCGTGCACGCCAGGGCCGCGCCGACGCGTTCGGCGAACCGCTCCACCACGCCGTCCGCGTTGCGGTGCCGCATCCCGCCGCCCACCAGCACGATCGGGCGTTGCGCGTGGCGCAGCGCGTCCAGCGCCGCCGAGTCGCCGGACACCGTGACCGACGTGGGGCGCTCGACGGGCGGCGCGGGCGGCGGCACGGGCACGTCCACCCTCAGCAGGTGGTCGGGCAGCTCCACGTACACCGGACCGGGCGCGCCGGAGGTGGCGACCAGGACGGCCCGGCGCACGGCGGGCGCGAGCCGTGCGGGGTGGTCGACCCTGGTCGCGGACTTCACCAGGGGCGCGACCACGGCCTGCTGGTCCAGCTCCTGGAACGCGCCGCTGCCCCGCCGTTCGGCCGCCGTGCCGCCGGAGAGCAGCAGCACGGGCGCGCCGGACGACGCCGCCTCCAGCAGGCCCGTCACGGTGTTGGTCACCGCCGGGCCCTTGCCGACGAGCGCGACGCCGAGCGCGCCGGACCGCAAGGCGTAACCCGTGGCCATGAACACCGCGTTGCGCTGGTCCCGGCACACGACCAGCCGGACACCGGCGGCGTGCAGCGCGCCGAGGGCGTCCAGGTCGTCGTCGGGCAGACCGAACACGACCTCGACACCGGCTTCGGCGAGCAACCGGGCCACGGCGTGCCAGGCGCCCCGGACGTGGTGGCCCGCGGGGTTCTCGCCGGAGGCGTCCTCGCCCGGAACGTCCTGTGCGGACGGCGGTTCCATCTCGATCACACCCATCTGTTCGGCGGCCGTCAGGCCGTGCGGCCGGTGGCGTCGGACGCGGCCAAGCGGTCGGACCCGAGGTGGTCCGCGACCGCCTTCGAGATCAGCAGCGGCTCGGCGTGGCGCTTGCGGCCGTAGGCGGCGTAGTTGGCGCGGATGCCCGTGCCGCCGAACGGCGCGTTGCCGTCCTCGATGTCGATCACGGTCTCGTTCACGCTGACCGTGTGCCGCCGGCGCAGCAGCTCGACGGTGTCGGGCAGGTCGCCGTAGACCGTGGCGGCCATGGCCCGTTCCTGGAAGTACTGGTGGTCGAGCATCGGGTGCAGCCAGTCCGTCGAGGTGAACGGCACCACGTTGAAGATCGGCGCGAACAGCTCGGGCGGCGTGATCCTGGTGTCGGCCGGTCGGATCAGCACGGTGGGGCTGAGGTGGTCGTCCACGAAGTTGACCTCGCCGCCCGCCGCGAGGTGCTCGCGACCCGACCGCAGGTAGTCCAGCGAGGCGTCGAACGCGTCGAGGTAGAACATGTGGCTGTAGTCGGCGTTCGGGTCGTCGAACCGGCCGTAGCGCAGGTTGTCCACCCGGCGGCACAGCAGGTTGCAGAACTGGGCGCTGATCGAGGTGTGCACGAACACCACGTCCGGGCCGAAGCAGTCCTGGCCGGAGTTCAGCATCCGCACGCGCAGCAGGCCGTCGACGGCCTTGGGGATGTCGGCGTCCGCGCCCACCACGAACGGGTTCACACCCTGGCCGAAGTAGAGGAACAGCTGGTCGCGGCGCAGCCCGGCGCGGATCTTCTCGGCGTTGTTGAACGTGCCGGTGAACACGAGCACGTCCGAGCGCGCGCCCTCGCCCTCCAGGAACTCCCGCTGGTCGCTGTCGTCGAGCACGATCGGCAGGTGGTGCACCCCGGACAGCAGCTCGTGCAGCTTGAGCAGCTGGTCGGCGATGCGCCGCGACGGCCGGAACACGACGCGTTCGCTGTAGAGGCTGGGGATCGCCAGGTACAGCACGTAGCTGTAGAGCGGGATGTTCGACGGCATCAGCACGCCGATCTGGCCGATCGCGGGCGGCCGGTACCGGGCGATCTCGGCCGCGGCGCCCTCCAGGGCGGCGATCGAGGCGTCGATCTCGCCGTACGCGGTCTTGTAGCTCATCACCTGCGTGAGCAGGGACATCACCTCGGTGCGGCGTTCGCGCAGCAGCTGGGCGAGATCGGTGAGCCGGGCCAGCCGGTCGGGGAACGGGATGGCCGACGGGTCGGCGTCGCCGTGCACGCGGGGGAAGACGCCCTTGACGCCTTCGAGCGCCACCGTCGAGGCGGCGATGTCGCGCAGCGCCTGGAGGTCGACCTTGCCGTTGCCGTTGAGCGGCAGCTCCTTGAGCACGACCACGCGGTTGGGCTGCTCGTGCGCGGCGACGAACCGGGACACCGCGCGCTTCCAGTGCGCCACGGGCTGCTCGGCCGGGTCGGTGATCACGAACACGAGCTGGGTCCCGCGCTGCTCGTCCTCGACCGGGATCACGCGCACGGGCGCGCCGCACGCGCCGGCCTTCTCGGCGATGGCGTCCGGGTAGAGCGTGTGGCCGAAGCGGTGCACGGCGGACTTGCGGCCCAGCACCCGCAGCTGCCCGGCGGGCGTGAGGTAGCCGATGTCGCGGGTGTGGAACTCCTGCCGCTCCACCTCGCGGACGCGTCCGCCGGGTTCGAGCAGGCCGACCATGATGTCGGGGGTGCGGACCACGACCTCGCCGATCTCGCCCGCCGGCACCGGGTTCCCCAGCGGGTCGCGCACCTCCACCGCGACGCCGTCCAACGGCGTGCCGCAGTAGGTCGGGTCCTCGGTCGAGGACAGCGCGACGTTGCCGGCCTCGCTGCTGCCGTAGCCGTCCAGCAGCGTGGCGTCGAAGCGGGTCTCGAAGCGGGTGCGCAGCTCGTCGCGCAGCGGTTCGCCGCCGACGCACCACATGCGCACCGAACCCAGGTCGCGGGTGTCGCGGCGGGCGACGACGCGCAGCATCGTGTCGTAGGTGGCGGGCACGGCGTCCACGACCGTCACGCGCTGCCGGGCGATCACGTCCAACGCCTGGTCGACGCGCCTGCTCGGCGCGATGACGAGCGTGGCGCGGGCGTTCCACCACAGCAGCAGCATGGACAGCCCGTACTGGTGGGTGAAGGGCAGCAGCGGCAGCAGCACGTCGGACTCGACGTAGCCCATGCGCGCCTGGGTGCGCTCGACGTTGCGCAGCACGGAGGCGCCGGAGCGCACGACGCCCTTGGGTTTGCCGGAACTGCCGGAACTCCAGACCACGAGCGCGTCACGCCGGCGGCCCCACTTGGCGAAGGTCAGCTCGGGGACCTCGGCCACCGGCACGTCGCGGGCGGTCTTCACCAGGCCGCGCAGGTCGAGCAGGCCGGCCGCGATGCGGTCGAACGCGGGGTCGGCCTGGTCGGCGTCGGTGACGAACCAGCGGGCGCCGGAGTCGACCACGTGCTCGGCGGACTGCGCGGGTGGCAGGCCCGGGTCGACCAGGCCGACCGAGACGCCCAGCTCCATCAGCGCGAACAGGAGCACCACGAAGTCGTCGGAGTTGCGCGCCGACAGCACGACCCGGTCGCCGTCGCCGACCCCGCGCTCGCGCAGCACGCCGATGAGCGCGTGGCAGCGTTCGGCGACGTGGGCCAGGGGTGTTTCCCCGCCGTGTTCGTTCACAAGCATGGCTCTGCCCTCGTTCCTCGTTCATCGGACACCCACCGGGGCGTTGACGCGGAATGGACCCGGTCCGGCGGCACGCGAAAACCCCGTGCGGGACCGCATTCGTCAATACCGCCCGGACAGGCGTGGGCGGCTCACGAACCAGAACGTGAGCCGAGGCTTTCGGACACATTTCACCCGCGACCGCACGCGGGGTGCCGGAATTCGCGCGGGGGCGCTAGGAGAAGGGCCGCGCCGCACGTGGCCCACGTGTCGGGCGCGACACGTGCCACGGGCGCAACCGCTGGGCACGACTCGGCGTGACGCCCGGTGGCGCGGTGTCGACCGCGCCACCCGAGTTACCGCCGGTAGTGCCCGCCTCACGTTTGTCCGCCCCGCGCGCCGCGTTCCCGAATAACCCGGGAACGGCGGCGAACGGGCCCCTGGGACAGGAGATCGTATTCACTGCCGTTGTCCTCGATGGAAGTTCGCGCGCGGCCGGCGGACCACGCGTCACAGTACTGCGCACGCCGTTCCAGTACTGGAGGGCGTGCCGACACCTCCCTGATCTGCGCGGATCCCGGAGGTGGCTGATCGTCGGTCGGGCTCGTCAATCTCCAACAGGTATCGAGTCGTTCCCGTTCCTCAGCACCGACCACCTTGGCAACGAGGTCGGTCGATCACAATCAGCCGATCGGCGCAGCACGCTGACAAATCCGTCTCAAAACCTGAACGAGAACGCTGTTCACATTGTTCGGCGCGGCAAGCTAGCGACCCCTTGATCGGGTGTCAAATCGAGCCAAAGGACCCGGTGAACGCCCATGAACTTCCGGCACGTTCCAGTACCGCCGTAACATGGAGATATAGATGACGTATAGACGGTGGGACCGGTGGGCAGCCGGACGATCTTCACGTTAACTCGACCGACAGGTTGTCCACAGAGTGCGGTGGACCGACGCGCGCACCGATCGAGACGGCACACCGGATCCGCCCGGCCACCGACCTGCGCACCTCCGAAGCGCGGAGGCCGAAAAGGACGGCCGGCTCCGTGTCCCCGCAGCACTTCGGTTGACGCGGCGCTCCGGCGCGCGCCAGACTTGCCCGGTTTGACCGGTCAAATGAGACCCCGCCACCGTCCTCGCCGCCACGAGGTGACTGCCGATGACCGACCTGCCGCCGTCGTCCGTTGTGGACCTCCACATCGGACGCACCCCACGGTTGCTCCACCGCACCAAGCACTCGGGATCGCGTGTGTAGCGACCGGACCGTGCCCACCTCACCGGAAGAACGAGCTGCCGCCGCTTCCTGCCGCTCGACGGGGGTCCGGGCCGACCAGCCGGCTTTCCTCGGCCGCATTCGCGGTGGAACACCTGCCCGGTGGCCACGCCGACAGGGCCGGCCAGACCCGGGAATGCGGAGAGGCGGGCCCGGGAATGCAGAGAGGCGGTGGGCCGCATCGCGCACCCACCGCCTCCGCGGTCCAGGGTCGCCCCTGGGTCGAACCTCAGCCCTTGACGGGCGGCACGGTGCCGGTACCGGTGTCGCCTTCGGCGGCAGTGCCGGCGGTGCCCGAGTCGGTGCCGGCGTCGGCGCTGGTGCCGGCCTCGCGGTCGGCGGTTGTGCCGGTGCCGGCGGTCCCGGCTTCGGCCGGGACTTCGTCGGCGGCAGTGCCGGTGCCGGCGGTGTCGGTCCCGGCAGCGGCGGCGGTATCAGTGTCGGCGGTGCCGCCGGCGGTCGTGCCGGCGTCGGCGGCAGCGGTGCCAGTCTCGGTGTCGGTGGTGGCACTGGCGGTCGTGCCCGGGTCGCCGTCAGTGGGCGCGGTGGGTTCCGGGCGCTCCACGCCGACCGACCACGGGCCCGCCAGAGCCGCGAACGCCGCCACGGCCGTCACCATCGGCGCGGCCACCGCGGCCACCACGCCGGCCGTCACCGGGATGTCCAGCACCGGCTCGCCCTTGCCGTTGCGCACGACCACCCGGCGCGTGTTGCCCTCGTGCACGAGCTGCCTGATCTTGTCCGTCAACGCCTCGACACCCGGCGCCTGACGATCACCCTGCTCCGTCATGTCTACCCCCTTCGCCGACCATCCTCCCGCGTGCCGGTCGTCCAGATCCAGTCGCGTCGCTTGAACGGCCCTCACCACGGTGTCCGGGCAACCGGCGTCGTGTCCGAAGTGGACACCGCCACCCGCCGCACAGGAAGCGCCGGGCGTCGCCGGCGATGTCACCGCACGCCCGGCGCGCGGAGAGGACCGCGGCTTCGTGGAGCTAATTGCCGGTCGCCGTGGAGCTATCTTTTCGGTACCGTGGCTCCATGGGAACTCCCGGTGCACGGCGCCAGGCGCGTGGCGAGGTCGAACGGCTGCCGAGCGGGTCGTTGCGGGTGCGGGTGTACGCCGGGGTCGACCCCGGATCGGGCAAGCGGCGCTACCTGACCGAGACGGTGCCCGCCGGTCCGGCGGCCGACCGCGAGGCGGAGGCGGTCCGGACCCGGCTGCTCGACGAGGTGGACGCGATGCGGAACCCGCAGGCCAAGGAGCGGCCCCGGGCGAACGCGCGTCCGCGCGGGCGCCGGCGTGGCGAGTTGACCGTCGCGGCGGTCGCCCGACTGGCCGGCGTGTCCGCGCCGACGGTGTCGAAGGTGCTCAACGGGCGTCCGGGCGTGGCGGCGACGACCCGGCGGCGGGTGGAGGCGGCGCTGCGCGAGCACGGCTACCGTCGACCGGAGGCGGTCGTGCGGGCGCCGAACGTGGAGGTCGTCTTCTTCGGCATGCAGAGCTACCTGGCGGTCGAGGTCATGCACGGCGTGGAGCGGGTCGCGGGCGCGCACCGGCTGGCCGTGGGCTTCACCGACGCCGCGCGCCAGTCGGCGACCGGCCGGTCCTGGGCGCACGACCTGCTGTCGCGGCAGCCGTTGGGCGTGGTCGTCGTGCACCTCGGCTTCACCAGCGAGCAGCACGGCCTGCTGGCCACGAGCGGCATCCCGCTGGTGGCGCTGGACCCGACCGGCGAGCCGGAGCACTCGGTGCCGTCGGTCGGCGCGGCCAACTGGAGCGGCGGCATCGCGGCGGCCAGGCACCTGCTCTCCCTCGGCCACCGGCGCATCGCCGTCATCGCCGGCCCGCCCGAGCGGATGTGCGCGCGGGCCAGGCTCGGCGGCATCCGGGCGGCGATGGCCGAGCACGGGATGCCGCTGGACGAGCGGTTGGTGCGCATCGGGCAGTGGTTCGCCTTCGAGGAGGGGTTCATCCACGCCCGCGAGCTGCTGCGGCTGCCCGACCCGCCCACCGCCGTGCTGTGCGGCAACGACCTCCAGGCGCTCGGCGTCTACGAGGCGGCCCGGCAGGCGGGCCTGCGCGTGCCCGAGGACCTCAGCGTGGTCGGCTTCGACGACATACCGGCCGTGCGCTGGTGCGGGCCGCCGATGACCACCGTGCGGCAGCCGATGGTCGAGATGGGCGCCGCCGCCGCCGAGCTGGTGCTGACCCTGGCCGCGGGCCGGACGCCCGACCAGGCCCGGGTCGAGCTGGCCACCACCCTCATCGTCCGCGACAGCACCGCGCCGCCGAAGTGAGTCCACATGGCGAAATCGTGCTGCGCCGAACGAGTGAAGTGCCGAAGCGTTTCCACAGTTGATCGAAAGCTTTCGACCTGCGGACACGTCCGCTCGTCCGGCGTTCGCGCGCGTTCGCCCTGGTTGCCCTCCCCCGCTCCGCGTCCCTAACTTCCGCAACGGGCGGGAGCGACTCGGAGGGACGACGATGTTCCAGAGGATGTTCCAACGGCGACGGCTGCCCGCCGTCGCCGCGGCACCGGTCGTGGTGGTGGGCGCGGCGCCGGTCGCCTCGGCGGCCACCGCCGTCACGGTGAACGCCGCGACCACCTACCAGCGCATCGACGGCTTCGGCTTCTCCCAGGCGTTCGGCCAGGTGGCCGCGTTCCGCAACGCGGACGGCTCGCCTGCCGTCGTGGCGCTGAACACCACCTGCTCGGCCGTCTCCGTGCCCGTCACGGGCATGAGCACGCAGGCCGTGCCGCACCTCACCAACGGCTCGAACAACACCGCGGCGCAGACCCCGATCACCACCAGCGGCGGCGCGCTCACCTCCACCATCCCCGCTCGTTCCCCGGTCACCTACGAGGTCCGCTCATGAGCCGCTCACCAGTCGTGTCCGCGATCCTCGGCCTGGTCGTCGTCGCGGCGGTGGCGCCGGCGGTCGTGATGACCGCCCGCGCGCCGGACGCGTCGGCCGCCGCCGAAGGCGACTACGTCTCGTTCGCCCCGGTGGACGGCGGGTTCGCGCTCGCCGCGAACGGCCGGGCCGCGCCGCTGTTCGTGAGCGGTGGCGACTTCCCGGGCGTGTTGCGGGTGGTGGACGACCTGCGCACCGACGTGGAGCGCGTCACCGGCGTGCGGCCGACCGTCTCCACGGGCACGCCGACGTCCGGTGAAGCGGTGCTGGTCGGCACGCTCGGCCGCAGCGCGCTGATCGACGGGTTGGTGTCCGCCGGGAAGCTCGACGTCGCCCGGATCCGGGGCAAGTGGGAGACGTCGCTGCAACAGGTGGTCGAGAACCCCGTGGCGGGGGTGAGCCGGGCGCTGGTGATCGCGGGCAGCGACCAGCGGGGCACGATCTTCGGCGTCTACGACGTGTCGCGGCGGATCGGGGTGTCGCCGTGGCACTACTTCGACGACGTGCCGGCCCGCAAGCACAGCGCGTTGTACGTACGGCCGGGCAGCCACTCGCAGGGCACGCCGGCGGTGAAGTACCGGGGCGTGTTCATCAACGACGAGAACCCCTCCACCGGTCGGTGGGCACGGGCGACGTTCGGCCCCGGCCTCGCGCCCGGCCAGCCCGGCGGGCTGAACCGCCTGTACTACGAGAAGGTCTTCGAGGCCATGTTGCGGCTCAAGGCCAACTACCTCTGGCCGGCGGTGTGGGGCCGGGCGTTCGCCGAGGACGATCCCGCCAACCACGCCACCGCCACCCGGTACGGCGTCGTGATGGGCACCTCGCACGAAGCGCCGATGATGCGCGGCATCGAGGAGTGGAAGCGCAACCCGACCCGCTACGGCGGCAACGGCGAGTGGAGCTTCGTGCGCAACGCCACCGCCGTGCAGAACTACTGGGCCGACGGCGTCAAGCGCATGGAGCGGGAGAAGTTCGAGGGCGTCGTGACCCTGGGCATGCGCGGTGAGGGCGACACCAGCCTGCCGGACGGCGACGGCGTCGAACTCATGCGGAGCATCATCGCGAGCCAACGCCAGATCCTCGACCGCGAGAGCAGCACGCCGCTCGACCGGATCCCGCAGGTCTTCACGCTCTACAAGGAGGTCCAGCGCTACTGGGACCGCGGCCTGCGCCCGCCCGACGACGTCACGGTGGTGTTCGCGGACGACAACTGGGGCAACATGCGCAAGGTCCCGGACCCCGCGCTCGCGCCCCGAGCGGGCGGGTACGGCCTGTACTACCACTTCGACTACGTCGGCGGCGGGCGCAACTACAAGTGGGTCGACACGATCAACCTGGCCAACACCCGTGAACAGCTCGACCTGTCGTACCAGAGCGGCATCGACCGGCTGTGGGTGGTCAACGTCGGAGACCTGAAGAACGAGGAGGCGCCCACCCAGTTCTTCCTCGACTACGCCTGGAACCCCGCCGCCATCCCCGCCGACGGCATCGCCGAGTGGACCCGCCAGTACGCCGCCCAGAACTTCGGCGAGCAGGCCGCGCCCGCGATCGCCGACGTCCTGCACACCTACGGGCAGTTGCAGGCGCGCCGCAAGCCCGAAGCGACCAACCGGCGTTACACCAGGGACACGGCCGGCGCGATCACCACCGACGACGCGATGACCCCGTACAGCATCGAGAACTACGGCGAGCTGGACCGCGTCACGGCGGAGTGGCAAGCGCTGGCCGCGAAGGCCCAGGCGGTGGGCCGCACGCTGCCCGCGACCGACCAGGACGCCTACCACCAGCTCGTGCTCTACCCGGCGAAGGCCACCGCCAACCTGTACGCGCTGCGCAAGGCGCAGTTCCTCAACCGCTGGTACGCCTCACAAGGCCGGGTGGCCACCAACGACCTCGCCGCGACCGCCGAGGCGCGCCTGGCCGACGACGTGGCGATGTCCAACCACTACAACACCACCCTCGGCGGCGGGAAGTGGACCGGCTGGCAGACCCAGACCAAGTTCGGCTACGGCGACAAGGCCCGCTACGGCAACAACGCGAGCTGGCAGGAACCGCCGGAGCCCGACCAGATCTACCCGGCGGTGCAGCGCATCACCGTGCCGTCCGCGGCGTCGATGGGCGTGGCGATCGACGGTTCGCTGAGCTGGTGGCCCAACGCCACCGGGCAGCCGGTGCTGCCGGAGTTCAGCCCCTACCAGACCCAGCCCGCCCAGCACGTCGAGGTGTTCAACCGGGGCACGAGCCCGTTCACCTACCGGATCACGCCGTCCGTGCCGTGGCTGACCGCGACCCCGGCCAGTGGCACCGTCACCAAGCAGACCCGCGCCACGCTCACGGTCGACTGGTCCCGGGCGCCCGCCGGGAGGACGACGGTCCCGATCGCCGTCACCGGCGCGGGCCGCACCGTCACCGTGCAGGCGGTGGTGAACAAGCCCGACGCGCCGCCGGAGGGGTTCGTGGAGGCGAACGGCTACGTCTCCATCGAGGCCGACCACTACACCAAGGCCGTCGACGGCAACGGCGTCTCGTGGTCGCACCTGCCCGACATCGGCCGCACCGGGTCGGGCATGCGGCCGAGCCCGGTGACCGCCGCCGACCAGACACCGGGAGGCGACGGTGCACGCCTGGAGTACCAGGTCAACCTGACGACGACCGGACCGGTCACGGTGTGGGCGTACCTGTCGCCGCGCAACAACGTCCGCCCCGGCGCCGGCGTCGAGTACGCGATGTCGATCGACGACCAGGCGCCGAAGACGGTGAACACCACGACCGCCACGGGGTCGGACGACACGGCCATGAACAAGGGCTGGGAGCTGAACGCCCTGGAGGCCGTCAACCGCACGTCGACCACGTTCACCGTCGCGTCCCCCGGCGTGCACACCCTGAAGTTCTGGGCCGTCGACCCCACCGCCGTGCTCCAGAAGCTGGTGGTCGACACCGGGGGCCTGAAGTACAGCTACCTCGGCCCACCGGAGAGCCACCGGGTCACACCCGGCGATCCGACGACGACCACCACACCGACCAGCACCACCACCACCACGACCACGACCAGTCCGGCCGGGTGCACCGCGTCCGCGTCCCTGAACTCGTGGAACGGCGGCTTCACCGCCACCGTGGAGGTCACCGCCGGGTCGTCGGACATCGACGGCTGGACCGTGACGCTCACCCTCCCCCCGGGGGCAACGGTCACCAACGCCTGGAACGCCCAGCGCGACGGCGACACCGGCACCGTCCGGTGGACCAACGCGAGCTACAACGGCCGCGTGGCCGCCGGCCAGTCCACCGAGTTCGGCTTCCAGGGCACGGGCGTCGGCACCGGTGTCGCCCCGACCTGCACGACCCGCTGATCACGCCCCGCCCGGTCGGTGGGGACCCCCTGCGGTTCCCGCCGACCGGCCGCGCGAAGGAGGATCATGAGCAGGACTTCGTCGATCACCGGCCTGGCCGCCGCGGCGGCCCTCGTGGTGGCGTCGCAGGCGATCGGCGCGGAGCCGTCGTCCACCGCGACCGAACGCTGGGTGCACACGTGGGCGTCGATGCCCCAGTTGACCGAGTCGTCCAACATGCCACCCGCGCCGTTCACCCAGAACGGCGTGGTGCTGGCCAACGCCACCCTGCGCCAGACCGTGCACGTCTCCGTCGGCGGCAACCAGCTCAGGCTGCGGTTCTCCAACGCCTTCGGCGGCGCGCCACTGCCCATCACCGCCGTCACCGTCGCCGTGCCCCGCGGCGGTCTGGCCGGCGTCAACGCCGTCGAACCCGGCACGTCGCGCCCCGTCACCTTCCACGGCAAGGCGTCAACGACCATCCAGAAGGGCGCCCAGGCGGTCTCCGATCCGATCTCCTTTCCCCTCGCGGCCCAGGCGAACCTGACCGTCACGACGTACCTGGCACAGGGACAGGCCTCCACCGGCATCACCTCGCACCCCGGCTCGCGCACCACCTCGCACCTGCTGGCCGGCAACCACGTCGACGCGGACGCGATGTCCGGCTCCACGCCCACCGACCACTGGTACTTCCTCAGCGGCGTCGAGGTCCTGTCCGGTCCGAGCACGGCCTCCCTGGTCGTGCTCGGCGACTCGTTGACCGACGGCCGGGGTTCCACCACCAACGGCAACAACCGCTGGCCCGACCAGCTCCTGGCCAGGCTCCAGGCCCAGCCGGACACGGCGGACGTCGCGGTGGTCAACCAGGGTGCGGGCGGCAACAGCGTGCTGCGGGGCGGCCTGGGACCGACCGCGCTGTCCCGCCTGGACCGCGACGTGCTGGCCCAGAGCGGGATCGAGTGGCTGGTGGTCTTCGAGGGCGTCAACGACATCGGCGGCTCCCCCGCCACCGACGCAGGCCGGCGCCAGATCGCCGCCGAGCTGATCGACGCCTACGACCAGATCATCCTCCAGTCCCAGGCCCAGGGCATCCGCGTCTTCGGCGCGACGCTCCTGCCGTTCGGGGGCAACGGCTACGACGACGCCGCGGGCCACCACGAGCAGGCCAGGCAGTCGGTCAACACCTGGATCCGCACCAGCGGCCGGTTCGACGCCGTGATCGACTTCGACCAGGCGGTCCGCGACCCCGCCCAGCCGCGCAGGCTCAAGGCCGCCTACGACAGCGGCGACCACCTGCACCTCAACCCCGCCGGCTACCGGGCGTTGGCGGACGCGGTGCCGGCGCACCTGCTCATCACCGCATAGGGCCGACAGGTCTGGGTGTTCCCTGTGAGTGCGCCGCGGCGGTGGTCCGCGGCGCACGGCCGGGTCCGCCGGATTCCCAGGGTTCTCCCAGGAGCGCCCAGGGATCGGCCAGGCAGGCGCGCCAGGCTCGGCCCCATGACGATGATCGAGGTAAAGGGCCTGACCAAGCGGTACGGGCCCGACACCGTGGTGGACGACCTGTCGTTCACCGTCGAGGCCGGGCAGGTGACCGGGTTCCTCGGGCCCAACGGCGCGGGCAAGTCCACGACCATGAAGGTGATCCTGGGGTTGGCGGCGCCCACGAGCGGTTCCGCCACCGTCGCCGGGCGCCGCTACCGCGACCTGCCCGTGCCGCTGACCGAGGTCGGCGCGCTGCTCGACGCGGGCGCCGTGCACGGCGCCCGCAAGGCGTACGACCACCTGCTGGCCCTGGCCGTGAGCAACGGCCTGCCCCGGCGGCGGGTCGACGAGGTGCTCGCCCGGACCGGGCTCGAAGGCGTGGCGGGCAAGCGGGCGGGCGGGTTCTCGCTCGGCATGCGGCAACGGCTCGGCATCGCGGCGGCGCTGCTGGGCGACCCGCGCGTGCTGATCTTCGACGAGCCGGTGAACGGGCTCGACCCCGAGGGCATCCGCTGGATCCGGGACTTCATGCGGTCCCTGGCCCGCGAGGGGCGCGCGGTGCTGGTCTCCAGCCACCTCATGAGCGAGATGGCGCAGACCGCCGACCACCTGGTCGTCATCGGCCGCGGCCGGCTCATCGCCGACACGGGCGTGGCCGAGTTCCTGCGCGGCAGCGGCGAGGGCGCCGTGCTCGTCCGCACGCCCGAGCCGGCCGAGTTCGCGCTGCGGCTGACCGCGTCCGGCGCGACCGTGCGGGAAGGTCCCGAGTCGTCGCTGGTCGTGGCCGGCCTGACGAGCGAGGAGATCGGCAAGCTCGCCGCCTACCACCGCGTCGTGCTCACCGAGCTGACACCGCAACGGCCCTCGCTCGAGGACGCCTTCATGGAGCTGACCAGGGACAGCGTCGAGTACCAGGGGGCGGCGGCGTGAGCGGCCTGGTGACCCAAGTGCGGTTCGGCCACGCCCTGCACGCGGA
This sequence comes from Actinosynnema sp. NPDC049800, assembly GCF_040656635.1. NCBI lineage: Bacteria > Bacillati > Actinomycetota > Actinomycetes > Pseudonocardiales > Pseudonocardiaceae > Actinosynnema > Actinosynnema sp. NPDC049800. The sequence continues at coordinate 11,380 of NZ_JBFAMT010000056.1, read as the reverse complement.
GTGGGTGAAGCTCCGCGGCCTGCGTTCCACCTGGTACACCCTGGCCTGCCTGTTCGGGGTCGGGCTCGGCATCACGTTCCTGTCGATGGGCACGGCGGGCGCGGAGTACGCGGGCTCCTCCGCCGCGGAGCGACTGGCTTGGGACCCGACGAACCTCAGCCTGACCACCTACATCGTCGCCCAGCTGATCATCGGCGTGCTCGGCATCCTGGTCGTCACCTCCGAGTACGCGACCGGCCTGCTGCGCACGTCGCTGGCCGCCACCCCGCGCCGCCACCGGCTGCTGGCGGCCAAGGTGGCGGTGGCCACCGCCGTCGCCGCGGTGGCGGGCGAGGCGCTGATGTTCGCCGCGTTCCTGCTCGGCCAGGCGCTCCTGGCCGGGCAGGGCGTGCCGCACGCGCGGCTCGGCGACCCGGGCGTGCTGCCGGCCGTGGCGGGCGGCGGGCTCTACCTCGCGGCGATCGCGCTGCTCGCGATCGGTCTCGGGACGATCATGCGTGCCACGGCGGGCGCGCTCGCCACGCTGGTGGGGATCGTGTTCCTGGTGCCGGCGATGTCGGGGCTGTTCCCGTCGTGGCTCCAGGGCCTGTTCGACTTCTGGCCGAGCAAGGGCGCGGTCGCGGTGCTCACCACGGTGCCGGACCCCGCCTACCCGCACCCCTGGCTGAACCTGGCCGGGATGTGCCTCGGTGTCGCCGCGGTGCTGGCCGCCGCGTTCGTCGTCTTCCGGCGTCGTGACGTGTGATGGTCGCGCTGCGGGAGGTGTGCCGGGGCGTGGTGGCGGCGGTCGCGGCGCTGGCCGCCATGGCGGGAGTCGCGGCGGCCGGGCTGTTCCTGCTCGACGCCGACCGGATCGGCGCGTTCGGCGGGCTGACGGCGGCCGTGGTCTCCCTGGCCGCGGGCGGGTCGGCGGAGTTCGGCGCGGTGCCGTCGGGTGATCTGCCGTTCGCCGTGCGGGGTGGCGTCACGGTGGTGCCGCTGGGTGTCTCGCTGGTGGGCGCGGTGGTGCTGGGGTGGCTGCTGCTGCGCGGTCGGGACGGTCTGCTCGGTCGCGGTGCGGCGGCGGTCGTGGCGTTCCCGGCGGGGCTGGCGGCGGTGGCGTGGTCGGCTCGGGGAACGGTGACTCTGCCGGGCGGTGCGACGGGCGGCGGGTCCGGGGCGTCCGCCTGCGGGGTGCCGGCGGCGGGTCCGCTCGGCCGGGGCGGGTCGGTCGACGCGCTCGGTGCCGGGTTCGCGGTGCCGGTCTGGTCCGCGGCGGCGGGCGCGGCGGGCTGGGTGCTCGCGGTCGTCGCGGTGTGCTGGCTGGTCACACGGTTCCGGGTGCGCGTGCGGGGCGTGGTGTGGACGGCGGTCGCGCTCACGGTCGCGTGCCTGCTCGTCGCGTCGGTGTCCGGGGGTGCCGCGGCGACCGGTGCGGTGCTGCTCGGGCTGCCGGTGGTGGTGTTCGGCGCGGTGTCGCTCGGGCTGGGCGTGCCGTGGACCTTGACCTCGGACGGCGCGCTCTCGTGCGCCCTGGACGCGGTCGCGCCTCCCGCGCCGGGCGGGCCGCTGACGTGGGTCGCGGCGGTCGTGCTGCTGGTTCTCGGCGTCGTCGTCGCCCGGTCCGTCGGTCGCGACGGCGGGCCGCTGCGCCGTGCCGCGCGCGCCTCGACGCGGCTCGCGCCGGCGGTGGGGGCGGCGCTGGCCGGGTCGGCGCTGCTGTCACGCGTGTCGGTGGAGCTGGGCATCGGCGCGTTCGGGTTCACGCTCCCGGTCCTGGACGCGCGGTTGGCGGCGGACCCGCCGGCGGCGCTCGGGCTGGGGCTGGTGGCCGGCGCCGCGGCGGGCTTCGCGGGCAGCCTGCTCGTCGACGGTTCCCTCAGGTTGGCCTCCGTATCCTGGCCGGCGTGGAGGGACCGGGACGGGCGATGACGCTGCTGGTGGTGGACGACGAGGCCACGGTGCGCGAGCTGCTGTCCGCGACGCTGAGGTTCGCCGGCTTCCGGGTGACGTCCGCGGCGACCGGCGCCGAGGCGCTCGCCGCGGCCACCGCGGAGCCGCCCGACCTCGTGCTGCTCGACGTGATGCTGCCGGACGTGGACGGGTTCGAGGTGGTCCGGCGGCTGCGCGAGCGGCGCGCGGAGGGCCACCGCGGTCCGGTGCCCGTCCTCTTCCTCACCGCGCGGGACCGCCAGTCCGACAAGGTCACCGGGCTGTCGCTCGGCGCGGACGACTACGTGACCAAGCCGTTCGACCTGGAGGAGCTGATCGCCCGGATCCGCGCGATCCTGCGCCGCACCTCGGGCCACCAGGCCGGCGTGCTGACCGTGGGCGCGCTCGCGCTCGACGCCGAGGGCCACCAGGTGACGCGGGCGGGCCGGCCCGTCCGCGTCTCCCCCACCGAGTTCCGGCTCCTGCGCTACCTGATGGAGAACGCCGGGCGCGTGGTGTCCAAGGCGCAGATCCTCGACCGGGTGTGGCGCTACGACTTCGGCGGCGACGCGGGCATCGTCGACACCTACATCTCCTACCTGCGGCGCAAGGTCGACGTCGAGGACCCCAAGCTGATCCACACCGTGCACGGCGTCGGCTACGTGATGCGGGAGCCGACGGGGTGAGGCGCGTGCTGGGCCGGTTCTCGCTGCGGGCCAGGCTGCTGCTGCTCACCGCGGGCCTGCTGCTGGCCGGGTTGGGCCTCGTCGGCGCGGTCGTGTCCGACCAGCTGGAGCGCTACCAGCTCGCCCGGATCGACGACCAGCTGCGCTCGTTCGCCGAGATCGTCTCCGGCGTGTCGACCACCGGGCCGCCCGAGGCCGTCGACGCCACCCGCCACCCCGACCTCCTCGACCCGGCCCTCGACCTGGTCGGCACGCCATACCTGGTGTACCTGGACGCGGACGGCGAGCCCGCGGGCGGTATCCAGGCCGCCCGGCTGGCCGGCGCGACGGTGCCCTCGCCCGACGAGCTGCGCGCCGTCCCGACCGGGGGTGACGCCGTGGACCTGCTCGCCGCGGGCGACTCGGCGCGGTGGCGTGCCGTGGCCCGGCCGGTCACCGGCTGGGGCGGCACGGTGATCGCCGCTGCGCCGCTCGCCGAGGCCGACGCCACCGTCGCCCGGCTCCGCGCGACGAGCCTGGCCGGAGGCGGCGTGCTGCTCGTGCTGCTGACGGCGGTCGGCTGGTTCGCGCTCGGCCGCGGCCTGCGACCCCTGCGCCGGATCGAGCACACCGCCGCCGCCATCGCCGACGGCGACCTCACCCGGCGCGTGCCCGTCCTCGCCGCGCCGACCACGGAGGTCGGGCACCTCGCGGCCTCCCTCAACACCATGTTGGGCCAGCTCGAACAGGCCTTCGCCGACCGGGCCGCGGCGCAGGCCCGCACGCGCGCGTTCCTGTCGGACGTCAGCCACGAGCTGCGCACGCCGCTGTTCGGCATCAAGGGCTCGACGGAGCTCTACCGGATGGGCGCGCTGCCCGAGCGCGCCGACGTGGACGAGGCGATGCGCCGGATCGACCGCGAGGCCACCCGGCTCACCACCCTCACCGAGGACCTGCTGCTGCTCGCCCGGCTGGACGAGGCGCCCGAGGGCCAGCTCGACCCCGCCCCGATGGACCTGCGCACCCTCGCCAACGAAGCCCGGCACGACCTGCGCGCCCTCGACCCGTCCCGGACGGTGGAGCTGACCGGCCCCGGCGGCGCCGGACCACCCGGCCCGGCCCCGGTGCACGGCGACGAGGACCGCCTGCGCCAGGTCGTCACCAACCTGGTCGGCAACGCCGCCACCTACACCCCGCCGGGCACCACCGTCCGCATCGGCGTCGGCACGGCGGACGGCCGCGCCGTGCTGGAGGTGGCCGACGAGGGCCCCGGCCTGACCGCCGAGCAGGCGACCCGCGTCTTCGACCGCTTCTACCGCGCCGACCACTCCCGCAACCGCACGGGCGGCGCCAACGCCGGACTGGGCCTGGCCATCGCCCGCTCCCTCGCCCGCGCGCACGACGGCGACCTCGACCTCGACACGGCCCTCGGCGAAGGCGCCCGCTTCCGGCTCACCCTGCCCCTGCTCGACCACGACTGACGCGCCGGACCGCTCCGGCGCAGCAGCCTCCCGACGCGGTCGCGCGGCACGGCTTTGCGCAACGTTCCGCAACCCGGTCCGCTCGTGCGAGCGCCGCAGGCTCTCGGCGGCGGCACACCACTGCCGCGAACAGGCCAACTTCACGGTTGCGCCTGGACAGCGGCTGGTGAGCGGGGCGGTTCGGCGTCCACCCTGCTCCGACCACCATCCGCCGCCGCGTTCGCCTGGGTGAGCGCGGCCCATCCTGATCAAGGAGTGCTCGTATGTCTCGGAGCAGCGGCTTACGCAGACGCTTCACCACCTTCCTCGCCCTCACGTCCGCCGTGTTCCTCGGCGCCTCGTTGACGGCCACGCCCGCACAGGCGGCCTACGGTCCCGCGCAACCGGTGGACATCCAGCTCAGGGGTTACTCGGGCGGTTACACCACGCTGGTCGGCCGACTGGTCGGCACGGTCCGGTTCGACGACGGCAACTCCCTCTACCGGCTGGACCTGACGCTGTGCCGCCAGTCCAGCTACACGAGCACGAAGCTCACGGTCAACGTCAACGGCGCCTTCCACCAGTGGTACTCCCGCGAGGACGGCTACCGGCCGGAGGCCTGCGGCGGCGGGCACGGCCTGTCCGGCGTGGTCAACGTCGACCTGCCCTACGCCGGCGTCGTGCAGAACATCGGCCTGGTCTACGAAGGGCTCCACTTCTCGGGCTCGACCGCGACGCCGGTCTCGCGCGGCGCGTTCTACGACAACCCGTTCAACTGAGGTCGCGACCCGGGTGGCGGCCCCCGCCACCCGGTCCGCCGATGTTCGCCGCCTGTTCGCCTCGCCGCGACCATCGGCGGGTTGACGACGTCACGCCCCGGCCGGGAACCTCGGTGCCGGCCGATGATCTCCGCGACACCGGCCGCTCCGCCGCCGTGCCACTCGACACCGGATGGAGGGCATGGTCGTCGTGACCGCCCAGCTGACCGACCCGTCCCGCACCCCTTCCCGAACCAGGCGGACGACCGTGAGACTGCTGAGCGCGCTCGTGGGCGCGACTCTGCTCGCGGTGCTCGTGCCCGGCGCCGCGTGGGCCGAGCCGCCACAGGCCCTGCCCGCGAGCCACGCCGCCGCCGACGGCAAGTGGCAGCCGGCGTTCGACTACGACACCGACGGCTGCTACCCGACACCGGCGATCTCGCCGTCCGGCGCGGTGGCCACCGGGCTGAAGAACTCCGGCGCCCTCAACGGCCAGTGCCGCGACCAGTCCGACCTGGACAACACGAACTCGTACTCGCGCTCCAAGTGCAACAACAACTGGTGCGCCTACCTCTACGACCTGTACTTCGAGAAGGACCAGGCCGTGGCCGGCTGGGACTGCTGCGGCCACCGCCACGACATCGAGCACGTCGTCGTGTGGGTCAGCGGCGACCAGGCCCACTACGTGTCCACGTCCGCGCACGGCAAGTACTCGACCTACCCGCGTTCCCAGGTCGCCTGGGAGGGCACGCACCCCAAGATCGTCTACCACAAGGACGGCCTGAGCACGCACTGCTTCCGCCTCGCGGGCGCGGGCGAGCAGCCGGAGAACCACTACGGCACGTGGCAGTACCCGGACCTGGTCAGCTGGGACCACTTCCCCGCCGGCATCCGGGACATCCTGGTGAGGGCCGACTTCGGCAGCGCGAGCCTGGCCATCAAGGACGGCGCGTTCAACCACAACCTCGCGCAGGCGAAGCCGAGCGGCATCCCGTTCGACCCGAACGCCTGACCCGGCACGGGAACCCCGCCCGGGCGGGGTTCCCGTCACCCGGTGAAGTGGACGTCGTAGCGGTCCTGCTCCGACCGCAGGGCGTCGAACGTGTCCAGGCCGCGCGCGATGCGGCCCAGGTGGCGGAAGTAGCCGAACCGCTCGACACCGGGCGTGAGGACGACGAGCAGGTCGGCGTGATGGCCCGGAGCGGCGCCGAACGCGTGCGGCACGTTCGGCGGCACGATGACCAGCCCGCCGCGGTCCACTGTGGTCGTCGTCCCGTGCCGGAACTCCAGCACGCCGTCGAGCACGTAGAACAGCTCGCTGGACCGTTCGTGGAAATGGGGCTTCGCGCCGTCCGCGCCGACGTCGAGGGTCAGCCGGTTGACGCCGAACGCGCCGCCGTCGGCCAGGAGCCGGAACGCGCTGCCGCCGGTCAGGGGCACGAGCTCGGCGGTGTCGGCGGGGATGACGGTGATCGTTGACATGCCCCGAGTCAAGCGCGGGAACAACGCGCGGACCAGGAGCGGTTGACGATGGTGGGGATCACCGGACGTGATGGATCGAGGGGGCGTGGAGTTCCGGCAGTTGGAGGCCTTCCTGGCGGTCGTCGACGAAGGCGGGTTCGGGCGGGCGGCGCAGCGGCTGCACATCGTGCAGTCGGCGGTGAGCCAGCAGGTCAAGCGGCTGGAGCGGGAGCTCGGCGTGACGCTGTTCGACCGCGGTGGGCGCCTGGTGCGGCTTTCGGCGGCCGGTGAACGGCTGCTGCCCGAGGCACGGGCCGTGCTCGCGGCCGTGCGGCGCACCCGCGAGGTGGCCGCGCGGGTGGCGTCCGGCGCGGAGGGCGTGGTGCGGCTGGGCACGGTCAACGGCGCCGGCGAACGCCTCTACCGCGCGTTGGCCAGGCTGGACGCCGCGGGGCTGCGGGTGCGGCTGGACCAGTCGCCACCGGCCCGGCGGCTGGCGGCCGTGCGGGACGGGGAGCTGGACGCGGCCCTGGTGCGGGCGGCGACCGACGCGCCGGGGCTGACGGTCGTGCCGGTGTGGACCGATCCGCTGCACGTGGCGCTGCCGGCCGCCCTCGCCGACCGCCGGGGGTCGCACCTCGGCGATCTCGCCGACCTGCCGCTGCGACTGGCTCCCCGCGAGCACAACCCGCCGTTCCACGACCTGATCACGACGGCGCTGCGGGCGTCGGGCCGCGTGCCGCCTGCCGGGCCGCCGTTCACCACGCTCCAGCGGACCCTGGCGGACATCGCATCGGGACCGCCGTCGTGGACGGTGCTCTACCGGGTCACGGACCTGCCGCCCGCGCCGGGCATCGCGTTCCGGCAGCTCGCCGACCCGGTCCTCACCACCTCGCTCGTCCTGCCCGCCACGCCCTCGCCGGTGCGACGCCACCTGCTCGCCGCGTTCGGGCGATGACGGGTCAGTCGTACTTGTCCTGGTTGAGGAAACGCGCGAAACCGCGCCACGAGTTCGGGCCCATCACCCCGTCGATCGGGCCCGTGTAGCCCCACCGTGCCGCCAACCGCTGCACGGCCGCCCACGTCTGCGCACCGGGCACGCCATCAATCGGACCCGCGTAGCCGTACGCGCGCATCGCCCGCTGCAACGCCGCGTACGTGCTCGTGCCCGGCACGCCGTCGATCGGTCCGGTGTACCCCTGCTCCAGGCGCAACCAGTTCTGCGCCCGCTGCCACAGAACGGTGCCGGGGACGCCGTCCTGCTCGGTGGTCGTCTTGGGCAGCCCGGCGCCGCTGCCGAGGTAGAGCAACGGGTTGATGCGCGTGCCGCCCGGGTCGATCATGTGCCAGTGCAGGTGCGGTCCGGTGGACGAGCCCGATCCCGGCGCGCCGACCGCGCCGCCGGACAGCCCCACCACACCGCCCATGCCGACCCGCGTGCCGTTGGCCAGCAGGAACTGCGAGAGGTGCAGGTACTGGGTGCGGTAGCCGTTGTCGTGCCGGATGGTGACGGTGTGGCCGCCCGTGCCGTTGTCCGGGGTGTTGGTCACCACGCCGCCGCCGGCCGCGGGCAGCCGGGTGCCGACGGCCATGCCGTAGTCGATGCCGCCGAGCGAACCGCGGTTGAGGTGGTCCTGCCAGGTGCCGGTGATCCGGTAGCCGGTGAAGGGGTGGTAGAAGCCCGGGACCGCGGCCTCGGCCACGCCCGCGCCGAACGCGGTGACGACACCGGCCGCCACCGTCCCGCGCAGCAGGGCACGTCTGCCGATCCAGTCGTTGGTCATCGTCCGAACGTAGGGACGGCGGTGGCGCGCTGACAACGTGCGTTCGGCCGACGGCCATTCGGGTGGGCGGCACGCCCGCGGCGGAGGTCCGACCACGGGACCGAACGGGTCAAACGCCGCCGAGCCGCCGGCCGGGCACCACCGAGCCGGGCGGCACGTTCACCGCCTCGACCCGGGTCTCCTCGGCCGACAGCGTGAACCGGCTGAAGCAGCCGGTGTCCCAGCGCAGTCGCCGCACGCCCTCCAGGTCCGCCCCGAGCGCCCGTCCGACCAGCCACGAGTGCGGCCCGGCGTGGCCGACCACGAGCACGCGCTTGCCTCCGTAGAGCGCGGGCAGGTCGTCGAAGAACGCGAACGCACGGGCCGCATCGGGCGCGACCTCCACCAGGTCGCCGTTCAGGACCGGTTCCCGCAGGGCCTCGGAACGCTCGACCGTCACGTCCAGTCCCGCGGTCGCGAGCCGGGCCGTGTCCCAGGCCACCGCGAAGTCCGAGCTGAACACGACGTCCGGCGCGAACCTCCGCACCGCCGCGCCCGCCGCCCACGCCTCCGCCCGACCGTGCGCGGACAGCCCCGTCCCGAACGGGTCCGGGTGGCCCTCGCGCGGGTGGTCGGGCTCGCCGTGGCGGAGGAAGAGCAGGTCGACCTCGTGCCCGCCGACCTCGACCGAGGGCCCCTCGGTCCGTTCGAGCTCGATGATGTCGAGCACGTCGTCGCAGACTTCCTCGGGCAGCTTCCCCCGGATCTCCAGGGGCACGCCGACCGGCCGGAAAGCCGAGTGCAGCTGGTGGATCCGGGCCTCGTCCATCCGCTGGAGCGGGTCGCGGAGCAGGTTGCGGTGCAGCAGGTCGGCCACGTCGGCGGTCAGCGAGATCGTGATCAGCTGGTAGCCGCGCCGTTCGAAGCGCAACGCCTGGCCGGCCAGGAAGTCGACGTCCTCGAACACGCCGTCCACCACCGGCAGGAACCCGCTGTCGCAATAGGACAGCGCGAGGTCGAGGCACGCCAGTTCGGAGGCCTCCAGGGTGAAGGCGGTGAAGTCGCGCGGGTGCGCCATGTACCTGACGGAATCGTTCGACACGCGGACCGACGGTGGCAGCGCGTCCCTGAGCAGGGCCGCCGTCGTCGTCTTCCCCGTGCCGGGAAGGCCGCGGATCAGCACGGCGAACCGCCGCCCCACCACATCACCCGTCTTCACGTCGATGGCCGTCACCAGGCGCCGAGCCTAGCGCACCGGCCGCCACCACCCGTGAGGCGACCGCACGTCGGGGGACCGTCGCCGATCCCCCGACGAGGTCCTCAGTAGACGGTCGCCTGCCGGGACGTCGACCGGATGCCGTTGGTGCCGTTGAAGATGCGGTTGCCCCAGTTGGTCAGGCCGGCGCGGTTGAAGCCGGTGACCATGTCGAGGTACTCGACGCCGCCGCCGTTGCCGCTCCACGACCAGCCGAGGTAACCGATGCGCTGCGACTGGGCCGTGGCCATGATCGCGTTCTCGTCGGGGTTGCCGTCGGAGTGGTTGTCGCCGAACTCGCCGACCACGATCGGGAGCCGGGCGTTGACGAACGCGTTGAGGTAGGAACTGACCTCCGACGCGGTGTCGTACACGCCGTACATGTGGATGGAGAAGACGGTGTTGCGCTGGGGGTCGGCGTTGAACACCGTGGACGCGTTGTCGCGCATGGTGTTCGACCAGTCCTGGCCCCAGTTCGGCGCGTCCACCATCAGGGTGTGGGTGAAGCCGTTGGACCGCAGGCGCGAGATGGCGTTGCGGGTGTCGTTGGTCCAGTTGCCGTAGTTGTTGTTGCCGTACGGCTCGTTGCCGATGTTGATGATGACGTACTTCTCCTGGCCCACGAGCGCGCTCTTGACGCCCAGCCAGTAGTCCACCGCCTTGTTCAGGTCCACCGCGCCGCCCTGCTCGCCGTAGCCGGTGGTGTCGTGCGCTTCGAGCACGCAGATCAGCCGGTTCGACCTGCACTGCGAGACGATCGTGGACACCGCCGAGGTGCTGGTCCACGTCCAGCGCGCGCCCGTGCTCAGCACGACCCGGACGCTGTTCGCGCCCAACGCCTTGATGTCCGCCAGCGCCTGCGACGTCCGGTCGGGGTACCAGGCGTGCGCGTGGTTGACCCCACGCATCACGAACTCACTGCCGTTCGCGTCGTACAACCGCCCGTTGCCGACGTAGAACCCGTTCGCGGCCGACGCCGCCGGCGTGCTGAGCAGCGGCGCGAGCAACGCCGCCACCGCCACCAAAGCCCATCGTTTGACCACGTCTACCTCACCATGTCGTCGTTGACATCGTTGACATCCGAACCGGCGGCGGACAACTCGGTCGAAGGCGAATGCAATCAGTTAACCGGTTAAGCGTCAACCCCCAAAGCACGATCGGAGGCATCCCACCACCAACCATGAATCGGTTAAGCACATTGCTACGATCACCACCCGCCACCCGAGGAGGTCGAACGTGCCGTCAACGGCCCGGGACGCACTGGTCGCACTGGCCACCCTGCTGGCCCCCGACGTCCCGGACGTCGCCGCCCGCGTGACCAACGCCCACGACGACCCCGACGGCTACCTCCACACCCACGCCGACCGCCTCGACGAACGCGGCATCGACGAGCCCGTGCCCGAGCTGGCGTGGATCGCCCTGGTCGACGCCCTCACCGACCACGACCTGCTGGCCGAGGTGGACTGGAAGGAAGCGGCCGGCGAGATCATCGCCCAACTCCGAACCCTGCGATCCAGCCCCACCGACCCCACAGCCTGGGCCTGGTTCACCGACCTGACGGACAACCAACCGGCCTACGACTTCCTCGACCGTGCGGGCACGGAACTCCGCGCCACCGGCACCACCCTCGCCGTGCTCGACATCGAGTCCGACTGCTACCCCCTCGTCCTACTCCCAAATCCCCACGCCAACACCGCGCGCGACCTCGCCACCACCGCAGGCTTCACCGCCAGCATCCTCGGCACACCAAACCCCACCGCCCCACCCCCAACCCCTTGAGCCCCCAAACCCCCTGAGCCACCAACCCCTGAGCCACCAACCCGCATGCCCACCCTTACTCGCCGCCGGGCCGCCGTTTTATCCGGCTAACGGAAGACATGCGATTCGGGTTGTCCCCGGTTGCACTCTTCGCCCAACCGAGTGATCCACCGCCCCACCCCCACCCACAACGGACCCGCAGCGCACCCACCGAGTCCACCACACCCAGCCCTTCCACAACGGACCCGCACATCCCCACCTAGGCCCGATTTGACATGGGTTCGGGTGCCATAGGCTGGTCGAAGCCGGGCAGGCTTGGCGGACGCTTTTCCCGCCAGGCCTGCCCGGC
>NZ_JBFAMT010000055.1:0-61797 GCF_040656635.1 Actinosynnema sp. NPDC049800 | reverse complement strand
CCCGCCCGCCGCGGTCGCCGGGGGTGGGGGTTGGGGCCGGGCCGGGGGGCGCCCGGGGGGGGGGGGGGGGGGGGCCCCCCCCCCCACGGCCGGGTCAGCCGAGTTGCTGCCAGTCGCTGATAGCGCCGCCGGAGGTGGTCTGCGCCGCACCGGAAACACCACCGGCCGAGTTCGTCACGTACACCGCGAGCAGGCCGTTCGAGGCGAGCAGGGCGTCCGCGTCGCTCGCCACGCCACCGCTGCCACCGATCGTGAACCACCCGCCGAACGCCGCACCCGGCGCGCTCTGACCGGCGGCGAGGATCGTGCCGTTGACGCCGCGCACGTAGAGGCCGATCGTGCCGTTGCCGAACTGGACGACGTCGGGCCGGCCCACGAAGCCGCTGCCGCTGAGTTGCTGCCAGTCACCGATGGAGCCGCCCGGTGTGGTCTGCTCGGCGCCCGAGACACCACCCGCCGAGTTCGTCACGTACACCGCGACCAGGCCCGAGGACGTCACCACGGCCGTCGGGTCGCTCGCGACGCCCCCGCTGCCGCCGATCGTGAACCACCCGCCGAACGCGGCGCCCGGCGCGCTCTGACCCGTCGCCACCACGGTCCCCGCCGTCGTCCGGGCGTAGAGGCCGAGCGTCCCGTTGCCGAACACCACAGCGGCCGGCTTCCCGACCAGACCGCTGCCGCCCAACATCACCCAGTCGCCGATCGCACCACCCGGCACCGTCTGCGCCGCACCCGAAACACCACCGGACCCGTTCGCCACGTACACCGCGACCAGACCCGACGGGGTCACCACGGCCGTCGGGTCGCTCGCGACCCCGCCGCTGCCGCCGATCGTGAACCACCCGCCGAACGCGGCACCCGGAGCGCTCTGCCCCGTCGCCATCACCCGACCGTCCACGGTCCGGACGTAAAGACCGATCGTCCCGTTGCCGAACAGCAGAGCAGCCGGCTTGCCCACGAACCCACCACCGGTCGTCAGACGCTCCCACGGACCGAACGCCGCACCCACCGAAGCCTGGCTCGTGCCCCACACATTTCCGTCCGACCGCACCGAGTACAGCGCCAACGCGCCGTTCCCGGTCACCAGCGGGGTCGGCGAGGAGGGGATGGCCGCGTAGGTGGCGGCCTCGTTGAGCAGCGTCCGCGCCGTGCTCTCCGCCGCGTCGTACCGATCCGGGCAGCACGACCGCTGGACGCTGTCGGCGAGCCGCCCGGCCGTCAGCCCGGGGTTGCGCCGGTCGCTGTCGATCGCCCTGGTGAAGAAGGTGTTGGCGGCGTACTCGACGTTGAGGATCTGCTCGGCCGTGCCCCAGCCCATGCTGGGCCGCTGCTGGAAGACGCCGAGGGAGTCCAGGTCGCCGCAGTTGAGGTTGTTCATGTGCGACTCGACCCACCCGGCCTCGAAGCCGGCGAGCATGACCTTGTCGTTCACCCCGAGGCGCTTGCCGACCGAGTAGACCGTCTTCGTGACGTTCAGGTCGCGACCCGGAAGTGGCATGGGGCATTCGGACTCCGCCGCCGTCCCGACCGGGTTCACCACCACGATCGCCCCCATTGCCGCAGCGGCCAGAATCGTGGCCCGGGCGTGCTTGATGAGCGTTTTCATGCGATTGTTCCCCTTGTCCGCGTCAACGCTCAGCCGAGCTGCTGCCAGTCGCTGATGGAACCGCCGGAGGTGGTCTGCGCCGCACCCGAAACACCACCGGCCGAATTCGTCACGTAAACCGCGAGCAGGCCGTTCGAGGCGAGCAGAGCCGTCGGATCACTCGCCACACCGCCGCTGCCGCCGATCGTGAACCACCCACCGAACGCGGCACCCGGCGCGCTCTGACCCGTCGCCACCACGGTCCCCGCCGTCGTCCGGGCATAGAGACCGATCGTCCCGTTGCCGAACACCACCGCCGCCGGCCTGCCGACCAGGCCGCTGCCGCCCAACATCACCCAGTCGCCGATGGCACCGCCCGGCACGGTCTGCGCCGCGCCCGAAACACCACCCGAACCATTCGTCACGTACACCGCGACCAGGCCCGACGGGGTCAGCACGGCCGTCGGATCACCCGCCACACCACCACTGCCACCGATCGTGAACCACCCACCGAACGCGGCACCCGGCGCACTCTGACCCGTCGCCATCACCCGACCATCCGCGGTCCGGACGTAAAGACCGATCGTCCCGTTGCCGAACACCACCGCCGCCGGCTTCCCGACCACGCCGCTGCCGCCCAACATCACCCAGTCGCCGATGGCACCGCCCGGCACGGTCTGCGCCGCGCCCGAAACACCACCCGAACCATTCGCCACATAGACCGCGACCAGGCCCGACGGGGTCAGCACAGCCGTCGGATCACCCGCCACACCACCACTGCCACCGATCGTGAACCACCCACCGAACGCGGCACCCGGCGCACTCTGACCCGTCGCCATCACCCGACCGTCCGCGGTCCGGACGTAAAGACCGATCGTCCCGTTGCCGAACAGCAGGGCAGCGGGCTTGCCCACGAACCCACCACCGGTGGTCAAGCGCTCCCACGGACCGAACGCCGCCCCCACCGAAGCCTGGCTCGTGCCCCACACGTTCCCGTCCGACCGCACCGAGTACAGCGCCAACGCGCCGTTCCCGGTCACCAGCGGGGTGGGCTGGCCGGCGCCGGCCTCGTCCTCCACGATCCGGTGGTAGCGGTAGGGCAGGTAGCCGGCGCCGCCGTTGAAGTAGGGGTACGGGATCGTCCGCCGCACGGTGTAACCGGGGCTGCCGGCCTGCTCGATGCCCAGGTACGAGGTGCGGGCGGCGTCCGCCCAGCGCTCGAAGAGCACCACGTGCCCCGCCGCGCCGGCGGTGCCCGGTCCGCCCTTCATCACGATGTCACCGGGCTTGAGGTCGTCCTTCGCGATCTGGCTGCTGTAGTCGACCAGCGTCACCGTCGACTCGCTGCGGGACATCTTCCACGCCATCGACACGAAGCCGGAGCAGTCGGTTCTGTAGCCGCCCTCGTACGCCGCCATGTCGTACGGGACCGGGCCGCCGTTTCTGGCTGTCAACCAGGAATGGGCCCGGGTGATCACCTCGGTGCGGGTGATCGGCGCGTCGACGGCGGCGATGCTCAGGTTCACGGTCACCTCGCCCTGCGGGTTGACCGCGTCCTTCGCCGGTGACGCCGACGCGCCGGTGGCACCCAACGCGGAAACGAGCAGCACGCTCATCGCCGCACCGATACTGGCCAGGAACTTCACCTTCACGATTTCCTCCTCGGACTTGCTTGCCGAGAAGCTTCGCGAAGCGTGCTCAAAGGAACCTGAAAACGTCTTTTCAGGATGTTTGAAGGTGTTCCACCGGGGGTACGGCCTGCCGACGTGGCTCGTGCGCCTCGCGGCTGCCGTGCTCGCTGAAGATCGCCAGCGCCTCCGCCCACGCCGCGTCGGCCTCGTCGGGTTGGTCGAGCGCTTCGCGCGCCGCCGCCAGGTCGCGCAACGTCCGCGCCCGCCAGACCGGCAGGCCGAACGAGTCCCACCAGTGCAGCGAGCGCTCCAGGTAGCTCTTCGCCATCTGGGGACGGCCCGCGGCCAGTTCTAGCTCGCCGAGCGTGCGCAGCACCAGCGCCTGGCCGAAGCCGTCCTGCATCTCGACGCAGACGCTCAAGCACTCCAACAACTTCGCCCGTGCGACCGTGCCCGTGCCCTGCCGGATGCGTGCCTTGATCAGCGCCTGGGTGGCGTAGGCCCACATCAGGCGGTCGCCCAGCCCGTGCAGCAGCTCCACCGCGCCGGCGCAGCACTCGGCCGCCTCCGCCCAGCGCCCCGCGGCGCGGTGCACGATGCCGACCGAGCGCAGCGCGATCGCCTCGCCGCGGCGGTCGCCGATCTCGCGGTACACCGCCAGCGTCCGCTCGCACGCGGCAAGACCGGCTTCGAGATCGCCCTGTTCGGTCAGCACCCGGCCCAGCCCGTGCGTCGCCTGTGCCACGAGCGCGGGCTCGCGCAGCACCGACAGCGCCGCTTCCAACGACCTCCGCGCCGTCCCGAGCTCGCCCCGCTCGCGCTGCACGGTGCTCAGCGCCAGCAAGGTCGTCGCCTCGCCCTGCTCGTCGCCGCCGCGCCGGTACCCGTCGAGCGCCTCGCGGTAGTAGGACTCGGCCTCGTCGAAGCGGTCCTGCTCGTAGCGCAGCCAGCCCAGCCCCGACAGCAGTCGCGCCTCGGCCGCGCGATCGCCCACCCGGCGTGCCGCCGCCAACGCCGCCGAGTGGGTGCGCCACCACTGCCCGAAGAGGTTGCGCACCGAGAAGCGCGACGCGCACAGGGCGGCGGCGAGCCTGCTGGCGACGTCGGTGAGGTCGAGTTCGCTGACCCGTTCGACCACGCTGACCAGCCCCGCCTGCTCGGCGTCGAACCACACTTCCGGATCGGCCACGACGTCCGCCGCGTCCGGGTCGAAGTAGCGCGGGTCGAGGACGATCGGCACACCGTCGAAGGTGGCGTGCGGCATGAGGCTGCCGGCCAGTTCGACCAGGCTCAGCCACGCACGGGCGGCACGCGTGCACACCGCCCTGATCTCGGCGGGCGTTTCCTCCGCCTCACCGCGTTCCCGGGCGAACGCCCTGGTCAGCTCGTGCATCCGGTAGCGCAGCGTCGCGCCGTCGTCGGTGGAGTCCAGGTCGAGCAGCTGCGAGTCGACCAGGCGCTCGACCACCTCCTCCGCCTCCTGCGGGCCGCAGTCGAGCAACGGCGCCACCAGCCAGCCGCCGAACGCGGAGACGTCCAGCAGCCCGAGCCTGCGCAGGGCGGTGCGCTCCCGGTCGGCCAGCCCGTCGTAGCTCAGGGCCAGGCTGCCGCGCACCTCGAGGTCGCCGAGCGTCAGCTCCTGCAGGACGCGCCGCTGCACGCCGAGGCGTTCGACCAGGCGGGCCAGGCGCCAGTGGGGCCGGGCGGCCAGTCGGGCGCCGGCGATGCGCAGCGCCAGCGGCAGCCTGCCGCAGAGGCGGACGATCTCCTCGGCCGACTCCGGCTCGGCGGCCACCCGGTCATCGCCCACCACGCGGTCGAGCAGTTCCAGCGCTTCGGCCTCCGGGAACACGCTCAGGTCCAGTTGCACGGCGCCGCTCAAGGCGCTCAGGCGCTCGCGGCTGGTCACCAGGACCGCGCACGTCCCGCCGCCGGGCAGCAGCGGGCGGATCTGGCGTTCGTCGCGGGCGTCGTCCAGCACGATCAGCACCCGGCGATCGGCCACGAGGGTGCGGTAGAGCTGGGCGCGCTCCTCGGGGTCGGCCGGGATCGCGGCGTCCGCCACGTTCAGCGCGCGCAGGAACCCGGCCAGCACCTCGACCGGGTCGGCGGGCACGGTCTGGACGCCGCGCAGGTTGGCGTAGAGCTGGCCGTCGCCGAAGTGCTCGCGCACCGCGTGCGCGACGTGCGCGGCCAGCGTCGACTTGCCCGCGCCCGGTTGGCCGGAGATCGCGCACAGCCGCACCGCCGACGTGCCGGTGGTCAACCGGGCGACCAGGCGGTCGTGCTCGGCCGACCGCCCGGTGAAGTCGGCGATGTCGAACGGCAACTGGCTCGGGGTCGGCGACTTGCGCGCCTCGACGGGCGGCGCGTCGGGCTCGCCGCGCAGCACGCGCTCGTGCGTGGCCCGCAGCGCCGCGCCCGGTTCCACGCCGAGCTCGTCCAGCAGGACCCGCCTGCCCTCCTGGTAGCACGCCAGCGCGTCCGCCTGCCTGCCCGCTTGGTGCAGCGCGAGCATCAGCTGGCTGCGCAGCCGTTCGCGCAGGGGGTTCTCGGCGACGGCCGCGCTCAGCTCGGGGACCAGCGACTCGCCGCGGCCGATGGCCAGGTCCGCGTCGAAGCGGTCCTCCAGCGCGCCGAGCTTCAGCTCCTCCAGCCGGGCGCGCTCACCCTCGGCCCACGTGCCCTGCGTGCCGCCCAACGGCGTGCCGCGCCAGGCGCTCAGGGCCTCGGCGAAGCAGGTCGCGGCCTCCTCCAGGTCACCCTCGGCCAGCGCTCGACGACCCTCGTCCACCTCCGCGGTGAACACGTGCAGGTCGACCTGGTCGAGGTCGACGGCCAGCCGGTACCCGCCGCCGGACCGGGACAGCACGTCGCCCAGCGCCCGGCGCAACGTGGACACGTAGGTGTAGACGGCGGAACGCGACTGGTCCGGCGGCTGGTCGCCCCACATCGCGTCGACCAGCTGCTCCAGCGACACCACCCGGCCCGCGTGCACGGCCAGCAGCGCGAGGAGCGTCTTCGGCTTCGGTCCCCCGACCGACACCGAGCTGCCCCCGACATGAGCCTCGACCGGTCCCAAAAGCCTGAACTCCACCCGGTGCCCCCCGTGATCCAACAACGGCGGTCAGGGTATCCGCGCTACCTGCGAGTTGCACCCGATCAAGCGACCGGTCAGACCAGCAGCGGCAGCATGGAGTGGCGGCGGCGGACGACCGCGCCGAAGCGGGCGTCGATGCGCAGCCACGCGTCGGTGGCGGTGATGCGGACGTCGTCGCCGCCCAGGAAACCCATGCCGGACAAGGCGAACAGGCACCGCATCGGCACCTTCACGTCCAGGCCCGAGCCGCTCACCGTGATCACGGTCTGGTCCAGCAGCGAGGCGGGCGGGGTGCCGCGCGGGCCCGCGTTCTCCCGGGCCACCTCGACGCCCTTCTCGGCCAGTTCCGACACGACGCTGCCGGGCAGCCGGTCGACCGGGAGCCAGCCCGCCACCGGCGGCAGCGCCGAGCGCCACATCATGTCGCGCGCCGGGCCGGGGTCGACGGTCTCGCTGCGCACCACGGCCAGCCCGGTGAGCAGGTCGGTGCCGGACACGGTGACGTCGCCCGGCGTGATCTGCCCGGCCACCGTGCGGGTGGCCAGGGTGTCGAACGGGGTCGCGACCCACGCGTCCACCAGGTCGCCGGACGGGCGGTTGCGCAGCCGCACGACCGCCTGGGCGTCCAGGCGGACGGCACGGGCGACGAACGCGCCGAGGTCGTCCCGCTCGGCGGGATCGGCGAGGACCAGCTCAGGCACCATTACCTCCGGCACGCCAGCCCGCGAGGAAATCGCGCTCGGCTTCGAGGAGACGGCGCGGGCGTCCGGCCGTCAGGTTGTACGGGACCATGAGGGTCTCGGCCGTCGTGACGACGGCGCTGCCCTCCTGGCGACCGCCGCGGACCGTGTAGTCCAACGTGAAGGACGCGGACTTCAATTCCCGCACGGACATCTCCACCACGATCTCGCCGCCGGTGAACACCACCGGCGCGAGGTAGTCCACCACGAGCCGGGCGACGACCATGCCGTGCGACATCTCCGGCACACCGTGCCGGGCGGCCTCGGTGAACAGCAGGTCGATGCGCGCCTCTTCCAGCAAGGTCACCGTGTTGGCGTGGTTGACGTGGCCGAAGGCGTCCATGTCCGACCAGCGCGGGCGCACGCCCGTGACGAACACACCCAAGTTGAACGCGCCTCCCGGTCTTCGATGCGTGGCAGTGACCTTATCCACGTGCTACGCCCAGGTTAAGCGCACGTCCAGGTCGAGGAATCGCCCCAGGTCGGCGACCTCGTCGGCGAGGTCGGGGCGCTCGTCGAACGGCCGCACCGTGACCAGCGCGCCGTCCCGCCGCCAGACAGCGACGACGCGGCCGTCCACGACGACGTGCGGGGTGAGGAAACCGCCGCCGGTCTGCACGAGCGGCGCGTGCTCGGGGGCGAGCGCCAGGGAGCGGTCGCGGTAGCCGAGCAGGTAGGGGTCGAAGTGACCGAGCACCCGGACCGCGCCGGCCGGTTCGGCCGGGTCGTCGGCCACCTCGGGCAGGTCCCCGAGCCGCCGCTTGGGCAGGCCGCTCCAGGCGGCGAAGTCGTCGGGCGTGGCCGGGCCGTAGGCACGCCGGTAGCGCCGCCACAGCTCGTCCACGCCGCGGGGTTCGCAGTCGACGCGCAGGAGGCGGTAGGTGTCGTCCAGACCTCGGCACAGCACGCCCGAGTGCGCGGCGAACGCCAGCAGGTGGGCGGGCGCCTGGGACTTCGGGTCGAGGGCGATGCCGACCTCGGCGAGGCGGCGCACGAGTTCGGCGCGTTCCAGCGGCTCGGTCAGGACTTCGCGGAGCGCGGGTAGCGCGCGCTCGCACAGTTCATCGGTGAGGCCGAGTTGCTCGCGGCGACGTCGTCCGGCGGCGATGAAGGTCGAGCCGAGGAGGTTCACGACCCACAGGTCGTCCTGGTGGAGCAGGTGGAGGGTGCCGCGCATGGCCCACGTGCGCACCAGAGGGCCGTCCAGGGACCTCACGCCCCGGGCGCGTGCCGCGAGCCGTGCCGCCGGGACGTCCTGGGCTTGGAGGGCGAAGATCGAGGTGAGGAGGTCCGCGGCGGTGGAGGCGGGGTGCGAGAGGCGTTGGGCCCGCATCCGTTGAGCGAGGATCCGCGGCGCGGGCACGGTCATCTGGGGCGGGCGCCCGTCGAGCCGCGCACGACCAGTTCCGGCTGGAACACGAACTCCGCGTGCGGCGCGGGCGTGCCGCCGATCTCCTCCAGCAACGCGTGCACGGCGGCCTGCCCCATCGCCTCGACCGGCTGGCGGATCGTGGTCAGCGGCGGGTCGGCGAACACGATCAGCGGCGAGTCGTCGAAGCCGACGACGGACACGTCGCGCGGCACGTCCAAGCCCCGGTGGCGGGCCGCGCGGATCGCGCCGAACGCCATCAGGTCGCTGCCGCACACGATCGCCGTGCAGCCGCGGTCCAGCAGGGCGTTGGCCGCGGCCTGGCCGCCCTCGACCGTGAACAGGGAGTGCTCGACCAGGTCGGAGGCCTGCGGGCGGACGAGCGTGAAGCCCTCGACCATGCGCAGCGCGGGGACGAACCGCGGCGGACCGACGGCCAGGCCGATCATCTCGTGCCCGAGTTCGACCAGGTGGGTGACGGCCAGCCGAACCGCGGCGCGGTTGTCCACCGAGACGAACGGCGCGGACACCTGGTCGGTGTAGCCGTTGATCATCACGAACGGCACGCCGCGACCGGCCAGCTTGACGTACCGGTCCTTGTCGGCGGTCGTGTCGGCGTGCAGGCCGGACACGAAGACGATCCCGGTCACGCCCCGGTCGACCAGCATCTCGGTCAGCTGGTCCTCGGTCGAGCCGCCGGGCGTCTGCGTGCACAGCACCGGCGTGTAGCCGTCGCGGGTCAGCACCTGCTCTATGACCTGCGCGAACGCCGGGAAGATCGGGTTGTTCAACTCAGGGGTGATCAACCCGATCAACCCGGCGCTGCGCTGGCGGAGCCTGGGCGGGCGCTCGTAGCCGAGCACGTCCATCGCGGCGACCACGGCCTGGCGGGTGGTGGCCGAGACCCCTGGCTTGCCGTTGACCACTCGGCTGACCGTCGCCTCGCTCACGCCTGCCTGGGTCGCGATGTCACTGAGCCGCGCTGTCACACCGGGTGACTCTACGGGCGCGAGAGCCACACGGTCGTGTCCGGCGGCACGAGGACGTCCGCGTCTTCGGTCGCGTGGCCACCCGAGGCGAGCAGCACCTCGCCGGCGGCGGGCAGACGTGCCACGTCAGGGCCGAAGTTGACCACGCAGGTGAAGGCGCCGCGGCGGAACGACAGCACGCCTTCGGGCGCGTCGAGCCACTCCACGTCCGTGCCCGCGCCGAGGTCCGGGTGCTCCCGTCGCACGCGCAGCGCGCTGCGGTACAGCTCCAGCACGGAGTTCGGGTCGCCGAGCTGGCTCGCCACGCTGAGGTCGGCCCACGCGGCGGGCTGCGGCAGCCACGAGCCGCCGTCGCCGAAGCCGAACGACGGGCCGTCCGCCGTCCACGGGATCGGCACGCGGCAGCCGTCACGGCCCCGGTCGGTGTGGCCGGACCGCTCCCACACCGGGTCCTGGAGGACGTCCTCGGGCAGGTCGAGCACCTCGGGCAGGCCCAGTTCCTCGCCCTGGTAGACGTACGCGCTGCCGGGGAGGGCGAGCATGAGCATCGCGGCGGCACGGGCGCGCGCCACGCTGCCGTACCGCGTCACGTGCCGCTGCACGTCGTGGTTGGACAGCACCCACGTCGTCGGCGCGGCGACCGGCCTCATCGCGGCCAGCGAGTCGTCGATGACCTGCTTGAGGTCGGCGGCGGTCCACTCGGCGGTCAGGTAGTGGAAGTTGAACGCCTGGTGCAGCTCGTCGGGGCGCAGGTAGCGGGCGGTGCGCTCGGGGCTCGGCGTCCACGCCTCGGCCACGCCGATCCGGTTGCCCGGGTAGGAGTCGAGCACCTTGCGCCAGTCGCGGTAGATCTCGTGGACGCCGTCCTGGTCGAAGAACGGCAGCGCCTCCGTGCCCAGCAGCTTGAGGTGACCGGGCGTGCCGACGTCGGGCAGGCCGTCGGCCTTGACCATGCCGTGCGCGACGTCGATGCGGAAGCCGTCCACGCCGAGGTCGAGCCAGAACCGCAGCACGTCGAGGAACTCGTCGCGCACCTCGGGCTGGTCCCAGTTCAGGTCCGGCTGCTCGGGCGCGAACAGGTGCAGGTACCACTGGCCGTCGGCGGTCCTGGTCCACGCGGGGCCGCCGAAGACCGATTCCCAGTCGTTGGGCGGCTGCTCCCCGTCGCGGCCGTCGCGGAAGTGGTAGCGCGCGCGTTCCGGGGAGCCCGGCGCCGAGGCGAGGGCCTGCCGGAACCACGCGTGCCGGTCGCTGGTGTGGTTCGGGACCAGGTCGACGATCACCCGGATGCCGAGCGCGTGCGCGTCCTCGACGAGGGCCTTGGCGTCGTCGTTGGTGCCGAACAGCGGGTCGACGGTCCGGTAGTCGGCGACGTCGTAGCCGCCGTCGGCCATCGGCGAGGAGTAGAACGGCGTGATCCAGACGGCGTCCACGCCGAGGTCGGCCAGGTAGGGCAGCCGGGAGCGGATGCCGGGGAGGTCACCGACGCCGTCGCCGTCCGAGTCGGCGAAGCTGCGCACGTAGACCTGGTAGATGACGGCATCGCGCCACCAGTCCTGCGTCATGGGGTGTCCTTCCGGATCGGTTCCGCCGGAGGGCAATGAAATACTTTGCAAGTGTTTTCAGCAAGTCTGGCAGCTGGTATGACCTAGAGCACATCCCTGCCAGCTAGGAGACATCGTGGTTTCCTCAAGTCGACGCGCCTTGGGCGCGATAGCCGTACTCCTGTTCAGCCTTTTGGCGGTTCCGCAAAGTTTTGCAACGCCGCCGTCCGCGAAGGACGTGACCGCGACCCTGTTCCAGTGGCCGTTCGCGCGGGTCGCCAGTGAGTGCACGAACGTGCTCGGGCCGAAGGGCTACGGGTTCGTGGAGGTCTCGCCGGCCACCGAGCACATCCAGGGCTCCCAGTGGTGGACCTCGTACCAGCCGGTCAGCTACCGCATCGCCGGGCGGCTGGGTGACGAGGCCGCGTTCCGGAACATGGTGAACACCTGCCACGCGGCGGGCGTGAAGGTCATCGCGGACGCGGTGATCAACCACATGAGCGCGGGCTCCGGCACGGGCACCGGCGGCTCGTCGTACACGAAGTACAACTACCCCGGCATCTACAGCGACCCGGACTTCCACTCCTGCCGGTCGCACATCAGCGACTACCGCAACCGCGAGAACGTGCAGAACTGCGAGCTCGTCGGGCTGTCGGACCTGAACACGGGCAGCGACTACGTGCGCGGGAAGATCGCGTCGTACCTGAACTCGCTGATCGCGATGGGCGTCGACGGGTTCCGGATCGACGCGGCCAAGCACATGCCTGCGGCCGACCTGGCCGCGATCAAGTCGCGGCTGAGCAACCCGGGCGTCTTCTGGGTGCACGAGGTGATCTACGGCGCCGGCGAGGCCGTGCAGCCCGGCGAGTACACCGGGTCGGGCGACGTGGACGAGTTCCGGTACGCCTACGACCTCAAGCGGATCTTCAACAACGAGAACCTGGCGTACCTGAGCACGTTCGGGCAGTCGTGGGGCTACCTGGCGAGCGGTCAGGCGCGGTCGTTCGTGGACAACTGGGACACCGAGCGCAACGGGTCGACGTTGACCTACAAGGACGGGTCCACCTACACGCTGGCGAACGTGTTCATGCTGGCGTGGCCCTACGGTTCGCCGAACGTGTACTCGGGCTACGAGTTCGCCAACCACGACGCCGGGCCGCCGTCCGGGTCGGAGTGCTACACGTCCGGGTGGAAGTGCCAGCACCGGTGGACGCAGATCGCGTCGATGGTGCAGTTCCGCAACACCGTGGCCGGGACGTCGGTCGTGAACTGGTGGGACAACGGCGGCGACGCCATCGCGTTCGGGCGGGGCAACAAGGGCTTCGTCGCGATCAACCGGGAGTCGTCGGCGATGACGCGGACGTTCCAGACCTCGCTGCCCGCCGGGTCGTACTGCAACGTGCAGCAGGAGGGGTGCGTCGCGGTCGCGGTGGGGTCGAACGGCCAGTTCACCGCGACGTTGGGCGCGGGTGAGGCGCTGGCCCTGCACGTAGGCGCGACCGGCGTGGGCAACCCGCCGGCCGGGACGACGTCGTTCGCGGTGAACGCCACGACGTCGTTGGGGCAGAACATCTTCGTGGTCGGCGACCACCCGTCGCTGGGCGCGTGGAACCCGGCCGCGGCGGTGGCGCTGTCGTCGGCGACCTACCCGACGTGGCGGGGGTCGGTGTCGCTGCCGGCGGGGACGTCGTTCCAGTACAAGTACGTCCGGAAGGACGGCGGTGGCGCGGTGACGTGGGAGAGCGGGGCGAACCGGACCGCCACGTCGCCGGTGACGTTGTCGGACACCTGGCGGAACTAGCGCCGCGACCCTGGCCGGGGGCGTGCTTCGCGGGCGTCCCCCGCCAGGGTTCAGGCGACGCGCGTGGTGGTGATCAGGCCGTCTTCCAGGGCGCGTTGGTAGAGCTCGACGGTGGTGCCCGCGGCGCGGCCTGCGGCCCGGTACTTGCCGCGGATGCGCTCCAGGTAGGTCTTCACCGTGCCCTCCGAGACGCCCAGCGACCGCGCGACCGCGCGACGGGTGCGGCCCTTCGCGATCCCCAGCAGCACCTCGACCTCGCGGTGGGACAGCAGCGGCCGCCGGACCGGTCGGGCCAGCAGGGCGTCCTGGGCCAGGTGACGGGTGAGGTAGTGCTCGCCGACGGCCACCGCCACCACCGCCTCCAGCAGGTCCGACAGCGGAGCGCGCTTGGAGACGTAGCCCCTCGCGCCCGCGTCCAGGGCGGCGCGGACGGACGTCGGCGACTCGTCGGCGCTGTGCACGATCACCCGGACGCCGAGACCGCACAGGGCGCCGACCTCGGTGGTGCGGTGCAGCAGCACCACCGGCGGCGGAGGGGTCGGCAGGTCGACGACCGACCGCACGGCCGCGACAACCCTGATCCGCCGGGTGGGCTGGTGCTCCAGCCAGAGCGCCGCCCCGTCGCGGTACATGGAGTGGTCGTCGACCAGCCCCAACTCGATCGGCCCGGAGCCGTCCGGCATGCTCTCCTCCACCACCGTCGCTGTCACCCCTGTTCGACGCACGAGAACGCCCGTGGTTGTGCCCGTCGAACGGCGGACACGCCGCGCGGGCCGAACCGGCGACTGTGCGCGACCGGCGTTCGCACGCACCCTCGGTCCCACCTACGGACCAAGGGGAGAACATGCGAAGACTCGGGAACGCTTTAGCGGTCGCACTCGTCGCGGCGACGGTCGCCCTCGCCGAAGGCACCGCGAGCGCCGACACCGGACCGGTGCGCGGCGCCGGCTACGTGTGGGCGGACAACCCGGCCGCGGCGGCGTACACGCCGGCGCCGGGCTACCAGATGAACACCACGGGCATCACGACGCGGAACACGATCACCAGGATCAGCGCGGGCCGGTACTCGGTGCGGTTCACCGGGTTGGGCGTCCTCGGCGGGGTCGCGCACGCCACCGCGTACGGCGCCGGCACGCACACGTGCAAGGTCGAGGGCTGGTCGCCCTCCGGCGACGACCAGAACGTCGTGGTCCGCTGCTTCACGCTCGCCGGCGTGCCGGTCGACTCCCGGTTCACCGCGAGCTTCACCAGCAACAAGTACTGGCACGGCTGGGAGTACGGCCGCACCTACCCGGGCGCCTACCTCTACCACGGCGACCCGACCAGCCCGAACACCACGCCGTCGACGCTGTACCAGTACAACTCCGCGGGCGGCGTCAACACGGTCTCCCGCGTCGGCGTCGGCACCTACTCGGCGTTCCTGCCCGGCATCGGCCACGCCGTGACGGGCGGGCACGCCCTGGTGACCGCGTACGGCTCGGCGGCCGAGCGGTGCAAGGTGGTCAACTTCGGCTGGACGTCGCCGTCCACCACGATCAAGGTCAACGTCCGGTGCTTCACGGCCGCGGGCGCGCCGGCGGACTCCCGGTTCGTGCTGACCTTCACCGACCGCACCAACACGCTCGGCCTGGACGGCTGCTGCAACCCGAACGGCCACCAGTCCGGGTACGCGCTCGCCAACGACCCCACCGCGGCTTCCTACTCACCGAGCGCGTCCTACCAGCACGAGGTGCCGCCGGGCGGCGCGACCGCGGCCCGTTCGGCGACGGGCAACTACACGATGCGGTTCACCCACGCCGACCTGACGACGGGCACCGTGCACGTGGCCGCCACCGGCTGGACCGCGGAGTTCTGCAAGATCGCCTACTGGAACCCGACCAGCGGCATCAACGTCCGCTGCTACGACACCGCGGGCGCACCCGCGGACACGCCGTACGACCTCGACTACACCGGCCCCTGGCTCCTGGGCTGAGACCGCCGGTCGGGCGCCTTTGGGGGCGCCCGACCGGCGGCACGTCAGCGGATCATGCTGCGGACCTGGCGGGCCGCCACCGAGAGGGTCGCCAGGTCGAGCTTGCTGACCCGGTTGATCTCGGCGAGGGCGGCGCGGGCGCGGCTCAGGCGGGAGGAGTTGGCCTGTTCCCAGGTCGCGATCTTCTCCTCCGGGGTGTCGCCCGGATCGGCCGAGCGCAGCACGTCGATCGTGATCGCGCGCAGCGACGAGTAGAAGTCGTCGCGCAACGCCAGGCGTGCCAGCGAGTGCCAGCGGTTGAGGCGTTCCAGGTTCGACACCGAGCTGAGCATCCGGTCGACGTCCAGGTGGTCCGACAGCGCGAAGTAGACCTCGGCCGTCTCCTGGTGCGTGCGCTCCTGGCCGGTCGCGCCCTCGCCCTCCTCGCGCTCGGCGAGTTCGGCGACCTCGGTGACGTCCAGCAGCCCGTAGGTGAACAGCAGTCCGGCGACCCGACGGGCCAGCCCGACCGGCACGCCCTGGCCGACCAGGCGTTCGACGTGCTCGATCACGGATTCCTTCTCGTGACCTTGGAGCAGGTCGATGGCGCGCGGGGCCAAGGAGCCGACCACCGGGGCGAAGCGGCTGATCGTGGAGCCGACCGCCAGCGGCTGGGGGCGGTTGGTGAGCAGCCAGCGCGACGCGCGGTCCAGCAGGCGGCGCGTTTCCAGCACCATGTCGTCCTGGACGTCCGTCGGCACGACGTTGTCCAGGGCGCGGATCTCCTGCCAGATCGACGGCAGGTCGTAGATCGCGGTCACCACGGTGTACGCGCGCACGGCGTCCGTGGCTGAGGCGCTGATCTCCTCCGCCAGGCGGAACGCGTACGACACACCGCCGCCGTCGACGACCTCGTTGACCAGGACGGTCGAGATGATCTCGCGCGACAGCGGGTGGTTGCCGATGGCGTCGGCGAACCGCTCCCGCAGCTCGCTCGGGAAGTAGTCGGGCAGCCGGCGGGCCAGCACGTCGATCGTCGGCAGGTCGCCGGCCAGCACCTCCTCCTTCAACGCCAGCTTCACGTGCGCGAGCAGCGTGGCCAGCTCCGGCGAGGTGAGGCCGTCGCCCGCCTTCTCCAGCGCCTTGAACTCGGCGGCGCTCGGCAGCGCTTCGAGCGTGCGGTCGAGGACGCCCCGCTGTTCGAGGTCGGCGACCAGGCGCGCGTGCACCGAGAGCATCGGCGCGGCGTGGGCGCGGGAGACGCCGAGCACGGCGTTCTGCGAGTAGTTGTCGGCCAGGACCAGCTCGCCGACCTCGTCGGTCATCTGGCCCAGCAGCTCGTTGCGCCGGTCCTGGTCGAGCTTGCCGTCGCGGACCAGTTCGTCCAGCAGGATCTTGATGTTGACCTCGTGGTCGGAGCAGTCGACACCGGCCGAGTTGTCCAGCGCGTCGGTATTGACCTTGCCGCCGTTGCGGGCGAACTCGATGCGGCCGCGCTGGGTCAGACCGAGGTTGCCGCCCTCGCCGACGACCTTGACGCGCAGGTCGGAGCCGTTGACGCGGATCGCGTCGTTGGCCTTGTCGCCGACCTCGGCGTGCGACTCCGCGCCCGCCTTGACGTAGGTGCCGATGCCGCCGTTCCAGAGCAGGTCGACGGGCGCGAGCAGGATCGCCTTCATCAGCTCCTGCGGCGACAGCTTGACCACGCCCTCGGGCAGGCCCAGGGCTTCGCGGGCCTGCTCGGAGACCGGGATCGACTTGGCCGTGCGCGGCCAGACGCCGCCGCCGGCGCTGATCAGGGAGCGGTCGTAGTCGTCCCACGAGGAGCGGGGCAGTTCGAACAGCCGCTTGCGCTCGGCGTAGCCGCTCGCCGCGGTGGGGTCCGGGTCGATGAAGATGTGCCGGTGGTCGAACGCGGCCACCAGGCGGATGTGCTCGGAGAGCAGCATGCCGTTGCCGAACACGTCACCGGACATGTCGCCGACGCCGACGACGGTGAACTCCTCGGTCTGCGTGTCGGTGCCCAGCTCGCGGAAGTGGCGCTTCACGCTCTCCCACGCGCCCTTGGCGGTGATGCCCATGGCCTTGTGGTCGTAGCCGACGGAACCGCCGGACGCGAACGCGTCACCCAGCCAGAAGCCGTAGGACTTGGAGACCTCGTTGGCGATGTCGGAGAACGACGCCGTGCCCTTGTCCGCCGCGACCACCAGGTACGTGTCGTCGCCGTCGTGCCGGACGACCTGCGGCGCGGGCAGGACCGTGCCCGAGTTGAGGTTGTCGGTCAGGTCGAGCAGGCCGGAGATGAACTGGCGGTAGCAGGCAATGCCCTCGGCCAGCAGCTGCTCGCGGTCCTGGCCCGGGTCGCCGGTGGGCGCCGGCGGCCTCTTCAGCACGAAGCCGCCCTTCGCGCCGACCGGCACGATCACGGCGTTCTTCACGGCCTGCGCCTTGACCAGGCCCAGGATCTCGGTGCGGAAGTCCTCACGCCGGTCGGACCAGCGCAGACCGCCGCGGGCCACCGGGCCGAAGCGCAGGTGCACGCCTTCCAGGCGGGGCGAGTACACGAAGATCTCGAACCGCGGCCGCGGTTGCGGCAGGTCCGGGATCGCGCGCGGGTTCAGCTTGACCGCCAGGTACGGGCGCGGGTTGCCGTCGACGTCGCGGACGAAGTAGTTCGTGCGCAGCGTGGCCTGCACCAGCGTGAGCAGGCTGCGCAGGATGCGGTCCGCGTCCAGGCTGGTCACGTTGTCGATCATCTCGGTGATCTCGTCGACCAGGTGGTCCGTGCGGCCGGAGCGCTGTTCGTCGGACAGGGCGGGGTCGAACCGGGCCTCGAACAGCCGCACCAGGGCCGTGGCGACCTCGGTGTGGCCCAGGACGGCGTCCTCGATGTAGTCCTGGCTGTACGGGGTGCCGGCCTGGCGCAGGTACTTGGCGTAGGCGCGCAGCATCGCGGCCTGCTGCCACGTGACGCCCGCCTTGAGCACGAGCGTGTTGAAGCCGTCCACCTCGGCCTCGCCGCGCCAGGCGGCGGCGAACGCGTCCTGGAAGCGGGTGCGGATCGACTCGAAGTCCTCGCCGGACAGCTTGTCCAGGGTGACCTGGTCGATGCGCAGGCCGAAGTCGTAGATCCAGCACTCCACGCCGTCGTCGCGGACCAGCTCGTACGGGCGCTCGTCCACCACGACCACGCCCATGCGCTGCAACATCGGCAGCACGTCCGACAGCGTCAACCGGGCGCCGACGAGGAACAGCTTGAACCGCCGCTCACCCGGCTCGGCGTCGCGCGGCGTGTAGAACGCCAGGTCCAGGTCGCCGCGCTTGAGGGCCTCGATGCGCCGGAAGTCCGCCAGGCCCTCGGCCGCGGTGAAGTCCTCCTTGTAGGCCTCGGGGAACGCCGCGGCGATCCGCTGGCCCCGCTCGGACGACGATTCCGCGCCCAGGCCCGTGCCGTGGTCCTCCATGACCGCCTCGA
Organism: Actinosynnema sp. NPDC049800; assembly: GCF_040656635.1. Taxonomy (NCBI): domain Bacteria; kingdom Bacillati; phylum Actinomycetota; class Actinomycetes; order Pseudonocardiales; family Pseudonocardiaceae; genus Actinosynnema; species Actinosynnema sp. NPDC049800. Next base: position 43,612 of record NZ_JBFAMT010000055.1, on the reverse strand, counting down.
CCATGCGGTCGTCCCACAGGCGCACGGCCTCGGCCAGCAGCTGCTGGATGTGGGCGGTGTCCGGCTCGACGTGGCGGCTCGGGTCGGTGTGCACGGTGAAGTGCACGCGGGCCAGCGCCGACTCGCCGACGCGTGCGCTGTACTCCAGGTTCACGCCGCCGAGCTGGTCGATCAGCACTTCCTGCATGGCCAGCCGCGACGTCGTGGTGTAGCGGTCGCGCGGCAGGTAGACCAGGCAGGAGTAGAAGCGGCCGTACGGGTCGCGGCGCAGGAACAGGCGCAGCCGGCGGCGTTCGGCGAGCGCGATCACGCCCGTGACGGTCTGGTAGAGCGTGTCCGTGTCGACCGAGAACAGCTCGGTGCGCGGGTAGTTCTGGATCACCTCGAGCATCCGCTGGCCCGAGTAGGAGTGCAGCGGGAAGCCGGCGCGGTGGATGACGTCGCGGACCCGGCGTTCGATGGCCGGGATGTCCAGCACGTCCTCGTGCAGGGCCGTGGTGGAGAAGACGCCGAGGAACCGGTGCTCGCCGGACACGTTGCCGTCGGCGTCGAAGGTCTTCACGCCGACGTAGTAGGGGTACACCGACCGGTGCACGCTCGACTGCGCGCTGGCCTGCGTCAGGACCAGCAGTTCCGGTGACAGTGCCTGGGCGCCCGCGTCCGGGCCCGCCGTCAGGCTGCGCGCCGCGAGGCTGTCCTGTCTGAGCACGCCGAGACCGCTCGCCAGGACCGCCCGGAGCGCGGGTTCGCCGTCCGTGGCCGGGTCGTCGCGGACCAGCTCGTACTGGCGGTAGCCGAGGAACGTGAAGTGGTCGTCGGCGAGCCAGCGCAGCAGGTTCGCGCCGTCCTGCACCTCGTGGCTGGGCAGCGGCGGCGGTTCGGACTCCAGCAGCTCGGCCAGGTGCCCCGCCATGCCGGCCATCTTGTCGGTGTCCTCGACGACCTCGCGGACGTCGTTGAGCACGGTGTGCAGCTTGGTTTCCAGCTCACGCGCCCGGTCCGGGTCGGTGAGCAGGTCGACCTCGACGTACATCCACGACTCGGCCAGCGCGTCGCCCGGCGGGTCGGCCGGGTCCGCGGTCGGCAGGACCTCCTGGAGCGCTCCCGTCACCAGGTCACGGCGCACCACGACGATCGGGTGCACCACCCGTTGGACCTGCACGCCGCCGCGGGTCAGCTCGGAGGCCACCGAGTCGACCAGGTACGGCATGTCGTCGGTGACCACCTGCACCACCGTGGCCGGACAGGTCCAGCCGTCGTGCGCGCGGGTGGGGTTGAGGATCCGCACCACCGGACGGCCCGGGACCCGGGTCTCGGCCAGCTGGTAGTTCGAGCGCACCGCGCCCACCAGGTCGACCGGGTCGTCGTCGTTGACTTCCTCGGCGGGGACGTGGCGGTAGTACAGGCGGATCAGGTCGGCGAGCTCGGGGGCGTTGGCGGCGGCACGTTCGATCAATTCGTCACGGGCCTGTTCGGGACTGGCCGGGCGAGCCGCGCCGACGTCGCGGGCGGTGGGCTCGGATCGGGACGGGGCTCCAGTCGAGGTCATGTTCAGGCGACTCCACGCTATCCGGTACCTCTGTGTACCGGGTGTGCGCACCACTTAACCAGACGGGCGCGAAGCCGATCGCCGCAACCCTCGCACTGAATCGAACAACTTGCCTGGAAAGTCGGGAATTCACTTGTGACGTGGCCTATTTCCCGCTTTGTTACCGGCGGGAAACCTTATTAGAACCTCAAATCATTTCACGATTCGGGAAGAGTCCACGTGTCGAACCGGCGCGGTGGGTCGATGCGCTGGATCGGGGCGGTGGTCTCGTTCTCGGATGGCGGTGGCGGCGTCCCGACCGGTGAGATCGGCACGGTGTCCTCGTCGACCTCGGCGCGGCCCGCGGCTTCGTCCTCGCGTCGGGCGTCCTCGTAGGCGACGAGGGCCTCGGCGAGGAGTTCGGCCAGGCTCAGGTCGCTCTTGTGGCGGCGTGAGGCGCGGGTGGCGCTGGGTGAGCCGGGGGCGGGCGGTGTCGGTTCGACGACGATGGCCGGCAGGTCGATCGTCTTGCCGCCGACCACGACGGCGGTGACGAAGGGGTCCTTCGGCGTTTCCCCACCGGTCGCGGTTTCCTCACCGGTCGCTTCACCGGTCACCTCGACTGGTGCTCCGCCGGTCACCTCGACTGTCGCTTCACCGGTCACCCCGACCGGCGCTTCGCTGGGTGCGTGCGCGGGTGCGTCGTCGTGCTCGATGTCGGCCGCGCCCAGGAACCCGGTCGGGCTGAACTCCGCCGGCGGAGTCGTCGGCGTCGGTGGTGTCGTCGGTGTCGTCGGCGGCGTGTCAGGGGACGGGTCGGTCGGCACCGGGTCGGGCACCGGGACCGGCGGCACCTGGTCGGGCTCGGGCACCCCGGGCACCTGGTCCGGCTCGGGCTGCGGCACCGGCTGTGGCTCGGGCTGCGGCTCAGGTCGCGGCTCTCGTTGCGGCGAGGGCTGGGGCTCGGGTCGCCGCGCGGGCTGTGGCACGGACTGCGGCTCGGATTGCGGCATGGGCCGCAGGTCGGGTTCCGGCATGGGCCGTGGTTCGGGTTGCGGTGCGGGCACCGACAGGTCCTCGGCAGGCGAATCCACGTCCGTCGAGGGGAAGATCGGCGGCACCTCGTCCGCCTTCACGGCCTGCTCCGGCACCGACGACGACATGGCGAAGTCGGGCACGGGCGGCAGCGGGTAGTCCGGTGGGTCGGGCACCCGGGCGGTGGGGATGAGCGGCCCCTTGACGAAGGCCGCGCCAAGCCCGACCGGCGGCACGTCGTCGCGCACGGCGGGCTGGACCATCGTCGGTGAGTCGAACATGTCCACGGGCGACGGCGCCTCACCACGCAGCCGCGGCGGCGGTTCCACGCGCCACTGCACCTGCTCGGGTTCAGCCTGTCGCGAGGGCTCGGGCTCGGAAACGGCGGCCTCCTCATCTGTGTCGCGAGCGCGCCGCCGACCACCGGCGCGCTGCGGGTCGAGCAGCCCAGCGGCCTTCAGCGCGTCCAGCACACTGGGGTCGGCGTCCCCGGAAGACCGCTCCCCCTCATCCTGAGCAGCCTCCCGCGCCGCCCGCCTACGACCACTACGCACAGCACCAGCCGCCGCGATCAACCCAGCCGCCGGCACACTCCGCTCGCCACCACCCTCGTGCCCAGCCGCCGGAGCAGCATCGGCACCGCTCCCACCGGCCCCGACCTCGCCGACACCAAGCGCGCCAGGGCCGGCCTCGCCAATACCGGTCTCGGTGGAACCGGCCTCGATGGCACCGCTCTCGCCAGAGCCAGCCTTGCCGACACCGCTCTCACCAACCTCGGGCTGCGCACCAACCTCGGGCTGCACGATGCCGAACCCACCCCCACCAAGCCCAGCACCACCGACCGGCCGCCGAACAGCGGACTCACCGGCCTCCACGCCGCTCACGCGGCCTCCAGCCGACGCGGCCGCAGCCGCCGCAGCACCACCAAGCCCCACACCACCAGTTCCGACAACCCCAAGTCCCGCATCGCCAGTTGCCGCACCGCCAGCCCTCGAACCGCCAACCCCGACACCGCCGGCCCCGACATTGCGGGCCCCGACATTGCCGATCCCTGAACCGCCGATCCCGAAACCGCCGCCCTCCGAGCCGGAGGTCTTCGCCTCACCCGTCCCTGCGCCGCCCTCGTGCCTCACCTCACCAGCACTTGCACCACCCGGGCTCGTGGCCGACGCGGTGCTGTGTGCGCCGCTACCAGCAACCCTTGGCTCGCCGGTCACTTCGTCCTGGGCGTGAACGCCCGCCGACGCGGTGCCGAACCCGGCACCGCCCGAGGTCGCCTCGCCGGTCACTGCGCCGGTTACCGCGTCGGTCACTGCGCCGACTGCGTGGTGCGCGGCCGATCCGATGCCATGCGCGGCAGCGCCAGTCCTTGGCTCGCCCGTTCCTGGGGCGTGCGGGTGGATGCCGGCCGGCGGCACATCAGCGGAGGTGGCGGAAACCGTGCCCGTCCCGGTTGCGTGGATGCCGGATGGTGGGTTGCCGATAGCGCCGGTGGGCGTGGCGGCAGTGTGCGTGGTGGCTGTGTTCGTGGCGGCAGTATGCGTCGCGGCGGGCGGTCCGGCGGTGCGCGCGGGAGTGGCGGCCGGCGTGTTGGTCGACGTGGCGGGGTGTCCAGGGTTGGGCGCCGTGCCCGTACCGGTGGTCGCTCCTGAGCCGGCGGTGTGGGTGCCGGCGGCGTGAACGCCGGGGATCGGGGTGCCGGAGGGTGGTGTGTGGGTGGGCTTGGCCTCGCCGCTTCTGGCGTGTTCCGGGCGGCCTTGGGCGGTCGGTGGTGGGGTTTCCGGTTCCGGTGCTCGGCGGCGGCCTCCCGGTTGGGCCGTGTCGTCTTCCACGTCGCCGAACGGTTGGACCAGGCGCCAGCGGTCGGCGGCGTGGGCCCTTGCGGCGGAGAGGCCTTCCACAGTCATGTCTTCGGCCGCACGGCGGGAGCGCTTGACCCGGATTCCCTCGTTGCGGTGCATTTGGACCGGACGCCACTGGCGGAGTTGTTGCTTGGCCTCGGGGGCGAGGTCGGGGTCGGTGGTGGGTGGCGTCACCACCGAGGTTCCCGTGCGGAGCAGGGCGGCCAGTTCGTCGTGCAGGCCGCCCGCCGGCCGGCGGTGGACGCCGGAGAACTCGGCGGCCAGCCTGGCCCGCACGGCGTAGACCGCTCTGGCACGCCGGCGTTCGGCGGCGTGGGCGGAGCGGAGGTTGGCCAGTGCTTCGGTCAGGTCGCCGGCCACCTCGTGCACGTGTGCCAGCGCCAGGAGGCTTTCCGCCAGCAGGGTGTCCAACTGGTGGCGCTCGGCGCTGTCGGCCGCGTCACGCAGCAGGTCGCGGGCCTGGTCGACGCGACCGGCGGGCAGGTGGACCCTGGTGGCCAGGGCCAGCCGGAGCCAGCCGGTGGTGGAGGCGGACGGTGCCCGCACCGGGCGTTCCAGGAGCGGGGTGCCGATCTCGGAGGCCTCGCCCGGCTTGTTCAGGTCCATCAGGGCGCAGACGAGCTCCACCGTCAGCCTGCCCCGGACCTGGCCGTTGTCGGACTCCGACTCCTTGAGCCGGTCCAGCACGGCCAGGCCGTCACGAGCCGACGCGACCGCCGCCTGCAGGTCGCCCCAACGGCGGTGCTGCCCCGCGGCGGACGCGCGGAGCAGGCCCCGGTGCAGCAGGGTCGTGTCGTGGTCCAGCAGCGGATCCGCCTGGTAGAGGCGGTCCGCTTCGTCCAACGCCTGGGCCAGCGCCGCGCCCCGGCCGACCGAGACCAGGCACTCACTGGCCTGGACGAGGGCAGTGGCCCGCAGGCCTGGCGGGACGTCGTCGGCTTCCAGCACCGGCCGGACGGCGGCGAACCCCGTGAGGGGCGCGCCGACCGACCTGGCGCTGTCGGCCAGCTCGACCCGCAGGCGCCAGGCCGTCTCCCGCTCGGACGCGGCCTCGGCCGCCTTGAGGGCGTCCAACGCCCGGTCCGCGATGCGGACGCCCCGGCCCATGCGGTTGCTCGCGAAGACCACCAGGGCCTCCGCGCGCAACCGGTCGACCTCGTCACGGCGGGCGGAGGCGAGCGCGACGGCGCGCTCGCCCAGCACCAGAGCAAGCTCCGGTGCCCGCCAACGCAGCCGCCAGGCGGGCACGACCAGCGTGCTCACCTCGACGTCCGCCTGCGCTTCGCCCCTCGCCGCCACGATGTAGGTACCCGGCCCTCAGTCCCGCGTGAGCTTGCGGTAGGTGACGCGGTGCGGCCTCGCCGCCTCCGCGCCGAGGCGCTCGATCTTGTTCTTCTCGTAGCCCTCGAAGTTGCCCTCGAACCAGTACCACTTCGACGGGTTCTCCGCCGTGCCCTCCCACGCCAGGATGTGCGTGGCGACGCGGTCGAGGAACCACCGGTCGTGCGAGATGACCACGGCGCAACCGGGGAACTGCTCCAGGGCGTTCTCCAGCGAGCCGAGCGTCTCGACGTCCAGGTCGTTCGTCGGCTCGTCCAGCAGGATCAGGTTGCCGCCCTCCTTGAGGGTCAGCGCCAGGTTGAGCCGGTTGCGCTCACCACCGGAGAGCACGCCCGCCGGCTTCTGCTGGTCCGGGCCCTTGAAGCCGAACGCGCTGACGTACGCCCGCGACGGCATCTCGACGTTGCCGACGTGGATGTAGTCCAGGCCGTCGGAGACGACCTCCCACACGTTCTTCTTCGGGTCGATGCCGCCGCGGTTCTGGTCGACGTAGGACAGCTTGACCGTCTCGCCGATCTTGACCGTGCCCGAGTCGGGCTCCTCCAGCCCCACGATGGTCTTGAACAGCGTCGTCTTGCCGACGCCGTTCGGACCGATGACGCCGACGATGCCGTTGCGCGGCAGGCTGAACGACAGGCCGTCGATCAGCACCCGGTCGCCGAAGCCCTTCTTCAGCTTGTCGACCTCGACCACGACGCTGCCCAGGCGCGGGCCCGGCGGGATCTGGATCTCCTCGAAGTCGAGCTTGCGGGTCTTCTCCGCCTCCGCGGCCATCTCCTCGTAGCGGCCGAGGCGGGCCTTGGACTTGGCCTGCCGGGCCTTGGCGCCCGACCGGACCCACTCCAGCTCGTCCTTCAGCCGCTTCTGCAGCTTCTGGTCCTTCTTGCCGGAGACCGCGAGCCGCTCGGCCTTCTTCTCCAGGTAGGTGGAGTAGTTGCCCTCGTACGGGTGGGCCCGGCCGCGGTCGAGCTCCAGGATCCACTCGGCGAGGTTGTCCAGGAAGTACCGGTCGTGCGTGACGGCCAGGACCGCGCCCGCGTACTGCGCCAGGTGCTGCTCCAGCCACAGGACGCTCTCCGCGTCCAGGTGGTTGGTGGGCTCGTCGAGCAGCAGCAGGTCCGGCTTGCTCAGCAGCAGCTTGCAGAGGGCGACCCGGCGGCGCTCGCCACCGGAGAGGGTCTTGACGTCCGCGTCGGGCGGCGGGCAGCGCAGGGCGTCCATCGCCTGCTCCAGCTGGGAGTCGAGGTCCCACGCGTTCGCGTGGTCCAGGTCTTCCTGGAGCTGACCCATCTCCTCCATCAGCTCGTCGGAGTAGTCGACGGCCATCTTCTCGGCGATCTCGTTGTAGCGGTCGAGCTTCACCTTGATCTCGCCGAGGCCCTCCTGGACGTTGCCCAGGACGGTCTTCTCCTCGTTGAGAGGCGGCTCTTGCTGGAGGATGCCGACCGTGTAGCCCGGCGCGAGGAAGGCCTCGCCGTTGCCCGGTGTGTCCAGGCCGGCCATGATCTTCAGCACGCTCGACTTACCGGCGCCGTTGGGACCGACAACGCCGATCTTCGCACCGGGGAGGAACATGATGGTGACGTCATCCAGGATGACTTTGTCCCCGTGCGCCTTGCGCACCTTCTTCATGGTGTAGACGTACTCGGCCATGCCCGCGATCGTAGAGCGGTGCCGATCGGGCCCGAACCTCGGACGCCGGCAACGGACGTGGGCACAACGCAGAGTTAACGCGAACGTGGGTCACCCACAGTCGTAACACGACCGCCGGGCCGGCCTGGCGCGACCCTGCGACCAGCGACTCCGACCCGATGCGCGAACTCGGTGCGCTGTCAACCCCCGGTGCCTGCGTGCGGACCCGGCCCTGGCGCCGGCCCGACGACCTCCCTCCTCCACGCTCGCAACGGCGACGACTGCCCGCGCATTCTCCGCCCCGAACGGCCCGACGGAAGCCCTTGTAGCTCGTTTGGCTCAGAACGGCACTTCGGCCACCTCCTTCGGACGCTCCGCCTCGCCCGTCAGGACCAGCGGCAACTCCGCCGGTGCGCGGGGCGCGGCGATCTCGGGCGCCGCCCGCGCCTCGACCGCGTCCGCCGCGAGCCGGGTGCGCGTCGCCGTGGCCGTGCACAGCGCCAGGTTGGGCCCGATCGCGGTGGCCTCGATCTCCACCACCGACCTGGTCCTGCCCTCGAACTCGACCTCCCTGATCGTCAACCGGCCGGTGACCACCACCGGGTCGCCCTTGTTCAACGACGCCTGCGCGTTGTCGGCGAGCATCCGCCAGCACGACACCGACAGGAACATCCGCGCGCCGTCCTCCCAGGCGCGTTGCTCCTGGTCCCAGACGCGCTCCGCGGTGAACAGCCGGAACTTCGCCCGGCTGAAACCGGGGCCGACCTTGGTGTGGCTGACCGGGCTGGCGACGTTGCCGCAGATGGTGACCCGGGTCTCGTTGTAGGCCATCTCGTGCTCCTCCTGGTTGATCGCTTGCGACCAGGTTGCCGGTGGTGGAGGCGGGTGGCGAGCGGCGGTTCCGGAGCTGTGGACAACTGACTGAAGCATGCATAACTAAATGAGTGAGCGCTCACTCGTTGACATGAGTGAGGACTCACTCATAAGCTCGCACCATGCCCGAGGAGACCACCCAACGCCGTCGGCGCGCGCCCGCGATGAGCCCCGAGGACCGCCGCGAGGCGATCGTCGCCGCCACGGTCCCGCTGCTGTTCACGCACGGCGCCAACGTGACGACCAGCCAGGTCGCCAAGGCCGCCGGCATCGCGGAGGGCACCGTCTTCCGGGCGTTCAAGGACAAGCAGGAGCTCATCCGCACGTGCGTGCAGAGCGTCATGGCGGCCGACTCCGAACTGGACCTGATCGAGCAGGCGAGCCAAGCGGACACCCTCGCCGAGCGCCTGTCCTGGGCCATCAGCGCCGTCTCCGGCTACCTGGACCGGATGTGGAAGCTGATGAGCGTGCTCCGCGACTCGGGCTACGACCCGCACGACGGGCACGACAAGCAGCGCGAGCACAAGGGACCGCCGGTCGAGATGCAGCGCATCACCGAGCACGTCGCCTCGCTGTTCGGCCCGGACGACGACCTGCGCGTCGACCCGTCCCTGGCCGCACGGCTGCTGCTCGGGCTCGTGTTCACCAACCGCATGCACGGCGAGGGCTTCGGCGACTCCACCGCCGACGCCGACCAGCTCGTCGAACTGTTCCTGCACGGCGTGCTGAGGGGGAAGCAGTGAAGGACCTGATGATCGAGGCCGTCGACGTCGGCAAGGCGTTCGGCGCGCAGAAGGCCCTGGACGGGGTGAGCGTCGCCGTGCCCAAGGGCACCGTGCTCGGACTGCTGGGCCACAACGGCGCCGGCAAGACGACGCTGGTCAACGTGCTCACCACGATGCTCCCGCCGGACTCCGGTCACGCGAGCGTGGCCGGGTTCGACGTGGTCGCGCGGGCCCACCAGGTGCGCAGCCGGATCGGGCTGACCGGCCAGTTCGCCGCCGTGGACGAGCAGCTGTCCGGCCTGGACAACCTGGTCCTGATCGCCCGCCTGCTCGGCGCGACCACGCGCGAGGCCAGGGCCAGGGGCGAGGAGCTGCTGGAGCTGTTCGGGCTGGCCGACGCGGCGAAGCGGCCGTCCCGCACCTACTCGGGCGGCATGCGTCGACGCCTCGACCTGGCCGCGAGCCTCGTCGGCCACCCCGAAGTGATCTTCCTGGACGAGCCGACCACCGGCCTGGACCCGGCCAGCAGGCTCGGCCTGTGGGAAATCGTCGAGGGCCTGGTCACCGACGGCACCACGGTCCTGCTCACCACCCAGTACCTGGACGAGGCCGACCGCCTGGCCGACTCGATCACGGTGCTCTCGCAGGGCAAGGTCGTCGCCGCGGGCACCAGCGCCGAGTTGAAGGCCCAGGTCGGCCAACGCACGGTCACCGTGACCCTGGCGGACGCCTCGGACGTCGCCAAGGCCACCGGAGCCCTGGAACGGGCCGGTATGCAGCCCGTGGCGGCGCAGAACACGCTGACCGCGCCCGTCACGTCGTCCCGCGAGATCGCCAAGGTGGTCCGCGCGCTGGACGAGGTCGGCCTGGAGGCCACCGAACTGGCCCTCGGCGAGCCGACTCTCGACGACGTCTACCTCACCCTCGCGCAGCACGCGGCCTGAACAGGAGCCACCGGATGACCACCCTCACCGCCGCGCCGCGCTGGCGCGGCACGGACTTCGGCACCCAGGTGCTGGTGCTGACCCAGCGGTCCCTGCGCACGCTGGTCAGCGACCCGCGCATGATCGTGTTCAGCATCCTCCAGCCGCTGATCATGCTGACCCTGTTCAGCCAGATCTTCGCGAGCATCGCCAACACGCCCGGCTTCCCCCGGGGCGTGGCCTACATCGACTTCCTGATGCCCGCGATCCTGGTCAACACCGCCATGCAGTCCGCGTTGCAGGCGGGTGTGGGCCTGGTCACGGACATGAAGAACGGCGTGCTGGCGCGGTTCCGCTCACTGCCCATCCGATCGGGCTCGGTGCTCGTCGCACGCAGCCTGTCCGACCTCGTCCGCACCGCCTCGCAACTGCTGCTGATGCTGGTGTTCGCGGTCGTGGTCTTCGGCTTCTCCCCCGCCGGCGGGGTGGCCGGCACCGCCGCCGCGCTCGCGTTGGCCCTGGCGGTCGGGTGGGGTCTGGGCTGGATCTTCCTGGCCATCGCGGCGTGGCTGCGCAACGCCGAGCTGATGCAGACCGTCGGCTTCCTGGCCATGTTCCCGCTGATGTTCGCGTCGAGCGCGTACGTCCCGATCAGCGGCCTGCCGGGCTGGCTGCAGGCAGTCGCCAACGTCAACCCGTTGACGTTCGCGGTGGACGCGGCGCGTTCGCTGGCGCTGGCCCAGCCCGTGACCGGCGTGGTCGGGGCGCTGGTGACCAGTGCCGTGCTCGCCGCGGCGGGGTGGGTCGCGGCGGTCAAGGGCTTCCAGCGCCCGCTCTAGTCCTTCCCCGACATCTTGCGCAGCATCGCGTTGTACGCGGCCAGGTCCGCGTCACCGTCCGCGTCCGCCCGCCGGTCCGCCCGGCGGGCGTCGCGGCTGTCCGACCTGGCCCACTGCACCAGCAACGCCACCATCACCACGATCAGCGGCAGCTCGCCGGCCGCCCACGCGATGCCGCCGCCCAGCCGCTGGTCCTCCAGCTGCGACGTCACCCACGGCAGGCCCAACGACCGGTAGAAGTTGTCGCCGATCACGGTCTGCGAGCTCATCAGCACGATGCCGAAGAACGCGTGGAACGGGATCGAGGCGAACAGCAGGCCCAGCCGTCCCAGCGGCGGCAGCCGGTTCGGCGCCGGGTCGATGCCGATCACCGGCCAGTAGAAGACGTAGCCGACCAGGATGAAGTGGGCGTTCATCGCCAGGTGCGCCCAGTGGTAGTCCAGCGCGGCGTCGAACAGCCCGGAGAAGTACAAGCCGTAGAACGAGCCGACGAACAGCGCCAACGCCACGAACGGGTTCGTCAGCACCTTCGCCACCGGCGAGTGCACGAACGCCAGCAGCCACTCCCGCGGCCCCGGCGGGTTGCCCTTGCCCGCCGTCGGCAGCGCCCGCATCGCCAACGTCACCGGACCGCCGAGCACCAGCAGGATCGGCGCCAGCATGGACAGCAGCATGTGCGCTTCCATGTGGATGCTGAACATCGCGGGCGCGTACCGGCCCACGCCGGACGACGTGGCGAACACCACGGTCAGGCAGCCCGCGACCCACGCGACCGTGCGACCGACCGGCCACGCGTCACCGCGCTTGCGCAGCCGCCGCACGCCGAGCAGGTACAGCACGCCGAGGGCGATGAAGATCGCGCCGAAGACCAGGTCGAACCGCCAGTCGAACAGCAGCCGCGACCACGTCGGCGCGCCGGCCAGGTCGTAGCCGATGCGCAGCTCCACGGTGCTGGGCAGCGCGCGGCCCTCCATCGGCGGGGGCGTCCGGCTCAGCGCGGCGGCCAGGCCGAGGGTGAGGAACATCAAGAGCACTTCGATGCCCGCGAGCTTCACCAGCGAACGCCCGGCGCCCGTGGCCACGACTTCCTTCACGCTCTTCTCGCGCTGGAAGTACCCCACGACACCCAGGACGACCAGCGCGAGCGTCTTGCCGAGCACCAGCAGGCCGTACTCGCTGCCGAACAGCTGGCTCAACGGCAGCCGCACCCACGCGTTGACCACGCCGGACACCGCCATCACGAGCCAGCAGACCAGCGCCAGCCTGGAGAACCGCGTCGTCGCCGTCCCGAGGTGGTCGCCGCCCCGCCGGCCGTGCGCCAGCAGCGCGATCAGGCCGCCGACCCACAACGCCGCCCCGATCAGGTGGTACAGCAGGCTGTTCGTGGCCACGTCGTGCGAGCCGCCGCCGGACGAGTGCCCCGTCACGGCCACCGGGATCAGGGCGAACACCGACAGGAAGAACAGCGGCACGGTCCAGCCCCACGACAGCACCAACCGGCAGCCCAGCGCCAGCAGCGCCACGATCACCGCCGTGATCATCCAGGCCTTCGACTGCTCCACCAGCCCGGCCACCTGGAACAGCACCGACGGCTCCAGCAGCGCCGTCACCGGCTGCCCCAACGCGTCGGCCACCGTGAACGGCACCGACAGCACCGCGCCCAACGTCCACACCAACGCCGCCCAGCCCGCCGTGCGCACGGCGGCGTAACCGTCGGCGGCCAGCGTGCCGCTCTCCTGCGGTGGCACCAGGAACGCCGCCAGCAGCAGCGACCCGACGGTCACCACGGCGGCCGCCTCGGTCAGCACGCGCACCACGATCAACCCGGACGCGTCACCCCCGGTGAGGACGAGCAGCGCCGCCGCGACCACCGCGGCTATCGTCGTGCCGACGATCAACAACGGGATGAGACCGGTCCGCCGGGTGCGGGAAGGCGCGTCAGTGGGCACGTGACGAGCGTAGGCGGCGCGACCGCACCACCACCAACCGCCGGACGTGCGCAGATCACACCCACTACCGTTGCCGGACGTGACCAGTTCTCGCACGGCGCTCGTGATGGCCCTCGCCTTGCTCCTGTCGGCGGGGTGCAGCTACTCCGTCAACGGGGACGCGTTGCCCCAGGCCGGGGTCACACCCACGACGTCGGCCGAACCCGCGGACGGCCCCAAGATCGCCAAGCCGCGCACGGTCGTCGGCGTGGAGCCGTGCTCCCTGCTCACCGCGGCCGACCTGAAGTCCATCGGGCCGTACAAGAAGGACCCGGCGCGCAAGGACGACGTGATCCAGGAGTCGTGCCAGTACGTGCTCGACGACGGCTCGCAGGCCGGGCGGACCGTGGTCGCCGCGCTCTACCAGAAGTACGAGCAGGTGCGGACGCGGCAGTCCAAGGGCCGCGAGGTGGTCGTGGAGGGGCACTCCACGTGGACGCTGTGCGAGTTGAGCGGCGGCGAGATGGCGTGCACCGCGACCCTGGCCGTGAACGCCAACCGCAGCGTCCTGGTGGCGATGGCGCAGGCGGGCGGCGTGCCCGAGCAGATGCTGGCCGGGATGCAGCCGCTGCTCAAGGCCGCGTTGAACCGGCTTCCGATCGCCTGAGCTCACGGGCGCGCGACCGGCGCGCCAGCGCCACGGCGGGCACCATCAGCGCGATCACGAACGCCACGAAACCCAGCGAGATCGACAGGTTGCTGGCGTGCGCGATACCGCCGACGACGGGCGGTCCGAGCAGGAAACCGGTGTAGGCGACCGTCGTGACCAGGCCGATCTCGCGCTCACCGCCCGTGCCGTCGGCGCGCCTGCCCGCGTCACCGGCCAGGTCCATGATCACCGGGAACGCGAACGCGAGGCCAAGGCCCACGAGGGCGAACCCCACGTAACCGACCGCGGGCGACACCACCAGCACGGCCAGCGCCAACCCCGCCGCCGCGACCACCGCGCCCGCCGCGAGCAGCCGGTACGGGCCGACCCGGCGTTGCGCGGGCTCGCCGAACAGGCGGGCGGTGGCCATGGCGACGGAGAACCCGGCGTACGCGGCAGCGGCGGCGGCCTCGCTCACACCCCGTTCGTTGACGAAGAACAGCGCCGACCAGTCCGACGCCGCGCCCTCGGCGATGGCGGAGAACAGGGTGATCGTCGCGAGCAGCCACAGCAGCGGTCGCTTGAGGACCGGGCGGTCGCCCTCGGCCGTGCCGGCGGTCTCGCCGGACGCCTCCGCGGTCGTGTCCGGCACGGACCTGATCACCCACGCCATCGCGACCGCGCCGATCACCGCCACGACGACCAGGTGCCGGGGCAGGCCCCAGCCGACGGCCGCCGCGGCGGCCGCGCCCAGCGAGCCGACCAGGCCGCCGACGCTGAAGCCCGCGTGGAACTGCGGCATCAGCGGCCGGTCCAGGCTCCGGGTGACGGCCACGGCGGCGACGTTCATGCCGACGTCCAGCGACGCGCCGCACGAGCCGAGCACGAACAGGACCAGGCCCAGCTGGAAGGGCGTCTCGGTCAGCGTGAGGGAGGGCACGGCCACGACGGTGACCGCCGCGCCGGCGAGGATCAGCTTCCGCGCGCCCACCCGTGCGCAGATCCTGGCCGCGAACGGCGCCGTCAGCGCCAGGCCGATGCTCGCGCCGACCAGCGCGAGGCCGAGCGTGGCCTCGGTGGCGCCCACCTGCGCCGCCAACGCGGGCATGCGTGCGGCCCAGGACAGGAACAGCGCCCCGTTGAACAGGAACACCGCGAAGACGGCGACGCGTGGTGTGGGCATGCGTTCGAGTGTGAACTAGAGCGCTTCAGAACGTCCAACCGATTACCTGGTTACGCTCATCACGTGGACCGCCCTCGGAAGCCGACGCTCGACACGGTGGCCGGCGTGGTCGGCGTGTCGCGCGCCACGGTGTCGAACGCCTACAACCGGCCGGACCAGCTGTCCGCCGCGTTGCGCGAGCGGATCCTGGAGACGGCGGCGTCCATCGGGTACGCGGGACCGGATCCGGTGGCGCGCAGCCTCGCGACCCGGCACAGCGCGGCCGTCGGGTTCATGCTGGGGCAGGGACTGTCGGCGTCGTTCGCCGACGCGGCGCTGTCGATCGTGCTGGACGGACTGGCTTCGACCGTGGACGGACACGACCACTGCCTGGTGCTGATGCCGGGGCGGGACAAGGGCGGACCGCGACCGGAGACCGTGACGCGGGCTCAGGCGGACGTCGTGGTGGCCTACTCGCTGCCCGACGACGCGCCCGCGTTGGCGGCGGTGCGGGCGCGAGGGCTGCCGTTGGTGGTGATCGACCAGCCCGTGCTGCCGGACACCGCGCGGGTCGAGGTGGACGACTTCGGCGGGGCGCGGCTGGCGGCGTCGTCGCTGTGGGAGGCGGGGCACCGGAGGTTCGGCGTGGTGACGTTCGCGCTGCACCCGGACGGGCACAGCGGCCCGGTGACGCCCGCGCGGCTGGCTTCGACGTCGTTCCGGGTGACTCGGGACCGGTTGCACGGGTACCTCGACGTGACGGGTGCGGACACCCCGGTCTGGGAGTGCACCCGGAGCAACCGCGAACTGGGCCGTGCGGGCGCCCGTGCCCTGCTCTCGACCTCACCGCGGCCGACCGCGTTGCTGTGCGCTTCGGACGAGCTGGCGTTCGGCGCGCTCCAGGCGGTGCGCGACCTGGGCCTGCGCGTGCCGGCCGACGTGTCGGTCGTGGGCTTCGACGACGTGCCCGCCGCCGAACACGCAGACCCACCGTTGACTACGGTGCGTCAACCCCTGGCCGACAAGGGCAGGCACGCGGGTGAACTGGCCCTGCGACTGCTCGACGGCGGCAGACCAGGCGAGCCGACAAGACTGCCGGTTTCCCTCGTTCCGCGCGACTCGACGGCCCCACCGAAGTGATCCACATCACTTTTTGGCCATCTTAATCACCTTCCCGCGCCTGGAAGGAAACGCGACGAGTCTTCCGGACGATGTGTCCGGTGGGGCGGCTACGCTGCTACAGCGCGTGGTCAACAGCCCCTCCAGCCTCCGTAGCTCAGTGGAGAGAGCGAGGGACTTCTAATCCCGAGGTCGCAGGTTCGAATCCTGCCGGGGGCGCAGCAGTGCAGGTGAGGACGTTGGGGCCGGTCTCCGGTCAAGATCGGCCCACGTCAAACCCAGGTGATTCACTTCTCCGGTCGGAGACCGCCGAGGCGGCCGCCGCCTGGTCGGCAGGTCCGCGGAGGAGGTGGTGTCTTGCTGACGCCGGTGAGCCGCCCGAGTAGTCCGCCGGTCGACGATCATGGTTGGGTCGAGTGGTCTCGTCGGCTAGGACAGCAGAGGGTTCGCCATGATCCACGACGTCGTGTTGTTCCACTCGGTCCTCGGGCGGCGGCCCAGTGTCCTCCAGTGGGCGGAGGACCTGAGGGCCGCGGGACACCGGGTGCACACGCCCGACCTGTTCGACGGTGAGACGTATGACGACATCGACGACGGCATGCGGAAGGTCGAGGCGTTGGGGGCGCGACTGCGGGAGCGGACGCTCGCGGCCGTGGCCGGATTGCCGTCGGGGATCGTGGTCGCGGGCTTCTCGATGGGGGCCGCGGTGGCGGTGGACGTGGCGACCTTGGTGCCCGGGGTGCGGGCGGCGGTGCTCATGAACAGCGTGCCGGTGCCGGACGGGCCGTGGCCGGACGGGGTGCCGGCACAGCTGCACTTCACCGAGGGGGACCCGTGGGTCGGTCCGACCGATCTTGAACGGTTCCGCGCGGCGGCTGAACGGGCTGGTGCGGCGCTAGACGTGCACGTCTACCCCGGCGGCAAGCACATGTTCGGCGACGCGGACTACCCCGAGTACGAGCCGGAGCCGGCCGAGCTCATGCGCGTCCGGGTCCTCGACTTCCTGGCCCGGATCGGCGAGTAGGCCGCGTTCGCGAGGTGAGGCGCGCCACGGCTATCCGATCACGATGGTCGCCCGGCACGTGGCGGACGGCGCGAAGGGTCCGAGGGGCGTGCCCCTCGGACCCCACGACAGTCCTTTTAGGACAGGCGCGCGACACCGCCGTACATCCGGCGCACGGACTCGCCCTGCTCGACCCCCGGCTGCCACCGGCCGACGGGGACGAGGCCCGGCGCGGTGAGGGTGAAGCCGTCGAACAGCTTCTCGATCTCGGGGAGATCGCGGAACACCATCGGGGCCGTGGCGTTCTTGTAGCTGTCCTCCATCTTCGCCCGTTCCTCGGCGGGCGAGTCGTGGGTGCTCAGGTGCGACAGCGCGAGGTAGGAGCCCGGCGCCATCCGGTCGCGGAAGGCCGCCACCAGCTCGCCCGGCCGCTCGCTGTCCTTCACGAAGTGGAAGACGGCGATGAGCAGGACCGCCACCGGCTTCGAGAAGTCGATGACCTCGGCGGTCTCCGGGTGGTCCAGGATCGCCTGCGGGTCGCGCAGGTCCGCGGTGATGATCCGGGTGAGCTTCCGGTCTTCCTCGGACAGCAGGGTCTGCCCGTGGGCCGCGACGATCGGGTCGTTGTCCACGTAGACGACCCGCGCGTCGGGCACCGCACGGCGGGCGACCTGGTGCGTGTTCTCCTGGCTCGGCAGTCCCGCGCCGACGTCGATGAACTGGGTGATGCCGCAGTCCTCGGCGAGGTGGCGCACCACGCGGCCGAGGAAGTTGCGGTTCTCCCACACCACGTCGCGGGTGAGGCGCTCCCCGACCTTGGCGATCACCTGCTCCGCGGCGGCCCGGTCGATCTCGAAGTTGTTGTCGCCGTGCAGGAAGTAGTCGTACATGCGTGCCGGTGACGGCCGGTCGAGGGAGAGGTGGTCGTCAGTGGGCATCGGAACTCCTTGCACTAGGGGGGTCAGCCCTTGACGGGGCTGCTCTGGTGTGAGACGAGCCGCAACTTGCCCGGCGCCTCCCGGAGGATCACCCAGGTGGACCGGAGCTCGTGCTCCGGCGCGATGTCGGTGGCACCCGCGAACACCACCCCGCCGCCGGTGGTGAGCAGGGCGACGT
Organism: Actinosynnema sp. NPDC049800; assembly: GCF_040656635.1. Classification (NCBI taxonomy): domain Bacteria; kingdom Bacillati; phylum Actinomycetota; class Actinomycetes; order Pseudonocardiales; family Pseudonocardiaceae; genus Actinosynnema; species Actinosynnema sp. NPDC049800. The sequence continues at coordinate 25,877 of NZ_JBFAMT010000055.1, read as the reverse complement.
CGTCGGCGATGAAGTCCAGCGACAGCGCCCAGCCGCGCACGCGCGAACCCTTGAACACGCCGGCGAAACCGGCCGTCAGGTACTCGCGGATCTCCTCCCGGCCGCACAGCTGGTCGTCGCCGATCAGCTCGCTGCCGTTCTCGGTGAAGATGTCGGCGAAGGCGTCGGCGTCGTTGGCGGCCCAGGCCGCCTGGATCCGCAGCGGCACGGTGAGGACGGCCTTCTGCGCCGGGCTGGTGAAGGCGCCGTAGTAGTCGGGGTCGTCGGCCACGCCCGCTTCGGCGAGGATCTCGGCCGCGTCACCCCAGGAACTCGCACTCGTGGTCATCTGGTCACCGCCGCAGGTCGTGCCCGCACCACGCGGGCTTTCCGGGAGCCGACGAGCCGTCGCCCGCCGTTGTGCCGCACCGCGATCCACGTCCTCACCCGCGGACCGCACGACGTCAACCGCCGTCGGCGAACCCGCGGGCACCATGGGATCTCCGTCCGTACAAGCACCGATCCCCATCGTCCTCCGCCTGCGCGCGCCGTCGCATCTCCGGACTTGCGAAATGCCCGCTGCCGCGGTCGAAAGTCGGTCACAACTTCGGCAATTACGGAGACGCCGGCGTCTCGTGGCCTGGTCCATGCTGGGTTTTCACCCAAGGAGGAGTGGATGTACGACTACGTGATCGTCGGCGCCGGCTCGGCGGGATGCGTCCTCGCCGCTCGGCTGAGCGAGGATCCCAATGTCACCGTGTGCCTGGTCGAAGCCGGGCCGGCCGACAAGTCCCAGAACATCCCGGTGCCTGCCGCCTTCGGCAAGCTGCTCCGCACTAACCTCGACTGGGACTACAGCACCCACGAAGAACCACAGCTGAACCGCCGCCGGATCTACTTACCCCGCGGGAGGGTGCTCGGCGGGACGAGCTCCATCAACACGATGATCTACATCAGGGGCAACCGGCTGGACTTCGACGAGTGGGGCCAGCCCGGCTGGAGCTACGCCGACCTGCTGCCGTACTTCATCAAGTCCGAGGACAACGAGCGCGGCGCGTCGCCCTACCACGGGGTCGGCGGTCCGCTCTCGGTCGCGGACAACCGGGCGCGCAACGCGATGTCGACGGCGTTCATCGACGCCGCCGTCGAGGCGGGCCACCCGGCGAACGACGACTTCAACGGCGACTCCCAGGACGGGTTCGGCTACTTCCAGCTGACCCAGCGCGACGGCAGCCGGGCCAGCACGGCCAGCGCGTACCTGCACCCGGCCCTGTCGCGGCCGAACCTCACGGTGGAGACCAACCTGCAGGTCCACCGGGTGCTCGTGGAGAACGGCCGGGCGACCGGCGTGGTCGGCGAGCGGCTCGACGAGCAGGTGACGATCCGCGCCGAGCGCGAGGTGATCCTCTCCGGCGGCGCGTACAACTCGCCGCAACTGCTGATGCTGTCCGGCATCGGGCCCGCGTCGCTGCTCAGCGCGCTGGGAGTGCCCGTGGTGGTCGACTCGCCCCAGGTCGGCCAGAACCTGCAGGACCACGCGCTCATCCCGCTGATCTACGCCCACGAACACCCGATCAGCATGCTCGCCGCGGCCACACCGGAGAACTTCGAGCTCTACGCGAACGAGCACACCGGACCCCTGACCTCGAACGGGCCGGAGGCGGGCGGCTTCGTGCGCACCAAGGCGAACCTCGCCGCACCGGACGTGGAGTTCCTGTGCGCGCCGGTCATGTTCGCCGACAGCGGCCTCGGCACGCCGACGCACCACGCGCTGTCCTACGGCCCGTCGATGCTCAGCCCGGTCAGCCGGGGCAGCGTCACGCTGGCCTCGGACGTCCCGACGGCCAAGCCCAAGATCGTGCACAACTACTACGCCGAGGAGGCGGACCTGGACAACGCGGTCGATGCGCTGCGGATCGGCCTCGACATCGCCCGCCAGGACGCGCTGGCGCGCTACACCGGCACGCCGTACCTGGTGCCCGACTCGGACTCCGACGCGGACCTGCGCGCCTTCGCCCGCCAGTACACCCACTCGATCTTCCACCCGTCCTCGACGTGCGCCATGGGCGAGGTCGTCGACGCGGAGCTGCGGGTGATGGGCGTGGACGGGCTGCGCGTGGTGGACGCCTCGGTGATGCCGAAGGTCGTCCGGGGCAACCCCAACGCCCCGGTGATCGCGGTGGCCGAGAAGGCCGCCGACCTCATCGCCGGTGCGCTGCCGCACCGCGTCGAGACGGCGGCCTGACCCGAGCGGACCCCGTGGTGGGCCATCCCCGACCAACCGGTCGAGGATGGCCCACCGCGGCGTGTCCCGGTGGCTCGGACCAGTGATCGTCAACGCGGAACGGGTGGCGCCGGGGCTGGTCCACGCCCCGGCGCCACCCGTTTCCGCCTGTGCCGTCAGAAGCGCAGGACCGCGCGGAAGCGCACCTCCCCCGCGGCCACCCGGCCGACCGCCTTGGCGGCCTCCGACGCGTCGTGGACCTCGACCTTCGGCGTCACCGCGCCGCCCGCCACCAGGTCCAACGCCTCACGCAGGTACGGCAGGCCGTTGTGGGTGGAGCCGATGATGCGGTGCCGCTGGGTGAAGAACGGCTGCATCGGGTTCGGCGCCAGGTCGAAGCCCTGCGAGTTGTCGAACCCGGTGAGCACCAGGCGGCCGTCCGGGCGCAGGCCGAGCAGGCTGTCCGACGCGGCCCGGTAGGAGCTGCCCACCGCCAGCACCACGTCCGCGCCACCCGCCTCGGCCAGCTCGGCGCCGGTGCCGACCACCACGTCCGCACCCAGTTCGCGCGCGAGCGCGTGCTTGTCGGGCGAGTGCGTGACGGCGACCGTGTCGTGGCCGCACGCCTTGGCGAACTGCAGCGCGAGGTGCCCGACCGCGCCGATCCCGAGCACCGCGACCCGCTCACCCGGCTGCGGATCCGCCTGCCGCAGCGCGCTCCAAGCCGTGTACCCCGCGCACATCACGGGGGCGGCGTGCTCGTAGGAGAGGCCGTCGGGCAGGAGCACGGTCGCCGCCGCGGCGGCGAGCACGTACTCGGCGTGCCCGCCCGCGACGGTGAACCCGGTGACCACCGGCGCGGTGCAGTTCAGCGCGGTCTGGCCGGTCACCGGTAAGTCGAGCTTGCAGTACCCGCAGCGTCCGCAGCCGGCCTGCACCCAGGTGGTGCCGACCCGGTCCCCGACCTCCCGGGACGTCACGCCGGGCCCGACCGCGACGACCTCGCCGACGGGTTCGTGCCCGGTGACCGCCGGGGACACCGCGGGGAACGGGAGCACGCCCTGCGTGGCCAGCACGTCGTTGAAGCAGACGCCCGACGCGTGCACCTTGATCAACACTTGGCCGGGGCCCGGGGTGGGCGTGGGAACCTCACGCAGTTCCCATTCCAGTCCCGGTCCGGGGATGACCGCTGCCTTCATGTCCCTCACCTCTGCCTGTTGGTGACGGCGACGCGGCGCCGCCGGTTCGCTGTCCGCTCCAGCCACCACTGCGCGATCAGCAGGTTGATGACGATCCCGATCCAGCTGGCGGCCTCGAGGATCGGCGGCAAGGCGTCCGGGGTGAAGCCGGGGAACGCGGGCGCCGCGATGACCATGACCCGACCCTCGATGATCTGCAGGCACAACGCGAAGCTGTAGATCATCCACCGCCGGTGCTCAGCGTAACGCCGCTGCCGCACCATCCGGTAGCCGGCGATCGTCGTGCCGAGCCACAGGATCCCGCCGACCGCGTTGCCCACCGGCCCCACGGCGAACGGCGTGATGACCAGCGCGAGCAGGCCGGACGGGAGGACGCCGGCGAACACGTACAACCGCCCGCTCCACCGGTGCACGACAGGGTGCCGACGCCGCAACCAAGGCCACACCTGAAGCACCACCGTCACCATCGCGACCGTGCCGAAAGCTATGTGCGCCACCAAGAACGGGTAGTGCAGCGGGAAGCCTTCGGACAGTGCGATCCGGGACCGCGCGGGGTCCAACGTCACGTACACCGGTAGGGAGATGAAGAGGAACGCCGCGACGAGGAGTGCCAACGGCACCATCCACGGTCGCCGCCACAGGCTCGTCCGCCTCGGCACGGCGCCGTCCGTCCCGACTGGATCAGCCGAAACGTCGATCCGCTGTGTGGAGGTCACGATTCTTCCTTCCCTTTTGGGCACACGACATCCCAGCCTTGCCGAATCGGACATCCGGGACTTCTTCAGGAGTGCGGACAACCGCAGCGAAGAGGGCAACAACGAAGATGCCGTGCGGTGCCGCGGCAGCACAGGATGGTGCCCAGGCGCCACTGTGGACCCGGTCCAGAACGGACTCTCGCGCCGCACCGGCGATTCGCCGTCAGGCGGCGCGGTGGCAGGTGGCACGTGGCCCGCCCGTCAACGAACGGCACGATCAACGGCTGAGGAGCATTGATGCGCGTCCTGTTCGCGGTGTGGCCGGCAACGGCACACCTGCACCCGTCCGTCTCGCTGGCCTGGGCGCTCAAGGCCGCCGGGCACGAGGTGCGGGTGGCCTCGACCGCGTTGATAGCCAAGCAGATCGCCGCCGCAGGGCTCTCCGCCGTGTCGATCGGCGACCAGGAGCGGATGCTGCCGCCCATGGGCGCCGGCAACCCCGACCTGTGGGCCGCCGCCGACGAGCTGTCCCCGCTGACCGAGGTCCTCACCAGCGACGACCCGGCCGACCGCTACCCGTGGGAGCACTTCCGCCAGTTCATGCTGCCCTGCGTGTGGAACTTCCACCCGACCGACCCGGCGGTGGCGCTGGAGCGCTCCGGGCTGCCGGACCTGGTGAGCTTCGCCAAGGCCTGGCGCCCGGACCTGGTGATCTGGGACCCGTGCTGGCCCTCGGCCGCGGTGGCCGCCAAGGCCAGCGGCGCCGTGCACGCGCGACTGCTCTGGGGCCACGACATGTTCGCGTGGACCAGGGACCGCTGGGCGGAGCGCAACAGCCTGCCCGGCGTCGACCTGGGTCCCGATCCGCTGGAGCGGTACGTGGCCCCGCTCGCCGACCACTACGGCGTCAAGGTCGACGACGACCTCCTGCTCGGGGACATCACGATCGACCCGGCCCCGCAGGGGATGCGGCTGCCGACCCACCGCTCGCGCGTGTCGATGCGCTGGGTGCCCTACAACGGCGCGGACACCGTCCCCGAGTGGCTGTACGGGCCGGCGGAGCGGCCGCGGATCGCGCTGTGCCTCGGCGCGTCGATGCGCCAGTTCGGCAACGGTCACGAGGAGCTCATGGCCGCGATCCACGGCCTGGTGGGCGACATGTTCGAAGCGGTGTCCGAGTTGGACGTCGAGCTGGTCGGCACGCTCAACGAGGCGCAGCTGCCCAAGGGCAAGCCGATCCCCGACAACGTGCGCACCGTCGAGTACATCCCCCTCGACCAGCTCCTGCCGAGCTGCTCGGCGCTCATCCACCACGGCGGCGTCGGCACCTGGGCGGCCGCGGTGGCGCTCTCGGTGCCGCAGATCATCCCGGTCGAGCCGTGGGGCATCGAGTCGCCGATCACCGGCCCGTACATGGCCGAGCGCGGGGCGGGCATCGCGATGAACCGCGCGGAGCTGTCCGTCGAGGACATCCGCAAGCAGATCTTCGACGTGGTGTCGAACCCCTCCTACCTCGAGGGCGCGAAACGGGTCCACCACGAGTGGATGTCCGCGCCGAGCACGCACGACGTCGTGCCCCTGTTGGAGAAGCTCACCGCTGCGCACCGGAACTCCTGAGCTGAGGACGGCGCATGGACAACAAGGTCGGAGACCGCGCGCTCGTCCTGGGCGGCAGCATGGCGGGCATGCTCGCCGCGCGGGTGCTCGCCGAGGCCTACGCCGAAGTGGTGGTCGTGGACCGGGACGAGCTCGTCGGCGTGGCCGGGGTGCGGCGGGGCGTGCCGCAGGGCAGGCACGTGCACGGCCTGCTCGCCCGCGGCCTCATCGTGCTCGACGAGCTGTTCCCCGGCTTCACCGACGGCGTGCGCGCCGCGGGGGTGAAGGTCGGCGACATGGGCCGTGACCTGCGCTGGCACTTCAACGGCGAGCGGCTCGCGCCGGTCGAGACCGGGCTGTTCGTCGCGGGCGGCGACCGGCCGACGCTCGAGCACCACGTGCGGACCAGGGTGGCCGCGATCCCGAACGTGCGCTTCGTCGAGGGCCACGACGTGGTCGAGCCGGTGTTCTCGCCCGACAACAGCCGGGTCGTCGGCGCGCGGATCCAACGGCGGGCCGAGGGCAGCACCCCGGAGACCGTGACCGCGGACCTGGTGGTGGACGCCACCGGCCGCGGCTCGCGCACCCCGTCCTGGCTCGAGTCCGCGGGCTACCCGCGGGTCGAGGAGGAGCGGGTGAAGATCGGCCTCGCCTACTGCACCCGCCGGTTCGCGCTGTCGTCGGACCACTTCGGCGGCGACGTGTCGGTCAACCCGGTCGCGACCCCCGGCCACCGGCGCGGCGGGTTCCTCACCATCGTGGGCGAGGACCGCTGGGCGCTGTCGCTCACCGGGATCTTCGGCGACCACGCCCCGACCGACCCGGACGGGTTCCTCGCCTTCGCCAAGTCGCTGCCGGTGCCCGAGGTGTACGAGGCGGTGCGCGACGCCGAGCCGCTCGACGACCCGGTGTCCTTCCAGTTCCCCGCGAACGCCCGCAAGCGGTACGAGCGGATGCCCCGGTTCCCGGCGGGCCTGCTGGTGCTCGGCGACGCCGTGTGCACCTTCAACCCCGTCTACGGGCAGGGCATGACGACCGCCGGGCTCCAGGCGCTGACGCTGCGCGAGCACCTGCGGCAGGGCACGATGCCGCAGGCGCGGGCGTTCTTCGCCGACATCGCCAAGGTGCTCGACGCGCCGTGGGACATCGCCGCGGGCGGCGACCTGGCCTACCCCGACGTGGTCGGGCCCCGTCCGCTCAAGGCGCGGATGGGCAACTCGTACATGCCGAAGGTGCAGGTCGCGGCCACCCGTGACCCGCAGGTCGCCCGGGCGTTCCTCCGGGTGGCCGGGTTGGTCGACCCGCCGACCGCGCTCATGCGCCCGGGGCTCGCGCTGCGCGTGCTCCGGCAGTCGAAACCGGCCGCCGGGCCCTCGAACCGGCGGGTGGCGTAGCACCGGACCGGCGGGCCCTGCCCACGATCGGGCAGGGCCCGCCGGATTTCCCGACCCAGTCCTGTTCGGCGCGTCTGCTCGTGCTGTTCCCGTTGCGGGACAAGGAGAAGAGGTGACCGCGGATCGCGCGGTCACCTCTTCGTCCACTCGGGGCAGGGGGTTCCTACGCCTCGATGTTGGTCGCCTCGTCGGAGGTGGCCTTCTTCTCGTCCGAACCGGACTCGGCGGTGTCCGCCTCGGCCGCGCCGGCCGCCGGGACGTGGCGGAGCAGGGTCACCGCCAGCACGGCGACGACCGCGACGATCGCCGCGCACACGGCGGCCGCAGTGCCGAAACCGGCCGTGAACGCCTCCCGGGCCGAGGCGACCAGCGACGCGCCCGCCTCGGCGGGCAGTTCCGCCGCCGCGGTGGTGGCGCCCGACAAGGTGTTGCCCGCCTCGGCGGCGCCCTCGGGCAGCGGGGTGTCCGCCATCCGGCTCCGGTAGACCGCCGCGCCGATGCTGCCCATCACCGCGACGCCGAGCGCCATGCCGAACTCGATGTTGGTCTCGGAGATCGACGACGCCGAGCCCGCCTTCTCGCTCGGCGCGGACGACACGATCAGGTCGACGCCGAGGCCCGCGATCGGCGCCCCGCCGAAGAACGCGACCGACAAGCCGACCACCGCGAGCGTGATCCCGCCCGTGGCGCTCACCTGCGAGACGATCAGGAAGCCGACGATCGCGATCACCAGGCCGCCCGCGATCACGAAGGCCGGCCGGATCGTGCGGACCAGCATCGTCGCCAGCACCACGCCGATCATCTGCGCCGCGGTGTGCGGCAGCATCCAAAGACCGGCCTGCAGCGGCGACATGTCCTGCACGTCCTGCAGGTACACGGCGAACAGCAGGGTGCTCCCGCCGACGGTGAGGACGCCGAGCAGCATGATGCCGAGCGCGCCGCTGAAGGCGCGGTTGGCGAACAGCGACACCTCCATCAGCGGGTTGGGGAGCTTGCGCTGCCTGCGCACGAACAGCACGCCGAACACGACACCGAGGACGACGGCCACCAGCGGCACGACGGCGAACCCGTCCTTGGCGAACTCCTTGAGGCCGTAGATGACCGGCAGGATCGCCGCCAGCGACAGCGCGACGCTGGCCAGGTCGAGCTTGCCGCCGGCGGGGTCGCGGTGCTCGGGCAGCAGCACGGGCGCGGTCACCAGCAGGAGGATCATGACGGGCACGCCCATCAGGAACACCGAGCCCCACCAGAACCACTGCAGCAGCGCGCCGCCGATCACCGGGCCGATCGCCGTGCCGCCCATGAAGCACGCCATCCACACGCCGATCGCCGCGGCGCGCTGCTTGCCGTCGGTGAACATCGTGGTGATGAGCGAGAGCGTGGACGGCATGAGCGTCGCGCCCGCGATGCCGAGCAGCGCCCGGGTCGCGATCAGCATCTCGGCCGACGTCGAGTAGGCCGCCAGCACCGAGGCCGCGGCGAAGGCGACCGCGCCGATCATCAGCAGCTTCCGCCTGCCGATGCGGTCGCCGAGCGTGCCCATGGTGACCAGGAACCCGGCGATCATGAAGCCGTAGATGTCCATGATCCACAGCTGTTGCGCGCCGTCGGGCGCCAGGTCCGCGCTCAGGTTGGGCAGGGCGAGGAACAGGACGCTGAAGTCGAGCGCCAGCAGGATGGTGGGCAGGGCCAGCACGGCCAGTCCCAGCCACTCCTTGCGCCCGGCCAGGGCGCCGGACTCGGTCGGTGTGGTGTCCATGATCGTTCCTTTCCAGCGATCGCCGTCGTCAGAAGCGCCAGCGGGTGGGCGCGAACTTGTCGCTGGTCGGGAAGCCGAACACGGTGGCGGGCTCGACCTCGTAGACGGCGAACGGGCCGTCGCCCGCGGTCGGTGCCGCGTAGGGGGCGGTGAACGCGGCGTCCACGATGGTCACCGGCCAGCCGTACTTCGCCTTGTACTCGGCGGCGACGTTCTTGAGCTGCTGGGGATCGGTGACCCGCACGGCCTTGCCCTCGATGACCAGGTCCATGTCGTCGCACGTCGCCGCGATCGAGCAGTGGGCGTCGGCGTCGAGGTTGCGGCTCTTGCGGGCGCCCGGGTCCGACGAGAGGTACAGCGCGTCGCCCACCCAGACCGCGAGCACGGGCCGCATGTGCGGTCGTCCGCTCGGGTGGCTCGTCGCGGTCCAGTACGACCGCGCCCCGGCCAGCCGCTCGCGCGCCTCCGCCCACGGCGCCGGCCTGCCCCCGTCGGTGCCCAGCACCTGCGCGGAGGCCGGCTCGTTGACATTCACCGTCGTTGCTCCTCTCGGACTTTCTCTCGGATGCGGGTGGTCAGGCGGGGTAGGGAGACGCCAAGCGCGCGTCGCGCAGTGCCACGGCCCACCAGACCAGCTGGTCGAGGGTCGTGTCGACGGCCGCGTTGCACTCGGCCGTCGGTTTCGGCCACGTGCCGTCCGTGTTGAAGTAGGTCCAGTAGTCGGCCAGCGCCACGGTGTCGCGCACGGTCGTGGCGTGCAACTCGGTGAAGATCTCTCGCAGTTGCCGGGTGGCGTTGAGGCCGCCGTTGTCCCGGCCGTAGGAGATGATCGTGACCGGTTTGGCCTGCCACTCCCGGCAGAACCAGTCGATCACGGTCTTCAACGGGGCCGGGAAGCTGCGGTTGTACTCGGGGGTGACGACCGCGAACCCGTCGGCGCGGTCGAGCCTGCCCGCCAGGGCGCGCACGGCGAGCGGCGGGGTGGTGTCCTCGTCGGCCAGCCGGTCGGGCAGGCGCGTCTCGGCGAGGTCGATGACGTCGACGTCGACGTCGTGCCTGCGGCGCGCCTTGGCGCTGACCCACTCGGCGACGGTGGGCCCGAACCGGCCGACCCGCGTGCTGCCGATGATGACCGCGACGCGGAGGCGGTGGCTCTCGGACATCGGGTGGACTTCCTCGTCGTCGGCTCGGTGGTCGTCGTGCCCACCATGCGACCCGGGCCCTACGGTCGGCTTACCATCCGCTTTCGGCGCCGGTCGCGGTGCGCGGTAAGTCCCCGACCGCGGCCTTCCCGGCCTGGTCCCGGATGTCGTCGAGCAGCCGCGCCTGGTGCAGCGCCGCGTCGTCGGTGCGCGCGGTGGCCGCCGCGCGGGCGAACGCCGCCACCGCGGCGGCCACCTGGTCGTCGGCCGCCAGCTCGATCTCCTCGGTGCCGGAGCGCCGGGTCAACCGGATCACCGGGCGGTGGTCGGCGGCCGGGGTGAACGCGGGCTCGACCGTCAGCCGCCCGTCGGCCCCCCACAGCTGGTAGGCCGACCGGTAGCCGTGGTCGAGCCCGAAGGTGACCTGCGCGGTGACGCCTTCGGGCGTGGACAGCAGCGCCGCTCCCGCCGTGTCGACCTCGAACCCGGGCGCGGAGGTCAGCGTGGCCCCGACGACCCGCAGGTCCGTCCCGAGCAGGTGCATGGCCGCGCGCACCGGGTACACGCCGGTGTCCAGGAGCGCGCCGCCGCCGAGCTCCGGCCGGAAGCGGATGTCGCCCGGTGGGAGCCGGGGGATGGTGAAGGCCGCGGTGAGCGCCCTCGGCTCGCCGATCGCGCCCTCCGCCACCAGGTCGCGCACCGCCGCGTGCTGGGAGTGGTGGACGAACATGACGTTCTCCACCAGCGCCAGCCCCCGCGCGCGGGCGAGCGCCAACAGCCGGGCGGTCCGGCCGGCGTCGGTGGTCAGCGGCTTCTCCGAGAGCACGTGCTTGCCCGCGAGCAGCGCCGCCTCGACCCAGTCCGCGTGCAGCGCGGCGGGCAGCGGCACGTAGACCGCGTCGACGTCCGCGGCGGCGAGGACCTCCCGGTAGTCCCCAACGGCGCGGGCGCCGTACTCGCCCGCCACCGCCGCCGCCCGCGCCGAACTGCGGCTGGCCACCACCGACAGCTCGGTGAGGGCGGACGCGGCGAACGCGGGCAGCATCCGCCGCACCGCGATGTCGGCGCAGCCCAGGACGCCGATCCGCAGTGGCGCCATCAGAGTTCGGCCGCCCGCGAGTTGATGACCGCCAGCAGCGTGCGCGCCTGCACGTTGACGTAGTGGCCGTGGCGCACCAGCGAGTTGAGCTGGCCGGGGGTGACCCAGCGGTAGCCGGGCGGCAGGTCGGCGGGCACGTCCTTCTCGTCGACCTCGATGATGGCGTAGCGGCTCTCGGCGTTGAGGAACCGGCCGCCCTCCTCGGAGTGCACCGCCTCGTAGCGGATGCGCGAGGCGGGCGCGGTGCTCACCAGGTCGAGGAACGGCGGCCGCTGCTTGCCCTTGAGGTGCGCGTAGTACTCCGGGGTGAACTGCGCGGTCGGTCCCAGCTCGATGGTGTCGAGGAAGCCCGCCTCGACCCGCGCGTGCACCAGCAGGTGCGGCACGCCGTGGAACCTCCTGGTCAAGAACGCCGCGACGCTGCGCGCACGTGGCTCGAACAAGGGCTGGGTCCAGCCCGAGACCTCCCGGTTGCCCGCCTCCACGGACACCGCCACCACCCGGAAGTACTTGCCGTCCACGTGGTCGATCGAGTTCGGGGAGTGGACCCAGTCGCGGACCTCGGCCAGCGGGATCCGCCGCACCTGGACCTCGCGGCGGGACCGTTCCGCGGTGAACCACGACAGCAGCTCGGTGTCGGAGTGGATCGCGCTCGGCTCGTCGTTCGCGACCGGGGCGCACGCCAGCACGGTGCGCGCGTCCATGTTGACGATGTTGTCCTGGCGCAGCAGCTCGCCGATCTGGCCGAGGGTGAGCCAGCAGAAGTCGTCGTCGAGGGGCACGTCGTCGTGCGCCTCCACGATCATGTTCCGGTTGGCCTTGCTGAGGAACCAGGACCCGTGCTCGGACTGCAGCACGTCGGTCAGGATCCGGCCGCGGCCCGGGTCGGTGAAGTACTCGAGGTACTTCACGTCGGCGCCCTTGTGGACCTTCGTGTAGTTGCTGCGGGTGGCCTGGACGGTCGGCGAGAGCTGCAGCAGGTTCGGGTTCCCCGGCTCCATCTTGGCCTGCATGAGGAAGTGCAGGACCCCGCCGAACTCCTTGACGAGGATGCCGAGGATGCCGACCTCCTGCTGCAGGATGATCGGCTGCTGCCACTCGGGGAACGGGCCGTCCCCCACCGTGACGTGCAGCCCCTCGACGGTGAAGAACCGGCCGCTCTGGTGCACCAGGTTGCCGGAGTCGGGGTCGAACGACCAGCCGACCAGCCCGTCGAACGGGATCCGGTCCACCTGGAACCGGTGCTGGCGGCCACGCTGGGCGAGCCACTCGTAGAAGCGCATGGTCCGCATCCAGGCGCCCGCGGACGCCACCGACGCCGAGTGCGCGAAGCGGCGGGGCAGTTCGGCGTCGTCGCGGGGCTGGAGTTCGGCCGGCGAGGTCATGTCGTTGCCCTTTCTCTAGCGTTGCCGGGCCACGAAGAGACCGCGACCCAGCTGCACGTCGGGGACGTACTCGGCGGTGCAGCCCGCGGCGGCGAAGGCCGCGTCGTACTGCTCGCGAGTCCACAGCCCGAACACGTGCGTCTCGGTGAAGTGGCGGATGGCGTCCGCGTCGGCCACCACCCAGTGGCTCTCGATGTGGGTCGCGCCGTCCTGGGCCCGGCTGCGCGAGACCCGCGAGATCGTGCGGCCCGCGCCGCGGATGATGTCGGCGGCGATGTGCCCGTCGAGGAAGTTCTCCGGGAAGTACCAGGGCTCCACGACCAGCACCCCGCCGGGCGCGAGGTGCGAGGCCATGTTCTTGAGCGCGATGCCCATCGCGTCGGCGGACGGCAGGTAGGCGACGGCCGCGGACAGCGAGATGATCGCGTCGTAGGTCCGGCCGAGGTCGAGGGCGGTCATGTCGCCGATGTGGACGGCGACGTCGGGGAGCTTCGCCCTGGCCACCGCCACCATCGGCTCGGCCAGGTCGACGCCCTCGACGTGGGTGAAGTGCTTCGCCAGCGTCACGAGGTGCTCGCCGGTGCCGCAGCCCACGTCGAGCAGGCTCGCCGCGCCGGGAGCCCGGTCCCGGACCAGGGTGGTGACCAGCTCCGCCTCGCTGGCGAAGTCCTGCCCGCGCTCGCTGTACACCAGGTCGTAGACGGCGGCGAGGTCGGTGCCGAACATGGGGAGCTCCCTAAGCTACTCGGGTCCAGTTGGATCGCTTCGCGACGGAGTTCACCAGCGCGGTGGCCACGGTCTCGGCCTCGTCGTCCGTGATCGCCTGGTGCAGCGGCAGCAGCAGGGTCGAGGCGGAGGCGACATCGGTGCCGGGCAGCTCCCCGCTCCCGCCGTAGATGGGCACCTTGTGCAGCGGCTCGTACCGGAAGCTGGTGTAGATCCCCTGCTCCAGCAGGTCCGCGGCGACCTGGTCGCGGATGGCCGGGTCGATCTGCACCCAGTAGAAGCAGTACGAGCTGCCGTGCCCGGCGGGCGCCGGCGGGGGGATGCGGATGCCCTCGACCCCGGCGAGCAGCTCGTCGTAGCGCGCGGACACCTGCCTGCGCCGCTCGATGAACCCGGGCAGCTTGCGCAGCTGGACGCTGCCGATCGCGGCGGTGACGTCGTTGCCGATCAGCCTGCGGCCGACGTCCTGGATGTCCAGGCCCCACCAGTGGCTCGGCGACTTCGAGGCGGTGGTGAACGCGCTGCGGTCCACGAGGCCGTGGTAGGCGAGGCGGTGCGCCCGCGCGTGCAGCTCGGGGTCGCGCACGAAGATCATGCCGCCGTCGCCGGTGGAGATGATCTTCCGGGAGTCGAAGCTCCAGATCGCGATGTCGCCGAAGGTGCCGCACATCTTGCCGTCCACGTGGGACGAGATGGAGCCGACGGTGTCCTCGATGAGCACCACGCCGCGCTCCTGGCACAGCTGCGCGATCGCGGCGATGTCGCCGGGGAAGCCGCCGTAGTGCAGCACCATCACGGCCTTGGTCCGCGGCGTCAGCGCCCGCTCGACGTCCTCGACCGACGGGTTGAGCGTGTGCGGGTCGACGTCGCAGAACACCGGGCGCGCGCCGGAGGACAGGATGGCGTTGCCGTTGGCCACGAAGGAGATCGCGGGCACCACCACGTCGTCGGCCGGGCCGAGGCCGAGCAGCTCGGTGGCCAGGAAGAGGCCGGAGGTGGCGGAGTTGATGAAGATCAGCTGGTCGGAGGACACTCCCAGGTGTGCGGCGAACTCGGCTTCGAACGCCCTGGTGCGGGGCCCGTATCCCAGCCAGTTGGTGGCGAAGACCTCGCGGACGGCCTCGGCCTCCTCGTCGCCGAGACTCGGCTGAAACACGTTGATCATGGACAGCTCCAACCACCGAAGATGCGGGACGGCAGCCAGTTTGGTCTTTGTGCGGCGATCGAACATCTTCTGCGTTGCGGTAATTTCACCCGCACGTACCACGCCCGCGATTCCGCCGATTCCGCATTTCCGGACAAGACACGGCCGGTCGCACCGACTAGGAATAGCGGCGGACGGACCGGCCCGAAGGAGGAGGCACGACGTGCCGATCGTTGGCGGAACACGACCCTGGCGCTTTGCGGCGCTGCTGTCGGCGCTGTTCGTGGTAGTGGGCGGGATGAGCGCGCCCGCCTCGGCGCAGCAGGACCCGGTGCGCGTGCTGGTCTTCCACCAGACGGGCCACCCCGACCTCCGGCACGCCTCGATCGAATACGGTATAGCCGCAATTCGTGAAATGGGCGCCCAGCACGGATTCACGGTTGACGAAACCCGCGAGTCCGCCGTCTTCACCGACGAGGGGCTGGCCGCGTACGACGCCGTGGTGTGGCTCAACGTGATCGCGCCCAGCTTCACCGACGCGCAGCGCGCGGCCTTCGAGCGGTACATCACCGGTGGCGGCGGCTACGTCGGCGTGCACGGGCCGGCGGGCATGGAGTCCAACTGGCCCTGGTACTACAACGAGCTGGTCGGCACGTTCTACCACTCGCACCCGTACCCGCCGCGGTTCCCCGAGACCCAGCGCGCCACCATCCGGGTGGAGGACCGGGACCACCCGTCGACGGCGCACCTGCCCGCCGAGTGGGAGTTCACCGAGGAGTGGTGGAACTTCTACGGCAGCGTCCGGCAGGACGCGCACGTGCTCGCCTCGCTCGACGAGTCCACCTACCAGCCGGGTCCCGGCGCGATGGGCGACCACCCCGTCACCTGGTGCCGCGAGCCCGCGGGCGGGCGGGCCTGGTACACCAACCTCGGCCACAGCATCGAGACCTACGCCGACCCCGCGTTCCGCGCGCACCTGCTCGGCGGCATCCAGTACGCCAACGGGCAGGAGCCGGGTGACTGCGGCGGCAGGGCCACGCGGCCCGCGCGGGACTTCGCCCGGACGACGCTCGCCGGGGGTTCCGGGTCGACGTCCCTGGCCGTGCTGCCGGACCGCGGCGTGCTGCACGCCGCGCCGGACGGGCAGGTGTGGTTGACCGGCGCCGACGGGACCACGAACCGCGCCGCCGCGTTCCGCGGCCACCTGCACGGCATCGCCGTCGACCCGGCGTCACCCCGCTGGGTCTACGTCTACCTCGACGACCACGTCTCCCGCTTCCCGCTGCGCGGCCACGTGCTCGACCGCCGCGGCGAGCAGCGCGTCATCGACGCGCCCGGCGGTGGTGACCTGGGGTTCGACCGGGACGGCAACCTGCTGGTGTCCACCGGTGACGACACCGACACCACCGGGTCGGCCGGGTACGCGCCCCTCGACGAGCGGCCGGGACACGCGACGCGCGACGCCCGGCGCACGGCCGGGAGCACCGACAGCCTGAGCGGCAAGCTGCTGCGGGTCACCGTCGGCCGCGACGGCGGCTACACCGTCCCGGCGGGCAACCTGTTCCCGCCGGGCACGCCGAAGACGCGGCCGGAGATCTACGCCATGGGGCTGCGCGCCCCCGTGCGGTTCTCCGTCGACCGGCCGACCGGCTCGGTCCTGGTGGCCGACCACGGACCGGCCGCGGGCGCGCCCGACCCGGCGCGCGGCCCGGCGGGGCAGGCCGAGCTGACCAGGCTCACCGCGCCCGGCAACCTCGGCTGGCCGTACTGCGCCGGGGCCAACCAGCCCTACGCCGTGGCCGGGACGCCGTTCGACTGCGCCGCTCCGCGCAACACGAGTCCGCACAACACCGGGCTGGTCGACCTGCCGCCCGCGGTCCCCGCGTCGCCGGCCTACGACGGGGAGTCGGTGCCGGAGCTGACGACCGGCGGGTCGACGCCGCCGTTCGGCAACGGCGGCGAGGCGCCGATGAGCGGACCGACCTACCGGTCCGGCTCGACCTCCGAGACGGCGTTCCCACCCGAGTACGACGGTTCGGCGTTCGTGCTGGACCGCGACCGCGGTTGGGTGAAGGAACTCCGCCCGGACGGTGAGATCCGCCCGTTCCAGCGGTTCGCCGGCCCGACGGACGCGGAGTTCGGCCCGGACGGCTCGCTGTACGTGCTGGACGGCGCCGGCCTGCACCGCGTGGACTACGCGAAGGGCAGGCGGGCGCCCGAGGTGGAGGTGACCACGCGGCCGGGAGCCGACCCGCGCGAGGTGGTCCTCCACCCGGCGGGCACCCACGACCCGGACGGCGACGCGCTGCGCTACGAGTGGGACGTCGACGGCGACGGCCGGGTGGACTCGACGCGGGCGGGCGAGCTCCGGCACCGGTACGCCAGGCCGGGCGAGTACCGCGTGACGCTGAAGGTCACCGACACCACGGGCCGCTCGACCGTCGAGCGGACGACCGCGGTCGCGGGCAACACGCGCCCGGCGGTGACGTTGACCTCCCCGGGCGACGGCGTGATCGCCGCACCGGGCGAGACCGTGCCGTTCAGCGTCGCGGTGTCCGACGACCGCCCGGTCGACTGCGCCAGGGTCCGCGTCGAGTACACCGTCGACGGGCGCGTCGCGGCGCGGGGTTCCGGCTGCGAGGGATCGGTGACCCTCCCCCGCGGCGGCGGCACCCTCACGGCCGTCTACACCGACACCGGGACCCCGCGGCTCACGGGCTCGGCGAGCCACGTGGTGCACGCCCTGGAGTGGGAGGCGGAGTCGGTCGCGGAGGCCTTCGGCCCGAGGGTCACGCCGCTGCCGGCCGGAGGTGGCGCGAGGGTGGGCGACCTGGAGCAGGACGACTGGCTGAAGCTCGACCGCGTGGACCTGACCGGCGTCACGGGTGTCTCGTTCCGGGTGTCCGCCACCGCGCCCGGCGCCACGATCACCGTCCAGTACCACGAGGTGGGCGGCGCGGCGCTGGGCACGGTGGAGGTGCCGTCGACCGGCGACCTGGACACCTACGTGGACGTGGCGCTGCCCGCGTTCACGCCCCCGCCCGGCACGGAACCGCTGTACTTCGTGGTGGGAGGCCCGCCCGGCGTGCTGACCGTGGACAAGGTGACCTTCACGAAGGGCTGATGACGACCGCGAACGGGGCGGTGCCTGCTCGCGGCACCGCCCCGTTCGCGGTGTCGTGTCCCGCCCGGGACTCACCCGGTCGGGGCGAGGACTTCGTCGATCTCCCTGGCGGTCAGGGTCGCGCCGCGGGACAGCGCCGCGGCGAGCGCGTCGGGGTCGAGGGCCTCTTCGAGCCGGGCGGACACCCGGTCGTAGTCGCCCCGTTCGGCGGACGGGAGCGGGGCGCCGACCGATTCCCGGGCCGCGGTCGCCGCGCCCAGCAGGAGCGCACCGGCCTCGGCCCGCCCGGCGAGCGTCACGGCGCCCGCCATGCCCTCCAGCGCCAGCGCCACCGCGCGGGGGTCGCCCGACTTCCGCGCGATCCCCAGGCCCGTCAGGTGGTGGGCCGCCGCCTCGGCCGGGTCGCCGCGGAGTTCGGCGACGAACCCCAGCTCGGCCACCACCAGCGCGTGCCCGACCCCCTCGGCGAAGTCCGAGCCCCGGCTCCACTCCAGCAGGCGGCACAGCCGGACCTCGGCGCCGTCGAGGTCGCCCTCGCGGCGCGCGCCCAGCGCCAGGCCGAGTTCCGCGCTCACCTCGGCGGTCTTCGCGTTCTGCTCGGCCGCCATCCGCAGCGCCCGCCCGTGCGACTCCCGCGCGGTCGCGAAGTCGCCGGTCAGCAGCGCCACCCGGCCGAGGCCGTTGAGCCGGTCGACGACCTCCGGCCACAGCCCGAGCTGCTCGGCCGCGCGCAGCCCCTCCTGGTGCAGCCGCGCCGCGCGCGCGTAGTCGCCGCCGATCTCGGCGAGCGCGGCCAGCGCCGCGGACGCCCTCGACTGCCCCCACCGGTCCCCCACCTCGGCGAACAGCGCCGCGCTCCGCCTGCCGTCGCGGTCGAGCGTGGCCAGGTCGCCGCGGGCGAGCGCCTGGCCGGCCCGGGTGCTCAGCGCCGCGGCCGTGCCCCAGCGGTCGCCCGCCGCCTCGAACTCGGCGAGCGCGCGGTTGACCAGGTCCCCCTCCGCGGCGACGTCCCCGGTGCGCGACACCGCGTAGTCGAGGAACCAGAACGCCCTGGCCCGGCCCTCGGAGATCCGCTCGAACAGCTCCACGACCCGGGCGATCCGCGCCGTCCGGTCGGTGCTGTCGCCCTGCAGGATCGCGATCCCGGTGCGCCACGCCAGCGCCGCCGCCACCAGCGGAGGGGCCCCGCCGGAGCCCGCCGCGGCGTCGAGGGACCGGCGTGCCTCGGCGAACCGACCACGCAGGCACCAGTACCAGGCCAACGCGGTCGCCAGCCGCAGCGCCGTGTCCCGGTCGCCGTCGCGGACGGCCCCGTCGAACGCCGCGCGCAGGTTCGCCGATTCCCGGTCCAGCCGCTCCAGCCAGCGCCGCTGGTCGCCCGCGCGCAGGTGCGGCTCCGCCCGTTCGGCCAGCCCCAAGTAGTACTCGCGGTGCCTCAGGCGCACCGCGTCCGCCTCGCCCGGCTCCCCCGGCTGGTCCAGGCAGTACGCGGCGACCGACTCCAGCAGCCGGTACCGCGGGCCGCGCGCCTCGACCGGCACCACCAGAGACCGGTCCACCAGCCGCGTCAGGAGGTCGAGGACGTCGGCCGCGGTCACCTCGCCGCCCGCGCACACGGCCTCGGCGGCTTCGAGCGTCGCGCTCTCACCGTGGCGGGCGAGCCTGCGCAGGACCGCGCGCTCGGGACCCGAGAGCAGGTCCCAGCTCCAGTCGATCATCGCCCGCAGGGTCCGCTGCCGGGGAGCGGCGCCCCGGTAGCCGGTGGCGAGCAGCCGGAACCGGTCGTCGAGCCGCTCCACCAGGCCGGACACGCCGAGCGCCCGCACCCGGTTGGCCGCCAGTTCCAGCGCGAGGGGGATGCCGTCGAGCCGACGGCACAGCACGGCGACGTCCCCGGCGTTGTCGTCGTCGAGCCGGAACCCGGGCGAGGCCGCCGCCGCCCGCGCGACGAACAGCTCGACGGCGCCCGCGCGGTCGAGCGGCGCCACGTCCCACCGGACCTCGCCCGCGAGGCCGAGCGGCTCCTGGCTGGTCGCCAGGACCCGCAGCCGGGGCGCGGCTCGCAGCAACCGGTCCACCAGCTCGGCGGCGGGCTCGACGACGTGCTCGCAGTTGTCCAGCACGAGCAGCAGTTCCCTGCCCCGCAACGCGTCCGCCAGCCGCGCGACCGGGTCCAACGGCTGCCCGACCGCCGCGTCGTCGCGCAGCCCCAGCGCCGCGGTCACCGCCTCCACCAGCGGTTCGGGCGTGGCGGCGGTCAGCGGCGCCAGCTCCACGAGCCACACGCCGTCCGGGTACGCCGCGGTGAGCCGGGCCGCCGTCTCCACCGCGAGGCGGGTCTTGCCGACCCCGCCGGGGCCGGTGAGCGTGACCAGCCGCGCCGCGCCGAGGGCCGACCGCACCCCGTCCAGGTCGTCGTCCCGGCCGACCAGGTCGCTCAGCTGGGCGGGCAGGTTGCCGCGCGGCGCGGGCGCCGCCGCGTCCAGCGCGGGATCCCGGGTGAGGACGGCTTGGTGCAGCGCCGTCAGCCCGGCGCTGGGATCGAGGCCCAGCTCGTCGGCCAGCCGTTCGCGCAGCTCGCCGTAGCTGGCCAGCGCCGCGCTCTGCCTGCCCGCGCCGTAGAGGGCTCGCACGTGCGCCGCGCGCAGGCGCTCGCGCAGCGGGTACCGGGCGACCAGGTCTTCCAGCTCGGCCACCAGCCCGGTGTGCTCGCCCAGCTCCAGCCGCGCCTCGACCCACAGCTCCACCGCCGTCAGGCGGTCCTCCTCCAGCCGCGCGGTGACCGGCCGGGCGAACGGCTCGTCGGCGAAGTCCGCCAGCGCCGGGCCGCGCCACAGCTGGAGCGCCTCGGCCAGCAGGGCCGCCCTGGTCGCCGGGTCGGCCGCGGCGGCACGCGCGGTGAGGGCGTGGAACCGGCCGACGTCGGTGCACCCCGGCGGCACGTCGAGCAGGTAGCCCGGCGGCCGGGAGACGACCAGGGCGCGGGCGCCTGGCTCGGCGTCGGCGAGCGCTTTGCGCAGCTGGGAGACCTTGACCTGCAACGCCGACTGCGGGTTGCCCGGCAGCGCCTCGCCCCACAGGTCGTCGATGAGGCGCGCGGTCGGGATCAGCTCGCCGCGGTGCGCGACGAGGTCGGCCAGCAGTGCGCGCACCTTCACGCCGGGCACCGCTACCGGCGCGCCCGCATCCGTCCAGACGGCCAGTGGACCGAGCACGTCGAACCGCACGTGAGCACGATAACGCTTCGCACGCCGGGAGATGCGGCGCGATCCGCCGGGGAAACAGGATGGGGTTGCCGAAACCACCGATCCGAGTCGGAGGAATTTGCCGCGATGAGCCACGAGCACGTCGGCGCGACGACATTACGAGGCCTCCCGGCGACACCGCTCGACCCGAAAAAGGGAGCGGGCGATCGGGTGCGGGAGTTCACCGCCGTGGGCGACGAGATGTCCCCCGTGACGCCGGCCGATTTCGCGGGCGCCGACCTCGACGGGACGGCGGTGCCGACAGCTTCTGTCAACCTGCCGTTCACCCGGGTGTGGTGGCGCGGGGCGGCCGGAATCGACGCGGCGGATTCGGTGGCGCACGTCGCCGTCGGCGGCCACCCGGATCACCGCGCCGAGGCAGCGGCCGCGCGTGTCGCCGCCGCTAATCGTCTGCGGCGTTCCGCATAAGGGCCCGCGCATGCGCATCCTTTTCACGAGCGTGGGTTTGTCCGGGCACTTCTTCACCCTCGTGCCGCTCGCCTGGGCGTGCCGGGCGGCGGGTCACGAGGTGCTGGTCGCGACCGCCGAGCACTTCGTGCCGGTGGTCTTGCGCGCCGGTCTGCCGGCGGTGCCGTGCGGTCCGCCCGCGGACTTCGTGGCTTTGGGCGCCGCCGACGCGGTGTCCGACACCCACGCCCGGCGGCGGTCGGCCCACGGCCGGGTGTTCGCCCGGATCGCGGAGAGCGGCCTGGACGGCACGGCGGAGCTGGTGCGCTCCTGGCGGCCGGACGTCGTGGTGAGCGAGCGCGCCGAAGCCGCCGGCCCGGTCGCCGCCGCGGCCCACGGGGTGCCCCTGGTCGAACTGCGCTGGGGAGTGGCCGAGCTGACCGAGTACCGCGAGGCCGCGGCGGCGCGGCTCGGCCCGCTCCCCGAGCCCGACCTGGTGCTCGACCCGTGGCCGCCGAGCCTGCGGTTGGAGCACGCACGCGGGCACAGCAGCCTGCGCCACGTGTCGTACAACGGCGACGCGCGCGTGCCGGACTGGGCGCTGCGCCCGCGCTCGCGCCCTCGCGTCTGCCTGACCCTGGGTACCGTGGTGCCGCGCCTGGGTGCGGCGGGTGTGCCGGATTTGGTGGCCGGGACCCTGGAACGATTGGCGGGCCACGGTTTCGAGCTCGTCGTCGCGGTGGCCGACGACGTCGCCGCGACCTGGTCGTCCCTTCCGGACGCCGTCCTCCACGCAGGCCACATCCCCTTGGCCCAAGCCGCAGCCGCCTGCGACGCCGTCATCCACCACGGCGGCCAGGGCACGTCGCTGACCGCCCTGGAGGCGGGCTGTCCCCAACTGGTCCTACCGCAGTTCGACGACCAGTTGGACAACGCCGACGCGGTGGTCCGCGCGGGTGCGGGCATGAGCCTGTCCGCCGACCTCACCCCCGCCGCGATCGCCGACACCTGCGCCGAACTCCTCGCGACCCGCGCCTACCGGACGGCGGCGGAGGCGGTGGCCGCGGAGATCGGCGAGCAACCCAGCCCGGCCCGCGTGGTGGCCGACCTGGCGGCGCTGGTCGCCGGCGCGCCCCGCCCGAGGCGGTCCGACTCCGGCTTCCTGATCGGCACCGGCCGGCATTTCGAGGCTTGATCAGTTCCGATCGGATGGTTGGTGGTCGCGCGGGTTGAATGATGTCCAGTCTGGTCAGGATCCCGCAGACGTGGACGCTGGGGGTTGCGGTCACCCGCTCAGGTCCGCGGTGGGGGCAGGTGTGGTGGGGTCAGGTGGGGTGGGGGTCAGACGGGGCGGGCGGAGCGGCAGCTGGTGGCTTGGCAGCCCCAGGTCGTGGTGGTTCCGACGGTCACGAGGGCGGCGTGGGCGAGGAAGCGGTCGCGTTTCGCGCGTTCGTCCAAGTTCGCGCAGTCGCACGGGGATTCGGGGTCGGTCGGTTCGTCGTGCGCCAAGCCCATGTAGCCCGGTGGGATGCCGAGGCCGTTGGCGATGTCGGTCAGGGTGTCGTAGGACTCGACCTTGGCGCCGGAGAGGATCCGGTCGACGTCGTGGTCCGGTTGGCCGGTCAGCGCGGCGATCCGGTCGCGCGGCACGCCGTGGTGCGTCAGGAGCCGGTAGACGGTGGTGATGTCGCGCAACGCCAACGCCTCCCGCATGTCGTGCTGCTCCCACACGTCGGGCAGGTCGGGGCGCGGGTGGACGGTGGGGCGCACCGCGCGTTCGGCCACGGCGGGGCCGGGTGCGGTGGCGGCGGTCCACCCGACCCACGCCCACTCCGGTTCGGCCGGCTTCGCCACGGCTCGCGGGTCGGCGGCGGACAGGGCCACGCCGCGCACGGCGTTGCGGAAGCGGTACGGGACGGCCGCCGACGCGGGGATGCCGCACGTGGAACCGGCCAGGATCGCGGCGACCGACTCGCTCGGCGGGCCGCCTCGCCAGTACAGCTCCAGGACGTCGCCTACGACGACGCCGTCCAGCCAGGCGGCGCCGCGCCACAGCGGCAGCCGGCGGAGCACGCCGCTCATCAGGTCGGCGGGCACGTCGGGTGGTGGTTGGGACTCGCGGGGGTCGAGGTGGTCGGTCAGGGCCAGGTCGACCGGCAGACCCGTGGCGACGGCCCGACGCCAGCGCTCCCGCGTCACGCCGAGGAGGCGCACTTCGCCGTCCGGTGAACGCAGGTCGAGGTGGTTGCGCCGCGGGTGCGCGCGCAGGCCGGGCACGCCGCGGACCCGGTCGCCGGCGACGACCGGGAGGGCCTCGGTCAGGAGTTGGTCCAGCGCGGCGTCGTGGACCCGCAGGCCGAGCACCTTCGCGTCCGGCCGCACGCGGCTCACCAGGGCCGTCGGCCGCAGGGAGTCGCCACGCCGGCGCATGCCCGCCATCGCGCGGTTGGCCGCCGCCAGGAGCGACGCCTCGAACCGGCGTTGGCCCGGCAGGCAGGCGCTGGGCACGAGGGAGTCGGGCTGGGCGCCGCCGCGTTGCCTGCGCACCATGTTCGGTGTCTCGCCGGTGCACCAGTAGCGCTTGGCCAGGGAGCTTGTGGACACGAGGAACCTCCGCGGACGCCACCCGGTCGACGCCACGGGCTCGACCACGCGTGAACACGCGACTGCTCGAACACGCAGACGCGCGAACGCACTGGCGTCGAACCCCGGGGAAGAGGCGGACACGCGGGACACGTTCTCGTGGGAACGCGCTCTGGAGGCACCCACTCCATCCGGGTCAGGAGGAGCCTCGGTGGCAGCCGCACCTGCCAGGTCACAAAACTACAACAGCGGTGATGGCCGGTGGGGCTCGATCACTCGAAGGTGCGAACTCGTCGGGTTCGAGTTGTGGGGGCGTCGGGGTGGCGGGGGGTGTCGTCGTGTCGGGGTGTCGTGTGGGGGTGTCGTTGTGTGTCGGGTGTCAGAGCTTGCGGCCCACGGCGGCGAGGCCGGCGAAGCGCTCCGGGTGCTCGCCGACGTCTTCCGGCGAGGCCGGACGCCACAGCGGGAGGTGCACGACGCCCGGCTCGACCAGCTCGTAGCCCTCGAACAACGCCTCGACCTCGGGCTTGGAGCGCATGGTCATCGGAGTGGCGGTGCGCCGTCGGTACAGGTCGGTGTGGTCGTCGGCCTGGGTGTCCTGGCCGTCGTGCGTGGCGTGCGAGATGACCAGGTAGCTGCCCGGCGGCACGGCGTCCCGGTAGGCGGAGATGATCTTCGCCGGGTCGTCCTGGACGAAGTGCAGCACCGCGACCATCATCACCGCGATCGGCTGGTCGAAGTCGAGCGTGCGGGCGACCACCGGGTCGGCGAGCACCTCGTCCGGGTGGCGGAGGTCTTCCTGGACGACGGTGGTCCGCGGGTCGTCGCCGAGGATCGTGCGGCTGTAGGTCACGGCGATCGGGTCGTTGTCGACGTAGACCACGCGTGCGGTGGGGTCGGCGTCGCGGGCGACCTCGTGGACGTTGCCCACGGTCGGGATGCCGGAGCCGAGGTCGAGGAACTGGGTCACGCCCGTGCTCACGCAGAACTGGACGGCGCGGCGCAGGAACGCCCGGTTGGCCTGCATGATCAGCGGCAGTTCCGGCCACATCGAGATCGCCTGCTCGGCCATCTCGCGGTCGACGGCGAAGTTGTGCGCGCCGCCGAGGTAGTAGTCGTACACCCGGGCCGCGCTCGGCCTGGTCAGGTCGATGTCCGGTCGTTCACCCACGGATTGCTCCTTCCCCCGGCCGGCAGCTTAGGCGGCGGTGGGTGTGGGCGGTCGAGTGGTGTGGGTCGGGTGGTGGGTGTGCCTTCGAGACTAGGCCGATCGCGTGCTACCTGCGGATACCCCGTTCGCGGGCCCCGGATTGTCGGACCCCCTCGGTAGAATCGAACACGAGTTCGAGCGCGTGCGAGGGGAGCTTGTCGTGGAGCCGATCAGCGTCACCGCCCTGTCCTTCACCGAGTACGTCATGAGCGGTCAGCGTGGCCGGATCAGCATCGTGTCCGAGCAGCGGCGCATCTACCTGTCGTCCGAGCAGTGGGTGGCCGGGTTCTACAACCCGATGCGGGACGCCATGAGGCGGGCGGCCAACTCGCCCGACCCGGCCGCGGAGTTGGACAAGGCGGTCGAGGCGGCGCACCGACAGCCTCGGGCCGGGCAGCCTCGGGCGTACGAGGAGCTGCGGGAGGGGTTCCTGCCGTGGTTGCGGTCGACCAGGGCGACCGGTGTGCCCACGTCGGCGGCCAAGTGGCGGACGGGTGACCTGGCGTTGCGGGTCCGGCCGCACTTGGGGTTGCGGATGCCGGACGGGTCGCGAGCCGCGGTGTTGGTGTACGTCAAGGAGACGCCGATGACGCAGGAGGCGGCCAACATCGGGTTGCGGATCCTGCAGCAGGCGATGCCCGACACGTTGCCGGGCGCGACGCCGGAGGTCGTGCCGTTGGTGTTGGACGCGCGGCGGGGGCGGGCGTTCCGGATGTCCCGGCGGACGAACCTGGCCAAGTTGGACGCGTTGATCGCGGCGGAGGCGGCTGGGTACGTGGTGCATTGGAGGATGAGCGCTTAGCGGCTAGCGGCTAGCGGCTAGCGGCTTGGGTGGGGTGGGGCCGGTTGGCTGGGTTGTGTGGGTTGGGTTTGGGCGGGGCGGTGGTGGTCTCGTTCGGCTCGATTTGACATGGGGCCCTTACGGGCACCCCAGGCAGGCCAAAGCCGGGCAGGCCTGGCGGGAA